>WRII01000024.1 GCA_009782825.1 Peptococcaceae bacterium
TCTGGTGTGTATTTTTTCTTCATGGGTTCAGTTTACCACATATCTTTTATGGGGCGGTTTTGCTGTCTAGATTCCTTTGACCATTATACTGCTTTCCCACGCAGACTAACGCTCTCCACTTTCTCAAGCAGAGATTCAGGGTTATATTGGAATTTAGAAAATATATCGGTATCATCCCAGAGATATCGCAAAACCGGGGTATCTATTCCAGCATCTTGTATATAGAAAGGTATGAGATAGTTCGTCATAATGAATAGGGTGTTCCTTTGAATCCCTTGGCAATCATTTCTTCCGGCGAATAGAGATAGGGATTGTTTTTATAATCAAGGCCGGCCAGAAATTGATTTGCCGCTTTCTTTACGGACGCATCATCACACGGAAATGATGGGTCGAAAAAGAACTCTCTTGGAATGACAGGTTCATCCGAGGAGTCATAATAATTGTTATCCGTGCCGTCTAAATCTTCATAGTTATAGCGGCAAGGGTAGGCTTCCGCCGCACGGCGTGTTACATCAGTCAGCCATGCGTTGAACTGTTTTTTGTGCTTTGGCAATACATCTCTTGCCAGAAGAGCTAGGCTGACTAACGGGAAATGTATGTAACAGGCTCCATGAACATAAGAGTTTGTTATTTTTGAGAGCATCAACAACATTAACAAAACAACCCCATCTATTTCTTCTTCATAAGGTTCCATTTCTTCATCTATCTCATATTTAACATATTTTATATAGGCTAAATTAATTGCCCCAACCCATGTTGACTCAATGCGATTTTGAGCATCATGAAAGTTTCGATACCCATCTAAACGCCAATAAACAAATTCTGCAATAGCAGCCGCCAACCCTATGCTTGCCTTATGATTTATCTTTTTGAAAGCATCACTAAGCCTTGGGTTTGATTTGCAACACCTAAAAGTGTCAATAAAATCAATATCACTTACTTGATAGTCAATCTCAAAGCCAGAAACCCCAAGTTTTTCAATAACAGAAGGCATTTGCATTCCCATGATAGACTCCTTAAAAGAATTGTGTATCAACTTTTCACCCCCCAAACCCTCCTAATGCTTCCAACAAAGCGTTTCGTTTTTTTCGACCTGAAAGACTCTTTCGATTATCATAATCATAAGGACAAAAATTTGCCATGTTAACAGACTCTGGAGGGTCTTCATCCTCCCTATTTGTGCAAAGTTCAACATTCAATTCGCATTCTTTTACTGCGTAACACAGCATATCATGACAACCTTCACAAGGATGCTTTAGTTTTTTTCCATCCTGACGCCAATCGATATTGATTGATAATGTGCCACCCGAAAGAGTTTGACCATTCTTAACAAGCTCATCTAGAGTACGTGTTTCGCAATGCCCTCCTGCCTGAGAGGGTTCCGGCGGCCCTTTATATGGATGCCGACCATTCCCATCACAATCAAGCAAACTTCCATTTGCTCTATCTATAGCGGGATTTCCTTCTACAACCCCTTTTTTAAGCTCTGCTGTTAAACAAGTGTAGTTAGATTGCGCTGATACTGGAATCGAGCTACCCCCACTTGCAGAAGTAAACCTTGCGTTTGAAATTGTAACTCCACACCCATCAATACCATCTATTGTCTGACCCGCTACTTGTATTTTTCTCGCTTCTGGATTTTCACATCTTTTAGTAGGTTCAAATTTATCAAGTTCCTCCCTTCGCGCTTTGTTCTCTTCATGTGTAGTCTCACAATCCGGATTAGGTTTGGGAACTACTACATCCCCTACAGTAGCCCCAGTCATATCCCCCCCCTCAACAATTCCTATCATTATGCGTCATCATATCCTGATGGCGCACAACGTTTGTCCGTTCATACCTTACATCGAAACTCCATGACGTAAAATGTGCCTTCCCACCAATTTTATGCGAAATCACTCCTTTTTGCAAACCTGGTGTTGTTTCCTCTGGTGTTGTTTCCTCGTCACCGTTGCTGCTTTGTAGGGATCATGTTCTGGATGTTCATAGGCGGAAGATCTACTGGTCTTGGCTCTTCGGGCCAATTCTCCTCATGATACTGTGGAGGCCATGCGGCAGCATACAGGGATTACACAGGAAAGGCTTGCTGAGCTAAGAAAGCAAGTGTAGCTGCCATTCCCGCAAAGCGGAATCATTTTAATTAACCTTATGGCGATCTGAGGATCCTATTGTTTCCGTCCTCATCTCTATATTGTCCCTGCCCAGGAACGCAAAAACCGTTTGAACTACCATCTTTCCCTTTCCTTTATACTTTTCGCAATAGCCGCGATCGTTAATTTGAGTCATCCCCTCAGTCAAAGCAGCTTCAAAAAGGATTCGTTGTTCTTGCTCTTTCACATCCGGTTTGCAATCTTTATATTTAAATTCCATAACATAGACTTTGTCATCTGTCTCCAACACAGCATCTAACCTGCCCTTTGACGTTGACACCTCCACATCCATGTCAAATCCCAGAACACTCATCACCGCATAAAAGATCGAATGGTAGTAAGCTTCACGGTCAATATGGAGTTGATAGGGAATTGACGCAAAAAGGGCTTTTAAGGTGTCAAGCATGCTTTGAAGGTCTCCTGTTTCCAATGATTCGTGTATCCTCCAGTAAGCCGTTTCCGCAAAAGTATCCCCTTTTTCGGTAAACTCGGCGATGATATTCATGTACAAGGCTTCCTCGACCTCACGATTGGGTATGGTGAGCAAATAGCTTATGGGAGCCCCGCGAAAACGCGTTTCCTTGACAGTTAAATAGCCTGTTTGAAATAACATAGGTTCAATTTCCATTCTTGCGGGATCAAAAGTGTCCAGCACTCTTTCACGTATCTCCAAGCTTTTCAGCGCCAGGAATGATTCCGGCCTTTTTTTTAGAAGATTAATGAGAAATGCCGGGGTGCCGCTGGCATACCAGAAGCTCGCAAATCTCTCCTGAACAAAAAAGCTGAGCAGAGAAAAAGGGTTGATCACCCGTGACTTTCCATCCCAGGAATACCCGTCATACCATGCCAGGATTTCATCATGTAAGCTTTCAAAGCGCCGGAAATCGTCGAGAGAAGACAGATGTGCCATATGGTCGCAAAAATATTTATTAAGGTCGTCTGTGACGATGCCACAGATATTCACATATTTTTGGGTTAAGGTTATATCCAACAGGTTATTAAGCTCAGAAAACAAGGACGTCTTAGTGAACTTTGTGACACCTGAAATAAATACAAATTCGAGATAGGGATCCATTGATTTCAGGATGCCGTAAAAACCCCTTAATACCCTTCTGTTCGCCTCCGCTTGTTCTGTGTTCGCGAGGTGATCCAGTATG
The DNA here is from genome assembly GCA_009782825.1 of Peptococcaceae bacterium. Lineage (GTDB taxonomy): Bacteria > Bacillota > Desulfitobacteriia > Desulfitobacteriales > Syntrophobotulaceae > WRJI01. The sequence continues at coordinate 3,308 of WRII01000024.1, forward strand.
GGTTTATCGTATTCGTCTATGAGAACAACAACCCTCTTTTTATACTTTTCGTATAAAGATTCAATCAAATTTTTAAATATATCCGAAGGGATTTCAGAGTCTATGTCCAACTCTTCTCCTTTAACACGTTTTCTCAATGCAACCGCAAGGGAATCTTTGAGTATTTGAGAGGTTTCACTTGATATATTGCTCATATCGAGTCGCAAAACCGGATGCTTTTCAAAAGCGTAATCCGAATCATAGATAAAAAGCCCTCTGAAAAGATCTTTGTCTCCGCTGAACACTTCAGAGATGGTGTCAATTAATAGGGATTTACCAAATCTCCTGGGACGGGACAGAAAATAATATTTTGCGTCATGAAAAAGGTTATAGATATACTGCGTTTTATCTATATACAGGTATTTCCTTTGAATAATCTCACGAAAATTCTGTATTCCCAGGGGTAGTTTTTTCATGCTAATTCCCTCACACACCCTAATAATGCCAATATATCACAAAGGGATGTCGCCTGCAAGACCCTTGTTGACCCTTGTTGACAGACCCTTGTTGACAGGCCATCACATCATCCGTAATCATCCGGAACATCCGGAACACCCGGAATCATCGCCAGATGCCGCCAGATGCCGCCAGATGCCAAGTGGACATGTTGTTGTCAGTCATTATGTGATATAATGGGAAAGTCATACAGCGGACACATCAGCATCATCAGAAGGAAGGGGAACACATGTGATCCAGGAGGTTAAAGAACGTTTTCACGGCAAGCACTTTATTACATTGCAGGATTATTCTCCAGAGGAAATATCTCTGATGGCCGATACGGCCCAGGAGTTAAAAAGGCAGCTGCGCGCCGGAATTCCTCATCCTATTCTTCAGGGTAAAACCTTGGGACTTATCTTTACAAAATCCTCCACGCGCACCCGCGTGTCTTTTGAAGTGGGCATCTATCAGCTTGGAGGCCATGGGTTATTTCTCAGCGACCGGGATATACAGATTGGACGGGGCGAGGCCATCCAGGATACGGCGCGGGTATTATCCCGGATGGTAGATGGCATTATGATTCGGACATTCCGTCATCAGGATGTGTTGGATCTGGCTCGCTTCGGCTCTGTTCCCGTCATCAATGGCCTGACAGATTCCCTGCATCCGACTCAAGTATTGGCCGACCTGGTCACCATTCGCGAACACAAAGGATCCTGGCAAGGCCTGAAGCTTGCCTATATCGGCGACGGCAACAATGTGGCACACTCCCTGCTCATCGGCGGAACAAAAGTCGGGATGCATATCGTGATCGCTTCTCCCCAGGGATACCCGCCGGCCCAGGAGGTCGTGGCGCTGGCACAAGCCAATGCCAACGTGAGCGGCGGGTCGGTACATCTTGTCACCGATCCTTTTGACGCCGCGGCCGGAGCCGATATCATCTATACCGACGTATGGGCCAGCATGGGGCAGGAAACCGAAGCGAATACGCGCCAGAAAGCTTTTGCCGGATATCAAGTGAATGCCGAACTGCTGCAGCACGCTCAGGCCGAAGCTGTGGTGATGCATTGCCTGCCGGCTCACCGCGGTGAGGAAATTACAGAGGATGTACTGGAGGGACCGCACAGCATCGTCTTCGATCAGGCGGAAAACAGGCTCCACGCCCATAAGGCCATTATGGCGCTGTTGATTTAATACCCTGTGCACTCTACAAGTTATGAACACCCATCGACAAACCGCCAGACAAAAAGGAGAATAAAACGTGACCGATATAAAAAAATATGAGCCCCTGTGGGGCACATGGTACATCGACTCCTTGCTCGGAGAAGGAGGGTTCGGCAAAGTTTATAAGGTTCGCCGGGAAGAGTTCGGCAAAACCTACTACTCCGCTGTAAAAATCATTTCCATCCCCCATGATGAGGGGGAAATACGGCAGATGAGGAACGACGGGCTTGATCATGAGTCCATGCAAAGCTTTTTGTATGCTTTCGTTACAGACATTGTTTCTGAAATCGATCTGATGAGACAGTTCCGCGGCACCAACAATATTGTCAGTTTAGAGGATCACCAAATTATTGAAAAAAAAGACGGGATCGGTTGGGATATCCTGATCCGCATGGAGCTGCTGACAAGCCTTTCCGATTATGCCGCACAGACACCTCTTTCCACAGCCGACGTTGTCAAGCTGGGCATCCATATTTGCCGGGCATTGGAGCTATGTGCCCAGAGAAATACCATCCATCGCGATATCAAGCCGGACAACATCTTTATGTCTCCCCATGGCGAATACAAGCTGGGCGACTTTGGAATTGCCCGGCAACTTGAGCGCACCTCGTCCGGACTTTCTAAAAAAGGCACATACACGTACATGGCGCCGGAGGTTTTTCGGGGAGAACAGTATGGATCCAGTGTGGACACCTATTCCCTGGGTATTGTTCTGTATCGTTTCCTAAATCACAATCGAACCCCGTTTCTGCCAGATTTCCCTCATCCCATCATGCCCAGCGACCGGGATGAGGCGTTAGCAAAGCGTCTGAGCGGCATTCCCATGCCTCTGCTTAAGGATGTAAGTTTGGAACTTAGTGTGATTGTGCTAAAAGCCTGCGCTTTTAACCGTCAGGGACGATTTACGAGTCCCACAGAAATGCGCGAAGCCCTGGAAGGGATAGAGAAGACACAGAATTACGAGGCGGCAATCACAGAAGCCCCCCAACGGCCCAGCGCTCCCATACTGGATCAGACCTATGCGATTCCGGGACAAGCACAGAACTCCATGTCGTCGACGGCGAATCAGAGCCATACGCCGCCAACGCCAGGTCAAAGCTATACGCCGCCTATGCCGGAACAGCGCTACGAGCCCCCAGCCCAAGGACAAAATTATGGATTTCCTGGACAATACCAAAACCAAAACTACCCTATCCCGCCAGAACCCATGCCCCAGTCATCGGCGCAGGTTCCATATGTTAACCCCTCTGGGATCTCGAAGCCGGGTTTCATGAATTACACACAGGGTAGCAAATTACTCATGGTATCGGGCATTTTGCTCATTGTATTTGGGAGCATTTCTTCATTAATATATCTATTATATTTAATAATATTGTCAGGTCTATCTACAGTTAGTGTTTCTAATGTTATGACTTTTCTTCTGGGCTTAATATCAGGAGGTCTCGGTATCTTCGTCGGAATAATAGGTAGAAAGTATTGTAATGTGCCGGAAAAAGCACAGTTATGTTTATCTGTGGTTCTCGTTCTCTTAGCTTTTCTGGTTCTGGATTCAACGTATTCCCTAATTGCGACGTCAATAGATGATGTGTCCGAAATTTCTATTATACTCATTATTATTGAAGGTATTGTTCAATTGGTTATCCCCGTTTTGTTCCTGCTTGGGGCTTTGAAGAACAAAAAAACAAGTGCTCCCTATTAGCTGATATTAGCTGATCATCGAATTTAAACGACAACATCGAAGATGCGTTTGTCTTCCACCTCTACCCATTGCGCACAGGGCTGCCTGTCCACGTTTTTGCGAAAATCAAATGTGAGCAGATACCCTATATCAGCGTTCTTGCCGGCCATGTAGCCAAGCAGCTGTTGATACGCTTCTTGCTTATATTTTTCGCCGTGCCAGATCTTCAGTTCTATGATAAACTGCTCCTTATTATAATCCAACACAATGTCCATCCGGCGCTGATTTCTTGTTTCGCTCTCTATATGGTAAAAACCATACCCGTTAATCAACGGACGCAGATAGGACAAAAACAACAGACGCCCATGTCTTTCGAGAAATTCAGCATCTCTTTCGCAGAACATTTCATGGTAGTGCGCCGCAAACTTTTCCAGGCATAGCTGCATATTAAACCTGCCGTCACAGATAATATCAGACGCGAGAACCCCTTTGATTATCCTTTTCTCTTCACTTGTCTGCTCTTTGGAGATGAAGTACTCGTAAATGAGTGTTTCAAAGATTCTATTTGATAGGACCACAGCGCCGTTATTGTTTTCTATGATGCCAAAGGTATGGGCGAGTCCCACAACAGGGTTGCCGAACTTAAAGCTGTAGCTTTCGCCCAGAATGAGAATGCCATAGACAAAGTTATATAAATCTTTGTTATTCTCTAGATTCTTATAGATATCGTCAAACAATGTGTTTTCTTCATCAAGCAGTGCTTTTACAGCAGTGTGTACGCCGTCACATGTCCAGTCTTTATGAAGTTCTTCGTCAATGCACTGACAGATTCTTGACACCAGAAATGGATATCCGTTCGTATAGCTGTGGATCTCCTCAGATATAGCCGCTATATCCATACCTGTGTTGTGGTCAGTTTCATATTCTGCCAGCATCGTTGCTATTTCATTAGGATTGAACGACATATCAACCTTGAAACTGACAGCTATGTTCCATGGCGAGTTATATAATTTGCTTTCTTCAGGCGTTGGTGTGTAGCTTCCTTCACTGATCAACTTCAGTTTGATATTTTTGATATCGTAAACCCCGGCCAGTATGACGCTATGAAATGTGTAATCTTGTTTGTTTTTTCGCGCCAAAAACTTGTCCCGCAGCATGCCAAGAAAATGTATAAAGGTTTGGTTATTACTGGTTTTGTCAACTTCATCAATCATCAGCACGACTCTGTTAGCTTTGCACATCCTGGTTATATGATCGCCCAACAACTCGAAGGTGGAGGCATCATTGGTGAGCCATTCTTTTCTGTATGTTTCGGATACCGATGTGAATTCAAGAGCCTTGGATATTTTTCTCAGAAACATAAGGCAAAAGACCTTCTCTGAAACAAAGCTTTCATCGCTAATGCCCTCAAAACTGATCGAGATAACAGTATACTCATCTTTCAGTATGTGCCGAAGACAAGCCAATGTAGTCGTTTTTCCATACTGCCTGGCCCGATTGATTGTGAAATAACAGCGGGTGTCTACTAATTTTTTAATTTGCTCTATCTTATTCCTTATATCTACCATGTAATCTTCTTCAGGAACACACAACCCGGTGACATTGAAATGACGCATCGGAGAACCTCCTTTTTATAACACCCTCATCTTAGCATAAATTCGCAAGAACATAAACTGAACAAATCACCACACATAAAATATACATGAAAACGCAAGTTTATTTGCGGAAAATTGTTGAAATCGATTACGCTTTCAAGAAAATAAGGGCATCGTTTTCCGAGAGGCCTATTATGTCATGAATGATTATGTGGATAATCTTGTGGATAATGTGGATAAACTTGCCGTTGTCTCATAAATTTTTAAGTGGATAACTTCAAAGACGAATTCCATATACATACAATATATAAGATTTTTGGATTATTATGGTGTATTTGGTTTGTGTTTGGAGCGAATACGTACCCATTCCTCATATCATCTCCATTATCAATGATCTGCGTGATCTGCGGTGATCTGCGGGAATCTACGATCTATGACATTCTTCTTTTATAAACTCCTATTTTATGATACAATAAAATGGCTTCGAGCCCTATAAAGACAAGTCATCACGCCGGCACGATAAAGAGAGAGAGGGGGGGATAAAGAGTTGGCCGACATCAAGACATATGAGCCTCTATGGGGCGCATGGCATGTTGAATCCTTGCTCGGAGAGGGAGGGTTTGGCAAGGTCTATAAAGTCCGTCGGGAAGAGTTCGGCAAAACCTATTATTCGGCTGTAAAAATCGTCTCGATCCCCCATGATGAGAGTGAAATACGGCAGATGAAAAGCGAAGGACTTGATGAGGCTTCCATGCACAGTTTTTTATATACCTTTGTCACGGATATCATCTCCGAGATCCATCTGATGAGACAGTTCCGGGGCAACAGCAATGTTGTCAGCCTGGAAGATCATCAGATAATTGAAAAAACAGACTCCCTCGGCTGGGATATCCTGATCCGCATGGAGTTATTGACAAGCCTTTCCGACCACGCCATGCAAACACCTCTTACCAAGGCTGACATCGTAAAAGTAGGCATCGATATTTGTCGGGCGTTGGAACTGTGTGCCAAGAGAAACACCCTCCATCGTGATATCAAGCCGGACAACATCTTTATCTCCCCCTACGGAGAATACAAACTGGGGGACTTCGGGATTGCCCGCCAGCTTGAGCGCGCCTCGTCCGCACTCTCTAAAAAAGGCACATACACGTATATGGCGCCGGAGATTTTTCGGGGAGAACAATACGGCCCAAATGTAGACACCTACTCCTTGGGCATCGTTCTCTATCGTTTCCTGAATCAGAACAGAACCCCGTTTTTACCGGATTTTCCTCAAGCCATCAAGCCTAGCGACCGGGATATGGCGCTGAAGAAACGGATGAACGGCGTTCCCATGCCTCTGCTTAAGGGTGTAAGCCATGAACTCAACAATGTGGTACTGAAAGCCTGCGCCCATAACCGTCAAGGACGATTTACCAGCCCCACAGAAATGCGCGAGGCGCTGGAAAATATAGCGGAGACGCAAAATTACGAGTCGGCAGCCACAGGAATACCTGGGCAGCCCAGCCCCCCCATACTCAATCAAACCTATGCGATTCCGGGACAGAACCCCAGCTTTCCAACACCCGGCCGGCAATATGCCCCTTCACGTCCAGAACAAAGCTGCAGCCCCTCAGAACACCATTATGTACCTCCCCCGGCGCCGGGAACGATACCTCAGTCACCGGCGCCGGATTTATACGCCAATCCGGCCGTACAGGCGGATAAGCCGCCCCCCATGAGTCCGCGCAAAAAGAGTAACCTGCCGCTGATCATTGCCCTAGGTACAACGGCGGCAGTTATCGCGGTCGTAAGCATACTCCTGCTCTATTCCCAGGGTTCTCCCGGTTCTCCCGGCTCTTCCAGCTCTTCCGACGGAATATACAGCAGCCAAAACATGACGAATGACCAGCTGGCCTCTCTAGTAAGAGACGGAACCATACCCGCAACCCTGCACACATTAGACTTATCCAACAACCAAATCAGTGATATCACGCCTCTGAAATCTCTGACGCACCTCACAACACTCAATTTAAATAACAATCAAATAAGTGATCTTACATCCCTGGCCGGATTGCTGCAGCTGACAGAACTGCGTTTGGGCGGAAATTCCTTAAGCAGCTCTGCGCTCACGTCTTTAGAACCCTTGAAGGAGCTGACAAAGCTCTCCATAAACGATAACAACGTGAATGACCTCAAGAACCTGGAGAAATTAACGGCCTTGGAAGAATTGGACATCAACAAATTAACCCTCACCACGATCACACCCTTAAAATCATTAAAAAAATTGAAGATGCTCCACGCCTCAGAACTCACGGCAGACGAAGTATCAGAGCTGAAAGACGCCTTGCCCCAATGTACAATTACCAATTTCAACTTTACCAACGATCCCAAAGCCACTTTAAAAACTGATTCCTAAATACATTCCTAAAGGAGAAAACACCCATGAAAGTCTCTTTTGCTGCGCGAAGCGATGCCAGCCGTGTACGAGACAATAACGAGGACAACCTATACTGTGCGGGAGTTACCCTCACTCCCAAGACCCGCAGCGTCCCCCTCACCCTTGACGGCAAAATAAAAACACCCAGTCTTTTCGCCGTATTTGATGGCATGGGCGGCATTGCAGACGGCGAGTTTGCGTCTTTGACCGCGGCCCAGACCCTGAGTGACCATAACGCGGACATCACCACCGCCTCTTCCCAGGAAGAAATCACGGCCGCTGTACAGCAGTATGTGGCCAAAACCAATAAACTCCTTTGTGAGGCCATGCGGGAGAAAGCCACCCGTTTAGGCACAACCCTGGCCCTTATCGTCATCAGCGAGACGACAATCATGCCTTACAATCTTGGAGACTCCCGCATCTATATCTTTTCCGAAGATACCCTCCGTCAAGTTTCCGTAGATCATACCTTGTCCGCTCAAAAAGTCAAGCTGGGGATCCTCACCCCAGAGCAGGCCCTCTCCGACCGGGACAGACATACCCTGTCGGTTTACCTCGGTATTTTAGAAGACGAGTTCAGTGTTATGGCCGAAGAATTGCCGCCGATTCCCAGAAAGCCGGGACAAAGAATACTCCTGTGTTCAGACGGACTCACTGAAACCATGACCGATGCTGAAATTGAGGCTGTGATGAGATCAGCCAAAACAGTTACCGCAGCCGCTTCCCAACTCCTGGAACTGTCTCTGAAAGACGGCGGCAAAGACAATGTAACCTGCATTGTGGTGGGGACATGAAGAATATCATCTTTATGATGGGGTGTTAAAATGTCCGATATCAAACAATATGAACCCTTGTGGGGCTCCTGGTACATCGAATCCTTAATCGGCCAGGGCTCCTACGGCAAAGTCTATAAAGTCCGCCGAAGCGACCTTGGCAGAACCTACTCCTCCGCAGTAAAAATCATCTCTATCCCTTCTGAAGACAACGAAATACGGCAGATGCGCAGCGAGGGACTGAATGACGAAACCATACAGCAATGCTTGCAGGTCTCTGTCCGGGATATCGTCCGTGAAATCGATCTGATGAGCGAATTCCGCGGCAACAGCAATATTGTCAGCTTTGAAGATTATGGCGTCATTGAAAAAAAAGACAGTATCGGCTGGCATATCCTGATCCGCACAGAGCTTTTGCAGCCCCTGCTTACCCATGTCCGGAAAGCCCCTCTTACCAAGGCCGATGTTGTTAAGCTGGGCATCCATATTTGCCGGGCTTTAGAGCTGTGCGCGCAGAAAAATATTATCCATCGGGATGTCAAACCGGACAATATCTTTATTTCCCAGTACGGCGAATACAAGCTGGGGGACTTTGGTATTGCCCGGCACATTGAGAATACCTTGTCCGGACTGTCCAGAAAAGGCACATCCTCATATATGGCGCCGGAAGTTTTCAAGGGAGAACGTTATGGCCCTAAAGTGGACACATATGCTCTGGGCATCGTCATGTACCGTTTTCTAAACCATAACCGGATCCCGTTCATGCCGGACTACCCGCAGTCCTTAGAATCCAAAGACCGGGAACAGGCACGGCATAAGCGCATGAGGGGCGATCCCATTCCTCCCCTTAAAAACGTCAGTCCCAAGCTGAATGGCGTTGTGCTGAAAGCCTGCGCCCATGACCCGCATAAACGATTTGACAGCGCCGCAGAAATGCGCCAGGCCTTGGAAGCCTTGGCCAAGAGTGGAAATTACGAACCTTGGAGGCTATTTGGATAGTACGAAGGCGCCTATTCGAACACCGAATATAAAATAAGCAAGAGGGGGACACAATCTCTATGGACAATTACGACAAAACCAGTTATTTCGGACCGGGCTCCGGCCCCGGAAGAGGACCGGGATCTTTCGGGCCGGGACCGGGACAAGGACCGCCATCACCGGGACAGGGTGACGACTCCTTCGCCATACTGAGTGTCTTTGCCGGCTCCTCAGAGCCTGTAGAGTATGACCTGCGCCGGTTTGGCAAAGGCATTATCACCTTTGGGCGGGGAGAAAACAATGATATTGTCATCCGATCCCAGTACGCGTCCAGAAACCATGGTCAGTTCAGACTTATCAATAATAGATGGCTCATTGAGGACTTGCAGAGCACCAATGGTTTGATTATTGACAACCAAATTATCAAGCAAAAATTTCTTGAAGACGGAGACTCCGTCAGGATTGACGACATGTCCGGCGCTACCGTGGGAGGAACCCTTTTAGTATTTTCCACCAGTGGCGGCAGTGCAGAATGGAAAACATTACCTCTTAACGCCGCCGGAGTCGGCGAAATCATTGTCGGTCGCGGCGAAGATTGCCAGATACGCCTTGATCACATCAGCGTATCCCGGCACCACGCAAAAATCGTGGCCCAGGGCGGCAAGTTTTACCTGATAGACGCCGGCAGCACCAACGGCGTCATAATCAACGGGAAAAAAGCCGAGGGCAAGACCCTGCTCCACGAAAAAGATCTGATTGTCATCACCAACTCGAAGCTGATTTTTTCCGAACAGAGAATTTCCTACTGCTGTTTCAAAAAAGGAATCAGTCTGGACGCCTTCCAGGTGGTGAAGCGGGTGGACAAAGGGAAAATCATCTGCAGCGGCGTAGATTTGCATATCCGGCCCGGCGAGATGATCGCTATCGTAGGAGGATCCGGCGCCGGGAAATCCACAGTGATGAACTGCCTGAATGGATATACCCAGCCCACCAGCGGCCACGTCTTAGTCAACGGCTTAGATCTTTATGAAAATTTCGATACCATGAAAAACATCATCGGGTTTGTGCCCCAGTCGGATATTGTATTCGATAACCTGACAGTCTACGATATGCTCCTCTACGCCGCCCAGCTGAGGCTGCCCAAAGACGTTTCCGCCCCGGAACGCCTGCGCCGCATCGAAGAAGTCATCGCCTTAGTAGAGCTGACAGAACGAAAAACCACTCTGATCAAGCGCTTGAGCGGCGGGCAGCGGAAGCGGGCCAGCATTGCCGTAGAGCTGCTGTCCGACCCGAACCTGTTCTTTCTCGACGAACCGGCCTCCGGCCTGGATCCCGGAACCGAGCGCAATCTGATGGGCACGCTGAAAAACATGTCCGCCGCGGGAAAAACCGTTATTTTCGTCACCCACAGCACACTGAACCTGCATATGTGCGATAAAATTGCCTTCATGGGCGCTGGAGGCCATCTGTGCTTCTACGGCTCCTACAACGCGGCTTTAGCCTTTTTCGGGGTGAATGACGTTGTGGACATCTATAATCTGATTACCCGGGATCCGATCAGATGGCGGGATATGTATGTGGCGATGCAGCAGCGCCCTCAGCCGCCTAATTTTGGACAGACCGCCCAGGCTAAAAAATCTTCGAACAAGGACTCTGTGAAACAGACTTTCATTTTGATGCAGCGGCATCTTCATATTTTGATGAACGATAAAGTCCGGTTTTTGATCATTATGCTGCAAGCGCCGCTTCTGGCCCTTCTCATCTCCCTGGTAGCGGATGGCAACCAGTATAAAGCGATAGAGCAGGGGATCCAGACCACACAGGGTCTGCTCTTCTCCGTAGCCTGTGCGGCCTTTTGGATAGGACTTTCCAACTCCATCCAAGAGATCTGCAAAGAACGCAATATCGTAAAACGCGAATATATGACCGGACAGCGGCTGGGCGTCTACATTACGTCAAAGGTCTTGTATATGAGCCTTCTCTGCGCAGTCCAGTCCTTTGTCTTCGTCTCAATATATGCGGTGCCCAATCTGGTTGGCCTGCCAAGCGCAAGCGGCGTCATGATGCCCCCCTTTCTGGAAATGCTGATCACAGTTTTTCTGACAGCCTTGGCCGCGTCAGCTACGGGCCTGTTTGTCTCCGCGCTCTTTAAGAATGCCGACAGAGCCATGAGTGCGGCGCCCCTGCTCCTCATGCCGCAACTGTTGTTTGCTGGATTGATATTCCCGCTGTCCAATGTCGGGCTCAAATTCATATCGGTTCTAACCACATGCCGCTGGGCTATGGAAGGATTGGGAGCGACAGCAGACCTCAACGGCCTGTATCCTGACAGCATGGACATCCCGGACCCCCCGCCTTCTTTTGAGGTCTCCGAGACCCACCAGCTGCAAATCTGGCTCATCCTCGCAGCCTTTGTCGTTGTTTTTGTTACTGCTGCCTGGATTGTGCTGCAGAGCCTGAATCGGGAGCGCAAAAAGTGAGCGCAAGGCATGTCCTTTCCTTTTCATGTCCTTTTATGGCAGTGTTAGTGTTTTTCGCGGGTTTTTTTTCGCAGGATTTGCACCTCCTCTAAACTCCAAAATCAAGGAATTGCTTTTTTTGCGAAAATTACTTATAATTATTTAAGAAAGGTATAAAGAGTCGATTTGCGGAGTTTCGGTCGCAGCCAAAATCATTTTGAAAGGAGAAATGAGAAGTTCACATCTGTTTGGCACATGAGCACATGACTAAGAAAAATTATTATGAAAAGGAGATCAGATCATCTTATGAACAACAAAGCACTCATCGGTATCATCGCCGTGGTACTCATAGCTGCGGCAGCAGTAGGCGTGTATTTCATCTTCTTCGCCTCAGGCGATTATTCCCTTTACTCAAATGCGTTTAAAAAGACATTTGACGTGGACAGCATGGAGTTGAGTACCAGTGTCAAGGCTTCCATAGATGGAGGCGCCACCGTTACGTCCACAGGTACATTCAAATTGAAAGGAACGAAAGCCACGCCGCAGTTTATCAATACGATGACAATGGACGGCAAAAACATCACGCAATTCTGTGATGGAGAGTATATGTATACGGACGACGGTACGAATAAAAACAAGATAAAACTTGGCGCAAGCCCCGATCAACAGACTCCGCAGCCACAAGACTCGCAACCAGGTTCACAACCACAAGACTCACAACCGGGTTCACAGCCACAAGACTCGCAACCAGGTTCACAACCACAAGACTCGCAACCAGGTTCACAACCACAAGACTCGCAACCAGGTTCACAACCACAAGACTCGCAACCAGGTTCACAACCACAAGACCCGCAATCCCAACAACAAAACGAAGAGCCTTCTCTTGATTCTTATATAGAAGGATTTTCCGGCTTGATAGATGCAGGTAAAATCAAGGAAATGAATTCGCTGGAGCCGATAGCAGAAAAATATATTGAAAGTATTACAGCAAAAGATATAGATAACGGCAAACAGTTCGATGTTGTTCTGCTTCCTGAAATCGTAAAAGAGTTAAAATCCAAATTGATAAGTGAAAATTCCAATGTTGAAAATAGCCCTACTGTAGAAGTTAACACAATAAAGTATTCGGCAACTATAAAAGACGGCTATGTGTCTCAAATTGTATTCTATTTCGACTTAAATGTAACCGCCTCTAACGACACTGTGGCCAAAAAAGTGACTGTAGAATTAACACTCAAACCAGTCAATCCCGGACAGGCAGTCACCTTTGATTTACCAAGTACAGCTGGTTTCTAAGTTGGATGCATTCAAGCACGAATAGTGTGTATTCGACATACTTGCGGGAACTATTACGCAAGTATGTCGTTACACGACCTTAATGATTATTTGACTATGATGAGGAGGATAGGCATGAGAACATATAAAGATTATTTACTTCACGCAAACGAGCGTTTTAAGATGGTACAAGAATTGCAGAAAGAAGGGCTCATCTGCGACAATGGGGAATTTGTTCCCTCAGTTCATTATCCGCCAATTACTCAATATAACGCAATGTCACCCAACGAAGTATTACAGAATTATACCCTTCCTGCGGACGGCATGACAGACATTTATGTGCATTTTCCCTTTTGCATACGCTCATGTACGTTTTGTCATTATCCTGGCCTGATCGGCGATCGGATTGCCGAAAAGGAGAAATATATAAAATATTTAAAAAAAGAAATTGAACTCTATCTGGAACGTTTTCAAATCAAAAATTTACGTCCGCGCTCTATACTGATCGGCGGTGGCACACCCACGTATCTGCCGCCGGCAATGCTGGAAGATTTTTTAGATTTTTTTAACAGTAAAGTAGATCTGTCCGGCTGCAAACAGTACAACTACGATGTTGACCCCGATTCCCTTGTAGGTGAAGACGGGAAAAAGCGGCTGGAAATAATGCGTGCGCACAATGTCACAAGACTCACAATCGGCGTACAGTCTTTAGACAACCAAGTGCTTAAAGTGATGAACAGGGCCCATAACAGCAAAACCGCTATTGAAGCCATGGAAAATACAAAAGAGTTCGGTTTTGACCTGAATATCGAATTTATATACGGTCATCCGGGACAGACCCTTGAGAATTGGACAGAGGTCATGCAGCAGGCCGTGACTTTGAACACCGACGAAATTCAATTATACCGCTTGAAAATACTCGCTTACGGAGACAAACAAGGCCATATTATCAACAAACGGGAGGAAATTCCCGATTTCGAGCAAACTATGAAAATGAAACAGATTGCTATAGATATTTTAAATGAAAACGGATGGCATGAGAATATACGCCGGGTTTATACTAAAAACAAAAAGAATATATCCCGCTACGCGTATAATCAGTGCTGCAACCTGCATGACCAGGTGGGATTTGGATTGACGGGATTCAGCAGCTACCGCGACCGTTTTATGATCAACACCCAGTATTTTGACCAGTACTACGATGCCATCGACAACAACACCCTTTCAATTTCCAGGGGACTCGTACGATCTCCGGAACAACAACTGCGCTGGTCAATAATTCTACCTTTGAAAAATATGGATGTCAAGAAAGGCCGATTTAAAGAAATAAACGGCAGAAACTTGGACAACACGATATTCACAGAAAAAATGAGGAATTTAAAAGCATTCGGGCTGATTGAAGAGGACGACCGTCGCATTAAATTAACGGAATTAGGCTCTTTTGTTGCTGACGAAGTTGCGGAGCAGTTCAATTCTGCGGAATATCTCCCCTTTGAACAGTCAAGATATGCTGACGGATTGCTTAATCCATATTTATACAACACTTCGGACGATGCTTTCGGCAAATAACGGCTTTTAGCGTAATATAACGAACTCATGCTAAAATCAAAGTAAAAGAAAAGAGGTAAAAAAATCCATGAAGAGACCTATAGATATATCCTGCAATACTAAACATTCCCTTGTCCATATTGGGAGTCTTGACTCTTTTGACTTGACAGAAGGCGGAATAAAAGCGGCATCTAATATGTTGCAGTATTTTGAAACAGGTAACAAATCAAGTCTGGAAGAAGCGGTGAAGATTTATAACATGCTTATACCCAACGAGAATTTTGGAGGGGAATATACAGCTCTGCTTTGGATTTGTAAATATTTGCTTGATTCGTCATCAGAATTTATGGAGGGTTTTCAGTACAATCCAACTGTAAGTAGTTGGTATGATTATCTCAGTGAAAACGGTTTTGAAAAGCTTAAAATGTATATAGAATATAAATATCATTTTAAAACGATACCTGCAATGGATATAGAAAAAAATCTTATGCTTCGATATTTGGAGGATTTTATATTGTTTTCCAATCCAGACAGAGAGCGATGGGAAAAAACCAGAAAGACACTGAGCAAACTGCGAATTAGGCCAGGATTGACGATTGCTGATGTCGGATGCGGTTCAGGATATTTCACGTTTAAGCTTGCTCATATGGTAGGTCCTGAAGGAAAAGTCTATGGAATTGAAATAAATCCTTTGCATCTTGATTATCTACGCAAGTTCGCGAAGAAACAAAATATTCAAAATGTGGAAATTATAGAAAGCAAGGCGGACGATATCGGGTTAAAGAAAGATATAAAGGCAGATATCGTTTTTTCCTGTTCTTTCTTCCATGTGCTTTACGCGGTACCTAGAGACGAAAAACGCCGTCCCTTTATTGAAAGTATTAAAAACGCTTTGCACCCTAACGGCGCGTTGATTATTATGGACAACGACTTGCTTACAGACGAGAACATGCCGTATCATGGCCCGTATATCGCGAAAGATTTATTGATCAGCCAGCTCTATTATTACGGATTTAAACTTGTGAAAACGGTTCAGATCATTAAGCAGAGATATGCATTGATTTTCGAGCAATTTGATGTTAGCAAGATGGAGAATAAAACAGACTTAGCTAAAGGTGTTATTTCCGTTATGTCCGGGGTTTCTTTAGTCAGATATACTTTAGCCGATGCCGATCCTGAGTTAAGATTCAGCGAAAAAGGCAGAAACGCCGCTGGGCTCTTTCTACGCGCCTTGATTGATAAAACTCACGAAAATATTGATGCAGCCAAAGCAGCTTATGAAGAGATTATACCCACTGAACGTATAGGCGAAGAATACACTGCTTTTTCGTGGATTTGTGATTATCTCAAAGCTGATGGGGAATATCGTGCTCATATGATTGTTGATGCGTTGGTAAAAGACTATTTCGATTATTTATCAGAAAACGATTTTAGCTTATTGAAGCAATATTTACTGAACCAATATGAATTATCACGAGATGAGTTTCAGGTGGATGAGGCTCAGCCGATGGATTCTGAAGATTTAGATCAACTTAGCGAATTGATCGCCTTTAATAACCCTGCCCGTGAACGCTGGGAAAAAACAAGCGAGATGTTGGCGTGTTTGGATATAAAGCCCGGCGACGTTATCGGCGATGTAGGCTGCGGACACGGATATTTCACATATAGATTCGCGAATCTTGCAGGTCCTACAGGAAAAGTATATGCGACAGACACCAACAAAAACGTGCTCTCTTATGTTGAAACTATACGAGACAAATACGACCTCAACATCGTGCCAGTGGTAAGCGCATTAAATGATACCAAGCTTCCGGCCGGGCAGTTCGATAAAATTTTTATCTGTTCGATGTATCACGCCGTTTATGTGGGTTCGATTGAATTTGTCAAGGATGCATTTGTTGACAGTATTAAAAAAGCCCTGAAAGATGACGGCAAACTGATTATCGTAGACAACGAAGTTACCCCCCTTGATGACGCGCCAAACTATCACAGTTCCGGTATCGACCGGCGGCTTCTAATCAGTCAATTGGGCCATTACGGTTTTACTCTGGTAGACGAAAAACAGTTTGTTCCCCAGCGGTATATTTTAATATTCCAAAAGAGAGCGTGATGAAAATATGGGACAGAGTATAGCAGCTAAAGAATTTATAAAAAAGGAATTTGCACAAAAGGAATTGACAAAAAAAGATTTTACAAAAGCGGAAATCAAAGAAATGCTTTTATCAGAAGGGTCAGCGCAGCAAGAGCTTTTCACGCAGGCGCGTCTGACACGAGAAAACGTTTTTGGAAACAGTCTGAAAGTCCGGGGCGTTATTGAAATATCCAACGCCTGTGTGAAGCACTGCGATTACTGCGCCATGAGTTCTCACAATCCCAAGTTGGAACGCTTCACCCTGGATGCTGAAACAATTCTTCAAACCGCCCGGCACATCAGGAGCACAGGAATCCCCATAGTATTCCTGCAAAGCGGACAAACCCCAAGGTGTGACGACCTGCTTTATAAGGTTATACCAGCTATCCGGAAAGAATTGGACTGCGAAATCCTGCTGTGTGTGGGGGAAAAACCAAAATCCGTCTACGAGGCGTATCGGACAGCAGGCGCAGATTCCTATATCCTGAAATTTGAAGCATCCAACCCCGCCCTGTATGAATCCGTGACGCACAGTGCCCTGAAAAAACGCATGGAATGCACGGCCCACATCCGGGAAACAGGTATGAAATTAGGAACAGGAAGTATTATCGGCTTACCCGGCCAAACCCTGGACGATATTGTGGACGACATCCTATGTGCCATCTCCATGAAACCCGACTTTGTCAGCGCGGCCCCTTTTATCGCCAACAAAGGAACACCCTTTGAGCAGATGCCGGTGGGAGATATCAACCGGACATTAAACGCCATCGCCATTTGGCGTATCGCCCTGCCATCCGCACTGATTCCAACTGTGAGTGCGCTGGAGTACATTCATCCGGAAGGGCAGGCGGCGGGGCTTTCCGCAGGCGCGAATGTCATCGCGGTGAATTTCACGCCAAAGGCCAACCGGGATAAATACGCGATTTATGCAAATGACCGGTTTATCGTAGGGCTGGATCACGCGCAAAAAACAGCCAAAAAAGCCGGAATGCGCTTGCTGTTGTGCGCCTCAGAGAACTAACGCGGGCTGCGCCCGCAAGTGGTTAGTGGTCAGTGGTCAGTGGTCAGGGATTTTCAGGGGAATACGGAAAGAGGGGAAATTCTCAAAATGACGGAACACACGGAACACACGGAAAGAAATCGTGAAGCCCTATTAGTCAAAACAACATCTTTTCCGTCGCTGGCGGAATTATTCGGCACGGCTGCGCCCTGCTTGATAGCAGGTCCATGTGCTGTTGAAAGCCTGGACCAAGCCGAAGCTATTGCCCAAGCCCTTGTCCGCTGCGGCATAAAGGTTATGAGAGGCGGAGCCTATAAACCTCGCACTTCCCCTTATGATTTTCAGGGGTTAGGGGAGGACGGCCTAAAAATACTGGACTTTATCCGTCAAAAATACGGAGTGCTGATTGTCACGGAAATATTGGATCCGCGGGATTTGGAACTTGGTGTGCGCTATGCCGACATGATTCAAATCGGATCCCGGAATATGCAGAATACATCTTTACTGAAAGAAGCCGGCCAAACCATGCATCCCGTTATGTTGAAACGGGGCATGATGTCCACCCTCAAAGAGTTTATGTTCGCTGCCGAATACATCGCCCAAACCGGGAATCATAAGCTGATTTTGTGCGAACGGGGCATTCGCACCTTTGAGACCAGCACACGCAATACCTTGGACATCAGTTCAGCAGCTATTATCAAACAAGAAACATCTTTGCCCGTCATTGTGGATCTAAGCCATTCCCTGGCTCGCAAGGATATCCTCCTCCCTGTAGCCAAAGCTGTTCTGGCCCTTGGGGTAGACGCCTTGATGGTGGAAGCCCATAATGATCCCGCCTCCGCCCTCTCAGACGCCGCGCAACAGTTGTCTTTGCCGGAACTGGAAGAGTTTGCGGCAGATCTATTCTGTTAGTAACTTAGGAATTCGTAACATCAACAAAAAACAAGAAAATCCAATACTAACCACTAACCACTAACCACTGACCACTGACCACTTGCGGGCAAAGCCCGCATTAGATGCCAAAGACGATCTGCCAGACCTCACTCCCTACATCACCAAGTGCAGCCCCACCTTATAAATATCCCCAGCCCCCAAAGTAATCACCAGATCATCCGCGCGCACAGTCCGGCCCAGGTAGTCGCTGATTTCATCCAGAGTCGAAAAATACCGGGTCAGCGTGCCCTTTCTTTCAATCAAATCCGCCAGAGACACAGAAGAAAAGTCAGATGTATTTGTTTCCCGAGCCGACGAGAAAACCTCAGCCAGAACAACTTCATCAGCCTGCAGGAAAGACTCAGAAAACTCATTCAGCAGCCTCTTCGTGCGGCTAAACGTATGAGGTTGAAAGACCGCCCGGATACGCCGTTCAGGATAGGAGCGCCGCACACCATCCAAAGTGGTCTGGATTTCCGTAGGATGATGGGCATAATCATCAAAAATAATCGCCCCATTGCGCGTACCGATGCGTTCAAAGCGGCGCTTGGTGCCCGTAAACCCTGATAACGACGAAAGAATAATCTCCATAGAAAGTCCAAGATGATGGGTCAAGGCAATCGCCGCCAGAGCATTCAAAATATTGTGCCGGCCTGTAACGAGCAGATCCAGATGCCCGGAAAGAACCCCATAAATCTTGACATCAAAGTGACAGCCTTGGTTATCATAAGATATGTTTTCCGCTTGGACATCCGCTTCAGCGCTGAGCCCATACGTTGTGACATGAGCTTGGGTTACAATGCGCTGGCGGGAAGGATCCTCAGCCCAAATAGCCAAATGCCCCTCCGGGGGCAGCTTCGCCGCCAAGCCATTAAAAGCCGATATCACGTCATCCAGATCCTGGAAATAATCAGGATGATCCAGTTCCATATTGGTAATAATCAGATGCGTAGGCGAATAGTTCAAGAAATGCCGCCGATACTCACAGGATTCCGCCAGAAAGAGAGGACCTTTTCCCACATGGGCATTGCCTCCGATGCTTGGAACCTCGCTGCCAACCACAATTGTGGGATCCTGATGGTTTTCAAGCAAGATTTTTCCCACCATAGCCGTAGTGGTCGTTTTTCCATGAGTGCCCGAAATACATACTCCGATTTTTTCTGACATGAGCCGGGCCAAATACTGAGGGTAGGAGAGGATTTCCAGGCGCCGTTCCTGGGCGCGTTTCACTTCAGGGTGATTGGTATCATAAGCCGGCGAAACCACCACGAGATCTGCATGTTCCACATTAGCCGGATCAAAATCCTGAACCTCAATATGGCACGCATCCAAAATATCGTCAGTAAAAAACCGCTGAGAAACATCCGATCCCGTCACAAGGGTATCGGGGCGCTCTTTGGCAATCTGGGCTAAAGCGCTCATACCTGTTCCCTTAATGCCAACGAAATGAATATTCTGAGGCAATCTGCATCGTCCTTCCATGAGTGATTTTCGGAACTAACCAGAGAACTGGCCAGTGGAAAAATACATCCATTGACCATTATACCCAAGTTTATAGGAAAAAGCATCTCTAATTTTGTTGAATTGTTGAATAATAATTAAAAAGAAAAGGGAAACTTTTGTGAATTAAATTTATTATATAATACTATTATGGTAAAAGCAACAGCACCCTCCCTTCCTCCTTAGGAACTGTAACTAAATAACTTTGACATTATCTCTTATTATAAGACGAATTGATGACTATGTAAAGCAATGTACAGGTAAGACACCCCGCGAGAAATTTAAAATTCAAATTTCGGTGAACAAGGTCAGATCCTTAGATAGAGTCCGATATTTGAGGGAAAGAACCAAGCTTTTATATCCGAAGGGCGGACTTTCCTCACCCCTCATGAGTTTTTCGGCTGTCTGTTTCGCGCTCTTGATATCAATCCCGTAATGAACCGCCAAAAAAAGCGGCAGTTCACTGGTGCTAAATGAGCTGTATATCAGTTTTTTTTCACCGTTTTTATGTTCGTAAAGATCACACGTCATAGATTTCGTAAAATACTTGCCAAATTTAGCATCTTCACCCTCAATATGCTCGATGAGCCAATCACTGACTGTATAGGACAGGGCAAAAGCCAACTTACTGGTGGGCCCATTTATTTCAAAGTCCAAATAGAGCCCCTTAAATGTTTGAACAAAATCAGTATGGATTTTCTTATGTGCCGGAAAATAGGGATACTGACTTTCTATCTGTAGTTTTTCCTCGTCACCAAAATGTTGGATAACGTACTCTCCCATAAAATCCAAGCATTCTTTCATTTCTTCACTGGTTGGATTTGCGCCGCTTAACGTTGCCGCATGATTCACAAAATCAACCAGCCCTTTGTGTTGTTTATCAATATGCTCGATATTCATTTTCATCTTATCTGTAAATTCAAACATTGTCTCTTCCTTCCTTGGTCAAGCCATTAAAGTTGGTTAACCTAAACACTGCACGACTGAGAATACCAATCCCGGCCGAAGGATAAAGGATATTGAACATCAATTTATTTATTCCACCAATACCCCTAATTATCCTTGTGCTTTTTCGGTGTTTAGCAAAAATAATATAAAAAAAGAACAAAAAAGAACCCAGACCCCCTGAAGGTGATATCCTTCACCTCAAGTTGATATCCTTCACCTGAAGGCGATATCTCAACTTGACCCGGGAGCTGGGTTCTTAATTAAAACTTTGGCCTTTTATTCTATCTGAATAAGCTCAATCTTCGCTTAGGCGCTGTGATTAAGGTGAGTTGAACTTAAACGTTACGGGACGCGCCTGAAGAAACAGCAGCCGATGTGTCTTTAGCTTTCTTTAAGAATTTTCTGTAGACAAAGATCGTATAGGGAAGCATGATCACAACGCCAAGCAGCGCGATAATCAAGCCCACCAACAGCGCCGGTTCTGTGTTGGCGGCGTTGGCGATCGTGAGAGTCGGATCCATAGTGCTACTTGTTATATTAGCTGTCAGATGTTCACTCGTGAAATCGGTGAGTCCTGTCGGATTATACTTATCGACTGTCATCGAGTTAGGAATCAGGCGCGGGAACAAGGACGCCCCTACTGTGCCGACCACACCCAAGCTTGCGAAAATGGAGGCAAACAGAGGTTTAATTTTTGATTCCTTTCCTGCCATGAAATAGAACAGCATTCCGCCAACAGCCAGGAGCGGGAACACAAAGAGCGGTGGGAAATTCATGAAATTCTTGGACAGATGCGCTGCCCCGGCTAAGAAGTCATGGCCTTGCCCGCCCATAAAGGTATAGATCCCTATCACCAGAAACAGTGCCAGGCTCACTCCAGCCAACACAGGACCTTTTTTGCGCACACTTGCGCGCACGTCTTCATTTCCCGTGGCATTCAGATAGTTACAGCCATGCCAAGCGAAGAATACCAGCGCAAAAACGCCCACGAGAACCGAGTAGGGATTGAGCAGCGAGAAGAACTTACCGGCTTCAAAAGCAGGATAACCGGCTTCATTCACGATGAGGGGAAGCCCTCTCATGGCGTTGCCCAGAGCCACCCCGAGCAGAACAGGCAGCAGAATACTGCCGAGACCAAAGCAGGCATCCCAAACCTTGCTCCAGCCAGGCGTATTCAGCTGATAACGGAATTCAATAGCCACAATGCGCATGATTAAGGCAACCAGCACAAGCATGATGGCCAGATAGTACCCACTGAATGTGACAGCAAAAACCGCCGGGAACGACGCGGCAATGCCACCTCCCAGAGTGATCAGCCAAATCGTGTTGGCATCCCAGAAGGGACCGACTTTTTCTATCATGTTCGGACGCTGTTTTTTGGAACTGAACAGATAAAGGCTTCCTACGCCTATATCATATCCTCCCAGCAAGGAGTACACGAGCATAACAACCCCGACAAGAAGAAACCAAAGAACTTGTAATAATGTGACTTCCATTAGGCTTCAATCCTCCCTTCTGTGTGAGACCCCGTAAGGGAGATCGCATCGGGACCCTCTTCTACTTTACGTTTCACCAGGAAGACATAAGCAAGTGTCAAGATAAGATAGAGCGCGACGAACAAAAGAACTGACACCAGGATTTGCTCAGCAGGAACTTTGTCAGAGATGGCGTCAGAGGTTTTCATCATACCTTGGATAATCCAAGGCTGTCTGCCAATCTCAGCGGCCATCCAGCCCACCTCCGCCGCAATGAGACCGAAGGGAGCGCTGATCAAGGCAATCCTCAGGAAGAGCGACGAATCCTGGAGTTTCTTCCTGGCCTTCAGGAAGATCCCCCACAGGCCAAACAACAGGAAGAAAGTCCCAAGTGCCATCATCGTGCGATAGGAGAAAAAGGAAAGCAGAACAGACGGCCACTCTTCTTTGGGCACATTTTCTTCAGCGGCAGCATCCTTAATTCCTGTGACCGGCGCATCGAAATCACCATAAGCCAAGAAGCTCAGCATTTTGGGAATGCCAATCTTTAAGTTGGTGACTTCTTTTTCCTGATCAGGAATACCGAAAATCAGGAGCTCAGCCCCTTCCCCTTCTTCTGTGCTTTCAAAGAGTCCTTCAAAAGCAGCTAATTTGAGAGGTTGTTTTTCGACAACCTCGAGGGTATGCCAATGACCCACAACCCACTGAGCCACAGAGCAGACAAGCAGAACCACAATAGCCACACCCATGGATTTCATAGCGAATTCCTGTTTCTTCTTCTTCAAGAGATACCACGCGCTGATGCCCAGCACAAACCCGGCGCCTGTAATCAGGCACGCAATCAGGGTATGGGTAATACGGGGCATAGTGGACGGATTAAAAACAGCTTCAAAGAAGTTATCGAGCTGAACTTTTCCATCGAGCATCTCAGGATTCCCAGCAGCGTCTTTAATATACCCAGCCGGGGTCTGCATCCAGGAATCCACGGCAACAATGATGAACGCGGAGAGCGTCGCACCGATAGCCACCATAACACTGGACACAAAGTACAAAGCTTTGCTGACTTTGCCGCGTCCCCAAATCAGGATACCTATAAACGTCGCTTCCAAGAAGAAAGCAATGGTGGCCTCCGCCACCAGAGGCGGAACAAACATGCTGGCCGCATAGTGGGTGAAGTCTGCCCAGTTGGATCCAAACTGGAAGACCATCACCACGCCAGTGGCTGCCCCCACAGCAAAGGTGATACCGAATAGATTGACCCAGAAATAAGACAGGCGCAGATCATCCTCAGACTTAGACTTACGGTATTTTGCTAAAAAAATCACATTTAACCAAGCCAAGCCGATGGATAGACACGGAAAAATAAAGTGGAAAGCCACCGTTACAGCGAACTGTATACGGGATAGTAATACAACTTCCAAATCGCAGTCCCTCCTTAAAAATTATTTTAGTATATCTATAACATTATGGACCCTAATCAAATTATATTTCAACCTGAGAATATTTCAATACAAGTTGTAATAATATTTTCTTTGTGCGATATATGGGAACATTATTGACGTGATGCCCTAAGTAAAATTAATTATTTTAGAAATGATTCCATTTTTTAGCTCAATTTAAGAGCATTTCTTTTATCATTATCTTAGGAAATTATACTCCTATTATTTGTTAAATTAAATTCACTTAATAATAATTCCAGAATAAATTGGGGGTTTTGGGTGAATAGGCCCCTAGACGGGCTTTCCACAGACATATATAGTTACTATATATCTATTAAATAAATAATCTATATAGTAAATCTGCAAATTCTTTAAACAATTTCTGGGACTCGGGACTATAGTCCGTGGTGTATTTGAAAATTAAAAGGCAGAATAAGCATAGGTGAGGGGAGAATAAAATGCAAGATGTCATAGAATTTGGGACGATATTAAAATTTGTGCGTAAAAGCAGGCGAATCACCCAGGAAGCGCTGGCTGATTCCTGTGGGCTGGATAGAACATACATCGGATTATTGGAAAGGGGCAAGCGGAGCCCGACGATGGAAACTCTATGTAAATTATCTGTGGGATTAGATATCTTACCATCCGTCCTCTTGGGGTACTGGGAAGACACCCTCGCAATGAAGTGGAGGGCGCAGCTACATAGCGTGATCAGGAACGCCATAGCTCAGGCGAAGAAAGAGAATCCTGAAACGTCACAAGTTCCCTTGGAAGAGCCTGCCCCTAAAGAGGCGCTCTCTGAAGATACACTGAATTATGCTGCACCTGAAAAGAACCCTCTTTTCTTTAAGGAATACGTTCACTCGAGTCAATACTCAGGCCAACACAGTTACCTGGTGGACGAGCCCACCCAGACGGATAACGTTTCTTTCCATAATATTTCCACAGTTATTGATAAGGCTATCCTTTTGGGGTTGCTGAAAACCAAAGTCAGAAAGAACGGCTATGATAAATCAACGGTTTTTGAGGGAATCCGCTCCGTTTTAACTCTTGTGCTGGCCGACGAAGCCCTGGGCCTTAACGCGGCACAGAACCAAAATATCGCGCAAAGCATTATAGACATTGTTGAAAAAATATATGATCACAACGACGGGGACATCCTCAAAACAGGAATGGGCTCAGAATAACCGATTATGAGTATACTATAAGGCTATTTGGGCTATTTGGGCTGTTTGGATTTAGCAGCTCCATGGCGGCGCCGCCAAAGCAGCCCGCAGAGGACAGCGCTGCCCAGACCCAGCACAGGATATACCGACGCGACCATATTGGAAAAACCAAAAAATGAACACAATAACGCTCCGGCACATATGAACAAGATTGCCAG
The DNA here is from genome assembly GCA_009782825.1 of Peptococcaceae bacterium. Taxonomy (GTDB): domain Bacteria; phylum Bacillota; class Desulfitobacteriia; order Desulfitobacteriales; family Syntrophobotulaceae; genus WRJI01. The sequence continues at coordinate 28,544 of WRII01000024.1, forward strand.
AGCCCTTTTTTTTCTGTCCTGCCCGGCAGCAGGGGACCGCGACCTGGCAGGCGACCTGTGTGACCCTTTAAAAAGCCTTTCCGTCAGACCGTAAAGAAGGCAGAGAGCGCTTGTGTAAATCTCCAAAAGGAGCACTGCGCTGTAGCCGACAGCCAAAAGAGGATGGAGCCGTGTGGCCAGGAACAGCATCGGAATTTCCCAATTAGAACTTTCTGGAAGACTGCAGGCCAAGGCTGCGAAGATACTAAGGCTTGCCAGGCCGATGCCCAAAGCTCCCAACAGAGCCCCTCCCCTCAGAACCCGAGAAGAGGAGGCCGCCTGCCCCAAAGTTGTGAGCACAGCCAAAGTGAGCAAGATATTGTAAGCTACGTATAACAGAGCCGCCACTCCCGGGGCCGCCAAAGGTACTCCTTGGATGAGAGGGTTTCTGGCTATTTCTACGGGAGGAAAATCGGCCAAAGACAGAGGGTTCTGCCACAGAGTCAGCGTCGCAATGAGGACGATACCCCCTATCATCAGGGGCACCACAACGCTTATAGCCATAATCACTGCACCCCGTCCCCAAAGCACTGTCAAAAATGTTGGAATCAAGATAAACAAACCTCCCACCCAAAAGGGAAGACCGACGAACTCGGCAAACAAGGCTCCGGCTCCCGAGGTCATCACGACCAAAACACCAAAATAACTGAATGTGATCATGACATCGAAAACCAGATACCAGACCGACTTGCCAAAAACCGTGTACAAGAGATCCTGATAAGTTGCTGTCCGGCTGCGAAAAGACATTTGCATAATCAGGTTACCCATATAGAAGAAGAGAACCCCCGCGCCTAAGATACTGATGATTCCAACCGGTCCCGCAAAAACAAAAAACTGCATGATTTCCTGTCCAGAGGCAAATCCAGCTCCAACCATAGCTCCTATGAAGGCTCCGGCGATGGTGAAGGAGGAATAGCTTTTGAGGCGTTGTGGTGGCAGAGGGAACACCTCCCTAATGCGGTCTCCGACCGCAAGTATTCAGGATTCAGCATTCAGGATTCAGAATGAAAATTTTTTTTAGTGACGCTCCGCGTCCATAAGGGACTCATGATGGCTTCTATGTTATCCCCCCTGCACATGTTATCCCCCCTGCGCTTGCGCCCACCGCCAATAGGAGCTACAATTAAAGGTGTTTCCACGTCATATGACGTTCATGCATGCCTATGACATGATCACAAAAATCATTCTTACAATACCTCTTAATATATGATATGGCTAAAGGATTGGTATTAGTAACTTAGGAATTCGTAACGTCAATAAAAAACAAGAAAATCCAATACTGACCACTAACCACTGATCACTGACCACTTGCGGGCAAAGCCCGCATTAGAAGAGATGACTGTATTTTATGGAGGGATACCCATGACTCAAAGAGACAGGCAGTTTTACACAGTGCTCATCGTGATTATTTTTAGCTTTTTCATTATTATAGGTCTGGGCCATTTCCGCACCGCACAACTTATGCGAGATATCTTGGTAGGGGAACAGCTCCAAGATACATTAACCCACATCACCCAGAGCCAAATTGATATCCAGCGGCTCAAACTGCTCAAGGAAGATCTGCAAGATCCTTATGCCCAGGAACTCAGAGGCAAATTGGCCGGCATCCGCGCGGAGCAAGGATGGGCGAATATCTATCTTGTCAGCAAGTTCAAAGATGATACGGGTCGTGGGTATTGGGGATTCCTGCTGGACAGCCGTTTCCCGGATGATCCGTTGGCTAAGGTCGACGCAGTTACGCAGGTCGACACAGTCACCTCGGCCGACACAGCCACCTTGGTCGACACAGCCACCTCGGCCGACACAATCGCCTGGATGGATCCTTCGTTTATGTTCGATGTCCCTGAGATTATTGTAGAAAAAGCTTATCGCGGCCAAACCACTGTTGGCGAGCCCTACACCACAAACACCGGCTCAAAGGTGGGAGGCTTTGCGCCGGTGGGCTATGGACAAAGCAACGAGGATGGGGACGATGTCTTGGGCGAATTTGCTGTGGCTGTCCTCTGCGTGGAATATGATGCGGACACGGCAAATGGATTTATATACAAGACTCTTTATATTCAGTGCGGGGTTCTCGCTCTGGGGGCGGTTCTCATTTATGTGGTGACACGGAAAAAGGTGGCAGCGTAAGCGGGCTGCGCCCGCAAGTATTCAGAATTCAGGATTCATAATGATTCAGAATACTGTGAGTGTATGCTTCCGGCAGCTGGCGCCAGAAGAATAATCTCTCTCTTAATAGGAAATATTAGGAAGGAAACTTCATAAACATTCTGGGGAGGGATTTTTTTTGTCTCAACAAGAATACCATGTGTATACACGCCACTATGCTGAAGAACTGAGTCAGCGGATTAACAAGATGTGTTCTGAAGAAAAATTATCCTTAAATTACAAGGAAAATCTTTGTGGGAACACGCTATCTCTGACTTTTTCTTTGCCTGAGCCTCACACAAGTCGGCACAGCCACACAGGCATACACACAGAACCCCACGCAGATCCACACACAGAACCCCACACAGGCCGACACAGTCATCCGGGTCATCCGGGTCATCCGGGTCACCTGGGTCACCTGGGTCATCCGGGTCGCCTGAGTCACCCGGATGACACAGATCACAACAGCCACTTGGGAAAATCCCGGGAGGAGAGTATCTTATGCCGGATACAGAAATACTATTTCATTCAGGCGCTCATTGATGTGATACAAGAGTGCTGGGAAAAACCTCAGGTCTATTCGCGCCTCAAAAAAACTTTCGAATGGACAGATGAGGAGATTCTGCAAAATGGAGAATCCATACTGCAGCGGCTTAACTGCAGCGAACGTGGCCACAAGAATCTGCGCGGAAAATTTTTGGCCCGGGAATTAATCGCCTATTTTGAAGAGCAAAAATCTCTGGATATTGAGGGATACTTGGATTTTCGCGGCAAAACATATCATAATGTTCTGGCGCGGCAAGTGGATAGCGCCGTGGCAGAGCTGCAGATGGAAGAGGAAGAAAAATCATCTCTGGAACTTATGCGGAATATTTTGCAGCGCAGACCGGAAAAATTTGCTGTACTGCATGTGAATCTGGTAAGTTCTGACACGATAAACCTGTGGTCTTCCCAAGGCCGTTTGCTGAGCGTGTCGGCAGAGGGGGAGCCCTGCGAGATAGATATTCCTGACATCCCATCCCAAGCCGCGATTGGCGTAAAAGGGGAACCCTGCGAAATGGATATTCCTCTCTTGAAGGATCCGAATCCATTAAGGTATCACAATCCGGCGGATTGTCCTATTGAAGATGTGCTGATTCCTGTTCTCTATTTTTTTGGTCCCCGGGAAATTGTTTTGCATTCCTGTCACAGATTACCCCACGCCTCCAGCGATATCTTAGCGGTTATGGGGGTGCTGCAAAATGTTTTTGACGAGGCTTTTAGGTTGTGCCCGGGATGCGAGAAGTGTACTTGACATATTTTACCTATTTGATCTTTCTCCCAAAAGTCGGTATAATCGTGCTTAGATGGAAGTTACTTATGAAGAAGGGAGAAACATGATCAAGGTCAGCCTTTTAGATGGTTCTGAACGATTTATTGAAGAAGGCAGTACAATTCTAGATTTAGCAGCCTCCATTTCTGAGGGGTTGGCCCGAAAAGCTCTCGCGGGAAAAGTGAACGGTGACTTGAAGGATCTGGAGTTTCCCCTGACGGATGAAGCCGCAGTGGAGATTGTGACGCCGGAAAGCGAAACAGGGGATGGGCTTGAGATTTTACGTCATTCAACGTCTCATCTGATGGCCCAGGCTGTACAAAATTTGTTCCCCGGGACTCAATTGGCCATAGGTCCGGCTATTGCTCACGGGTTTTATTATGACTTCGATTCGGAACATGTGTTTGTCCCGGAGGATTTGCCGGCTATTGAAGCGGAAATGAAGCGGCTGGTCAGGGAGGAGCTGCCGGTGACACGGGAGGAGCTTCCCCGCAAGGATGCCTTGGCGTTGTTCCGGGAACGCCGGGAAGCGTACAAAATTGAACTGATTAATGACCTGCCTGAGGAGACGACGATTTCTGTCTATCGTCAGGGGACTTTTGTGGATTTATGTAGGGGGCCCCATGTCCCTTCTACCAAGAGACTCAAGGTGTTTAAACTGCACACCCTGGCTGGGTCTTACTGGCGCGGGGATGCCAAGAATAAGATGCTGCAGCGCATCTACGGACTGGCTTTTGCCAAGGAGTCGGATCTTACGTCCTATCTTCACCGCCTGGAGGAAGCGAAACGCCGGGATCACCGCAAGCTTGGGGCGGAATTGGAGTTGTTCAGCCTCTATGAAGAGGGGCCGGGATTCCCGTTTTTTCATCCTAAAGGTATGGTGCTGCGCACGATGCTGGAGGAGTTCTGGCGTAAGGAACATCGCAAACGGGGATATCAGGAGATCAAAACGCCCATTATTTTGAGCCGTACTTTATGGGAAGAGTCGGGGCACTGGGATCATTATAAGGATAATATGTATTTTACTAGGATTGACGACAGGGATTTTGCGGTGAAACCCATGAACTGCCCGGGGGGTATGATCGTGTATAAGAGCAAAATCCACAGTTACCGGGACCTGCCTCTCCGCTGCGGGGAGTTGGGACTGGTGCATCGTCATGAAATGTCGGGAACCTTGCATGGCTTGTTGCGGGTGCGCAATTTTACCCAGGATGACGCTCATATTTTTATGCTGCCGAGTCAGATCATTGATGAGCTTGTGGGTGTGATCGATCTGGTGGATTATTTTTATAAGGTATTTGGGTTTGAGTATCATGTGGAGCTGTCTACCAAGCCGGAAAATTCCATGGGCTCTCAAGAGACCTGGGATATGGCCACTCTGGCGCTGCAAGAGGCGCTGCAGCGCCGGAACTTGGACTATAAGATCAATGTGGGGGATGGCGCGTTCTATGGCCCGAAAATTGATTTTCATGTGAAGGATTGTTTGGAAAGAACCTGGCAATGCGGCACGATTCAACTGGATTTTCAGATGCCGGAAAAATTTGATTTGACTTACGTGGGGGAAGATGGCGAAAAACATCGTCCGGTCATGATCCATCGGGTTGTCTATGGCAGTCTGGAACGGTTCATCGCGTTGTTGATTGAGCATTATGCCGGGGCGTTTCCTGTGTGGCTGGCGCCGGTTCAGGTACGGATTTTGCCTATCAGTGACCGTCACCAGGCTTACGGGGCCGAGGTGGCGGAGGATCTCAAAGATGCGGATATCCGTGTAGAGGAAGATGTCCGCCGGGAAAAGATTAATTACAAGATTCGGGAGGCTCAGACGGAGAAAATTCCCTTTGCTCTCATTATCGGCGACCGGGAGGTTGAGAACCGCTGTGTGACCCTGCGCCGCTATGGCCATAAGGACAGTGTGACGCTGCCTGTGGCGGAGTTCCGGGAGCTGGTGGTTATGGAAAATGCGTTGAGAACACTCCCCACACAGCATACAGAAACTTAAGGAGAAACGTACGCGTATGGATGTAAAAATCAGCAAAGCGGGGCTCGGCTCAGGAACTTCGCTCTGGGTGAGCGAGGTTCCCGCTGGGGAAGATGTCACAGGCTTTGCCCTTGTGTTGTTTAAGGAGGAGAGGGTCACCCGGGAAGGAGCGTCCTATTTATCCCTAACCTTGGGCGACCGCCTGGGGCAAGTAAACGCTAAGCTTTGGGACAGTTCATCCCAGGATTTTACAGGAATCGAGCAGTACAGCCTTGTCAAAATCCGTGGCACAATGGGCCAGTGGCAAGGGCAAAAGCAGCTGCGCATCCAAAAGATCCGTTTGGCCCGGGCCTCGGATTCTGTGGCGCCTGAGGATTTTGTGGCGGCAGCCCCCGAACGGGGCGAGGAGATGCTGGCTTACGTGCATGAGACCGTTGAAGACCTTGGCCATCCTCATATCCGGGCGCTTTTACAAAAGGTTTTATGGGAACATCAGGAGAAGCTGCTCATCGCTCCTGCGGCCAGCCGCAATCATCACGCCGTACGCAGCGGTCTGCTTTATCACATCAAAACCATGCTGCGGGCCGGACTCAGTTTGCTTCCGGTTTATCCGTTTCTGAACAAAGATCTTCTGGTCGCGGGGATTATTCTGCACGACATGTCCAAGCTTGAGGAACTGGAAATCGATCCTCTTGGCGTGGCGTCTCATTACAGTGTTGAAGGGAATTTATTGGGCCATTTGGTCATGGGCGTCACACAGATAGACCGGGTAAGCCGTGAAGTGGGTATGGACAGAGAAACGGCTTTGCTTCTCGAACATATGATTTTAAGCCATCACTATGAACCGGAGTTTGGCAGCCCCAAGCGGCCTGCTTTTCCTGAAGCGGAACTGCTTCATTACTTAGATATTCTTGACGCCCGCTTGTATGATATGAATCAAGTTATGGCCGATATGTCTCCGGGCTCCTGCTCCGATAGGGTCTGGCGGCTGGAAAGCCGCAGGCTGTATCGGCCTAAGGGGCTGTAACTGAAGCATATCAACTGCGTCGAAGCATATCGACGAAAGAGTGAGGATGATTTTAAGATGAGCAAGCGAAGCAAGCGACGTTATACTTCCAAAAAAAGTTCATATGATCCCAAGAACCAACGTCAATACAATTCATATGACCAGGGTCACTCCAATTCATACGACCAGGGTCACTCCGATTCATACGACCAGGATCACTCCGATTCATACGACCAGGATCACTCCGATTCACACGACCAGGGTCAATCTGATTTATATAGTCAAGGTCAATCTGACCCGGATGTCTCTCTCTATCAAGATGAAGGCGATCTTGATTCCGGCGCTCCCACTCATTATGAGGATCACCTCAATCCAGACCTCAGCTATTCGTCTCTGAGTCTTTACGAAAGATCCCCGGGCCAGCCGAAAAAATCGAAAAAAAAGAAAGTGCTGGTGGTGCTGAGTATCCTCATGATCCTAGGTTTGGGAGGCGCCGGGTTTTATGTATGGAAATTTGTGTTTGCGGGAACCATCACACCCGTCCTTACAAACCCGACCAAAGATGTTTGCCTCATTACAGGCCCGGAGGCCTTGGAGGATCCCATATACGAAAACATCTGGGCGGGTATGGAAGACGCAGAGAAAAAGCATGGACTTAGCATTGGGCATGTTGCCATCACCAAGGATACAGAAAAAGACGTTGACACTGCCATTGACAAAGCTTGTAAAGAGTATCATCTGGTGATTTGCTACGGTCAGGATATGGCTGATAATCTGGCAGTAAAAGCTCAAGTCTATCCCCACATCAAATTCATCTTGATAGAAGGAACCCTGCTCCAAGAAGGAGAAACCACACCCCCTCCCAACATCTTCGAAGCCGGTTTCCGCAGCGAAGAAGCCAGCTATCTGGCCGGCTACCTGGCCGTCAAAAAGAGTCCCATAAATTGTCTGGGTTTCATGGGCGGCAAGGATGAAGCTACCATGAGAACCTATTATGGGTTTTATGTGGGAGCGCTGTCTGTGGATCTCAACTGCGAAATTAAGTGGGGCTTGCCAGGCGCCGCCTATGACAGCAACCGCATCAAATCTCTGGCCTCAGATATGTATCAGGATGGCGTTCAGAGTATCTTTAATGCTGTAGACCCGCAAAGCGGCCAAATCATTGCTGACGCGGCCCGTAAGGAAAACAAAAAAATGATTGCCTTTGACGTCGCCTCACACTCCTCAGGCACGGAAGTGCTGGCCACAATGGTTAAGCACTATGATACGATTGTGGTAATGCTTTTGGGCGCGTACAAAGACAACACCTTGACATTCGGTCAGAAAATGGCCTATGGTTTCAGGGAGAAAGGGATAGATTTTCTTAAACCACCCGGCCCAACAGATATCACTGATGACATCTGGGGAAACGTGGAAAAAATGAAGGAGAAAATCCTTGACGGGACTTTACTCATTCCGGGAACACGGGAAGAATTTGAGAGCAAGTATTTGGTGTAATCCGTAAGGAACTGTCCTTTAGGGGCTGTAAGGAACTGTCCCTTATGGCGTTAGATCTGAATTCTCGTGGGTATACTAATTATAGAGAAACATGAACCTCTGAAGAACATGAACCTCTGAAGATTTCCCGGCCATGAAGGTTTTTAGACAGCTTACAGCGAACTATTGATACAGGCTCTTGTGTGAGGTGTGTTATTCCCTTACAGCCCCTTACAGTCCCTTAAGAGCTGTTGGCATCTTGGCATCCTCAGAGCCGAAAGGAGCGCATAGATATTATGGCAAAGGCAAAAACAAAGGCAAAAACAAAAGCAAAGGCAAAAACAAAAGCCCGGAATATATTCTTGGTGTTACTTATCTGTTCCATCGGTGGAATAGGGGTTTCATGGGGCTGGAACACCTATGGAAATGAGATGCCCGGCGTTTCCGGATTCACGGGAGAAGACTCCCCCCTTGACCCTTCCCCCAAACTGACAGTCATGCTGAACGGCTCAGATGTCAGCCAGACATGTTCTGCCCACTATGAAGAGGGTCAGATCTATGTATCCGCCTTGCCTCTTCTGGAGCAATTAGGGGTCGCCGTTCTGGCGCCATCTCCTTCCGCCTCTTCTTCATCCAAAACCCTTTGGGCTGTAACAAAAGATCATGAATTACACCATTCTTTGGGAACGACGCAGATCTCCCTGGATGGCAAAACACTCACCTTGGAATACCCGTCCATTCTGGAAGGCGACAATGTCTACGTTCCGCCGTCCTTTTTTGAAATTATTTCAGCCGGTCAGCTCTCACAAGAAATTGATGAAATCAACATGAACCTGGCTGTCCTTGTTGAGTCTTCCCGCCTGCAAGCTTTAAATGACAAAAAAAACACTCCCTATTTCCATGCCGACCACCTCTTTAGATACGCCGACTATGTCAAGAAGAATCCTGATTTAAATATGGAGAAAGTCATCATTTATGTCAATGCCAATTTGGACAAGCCTTTCTATACAGATGTTTCTGTCATTGTTCAGCCCGAAGATATTTTAGTCCTCTGCAACAAATATAATCAATTTCCCGACGGGTATGTCCCCAAGGATCTCAAAAATGTGGGCAGCGGATTCCTGCTGCGCGCAGAAGCTGCAGAGGCTTATCAGAAAATGACGCAAGCCGCGGCGGAACACGGCGTCTTCTTTCGGCTGCGGTCAGCTTACCGCAGTTATAGAGAGCAGCAGGGTCTTTATACCAACGCTGTGGCCCGGCAGGGTACAAGCCAAGCGGATCTCTACTCCGCACGCCCCGGATACAGCGAACACCATAGTGGATTGGCCATCGATGTCACCATACCCACAAATGTCAGTGGGAGTTTAGCTTCCGTCCGGTTCGAAAACACCCCTCAATTTGCCTGGTTCCAACAGCACGCCCATGAGTATGGATTTGTTCTGCGCTATCCGTCAGATAAAGTATCTGTCACAGGGTATGCCTACGAACCCTGGCACTATCGTTATGTGGGCACAGACACGGCCAAAACACTACATGCTCAGGAACTGACTCTGGAAGAATATTTCGCCATGGAGCAGGGAGAATAATGTGGTGAATCATGTGGTGAATAATTTGCAAGGGTGTAGTTATAAATTATAGGTATTCTAAAAAATCCTGACCTACATGCTTACTTGTGAACGGAATAACAGCATCCTTTTCCCATAGATTGCTCTCGCACTTGGTTTTGAGCGTTAGCATGGGCTGTGCACTCGAAACATTCCAACGCATACTGGCTTGCTTGAGACGCTGCTGCAAGACAATTTTGTTCCCGCTCTCTATTGCACCACTGCCAATGAAATATCCTTTAGCTATGGTCAGGATGTTCATCACATTCTCCGCGCGTTCGAGGGATATCATGTCATTGTTTTTTTCGGGATTTTTAGGAGGGCTATTGTCGGTATGCCCCTCCACAATGATCCTGTAATTGGCGGGGTTATCGCGAAACACGTTAATGACATGATCGAGCACATCGTGCAGCGCCGGGGTCGGCGTCAGGCTAACAGTATCAAACGCGTCACCGGAGCGAACACGCGCGTAGATGCCGTCTGGGGAA
>WRII01000025.1 GCA_009782825.1 Peptococcaceae bacterium
CTTATTTCCGATGCTAAAGGAAAGGTCGTTGACCCTATCCATATACAGGGCATCGGCGAGCGTCAGGTCTACCACGGGTGTATCCGGTGGAAACTGTACTGAAGAAAATGCGTTGTACAGTTCGAGTTCTTTCTCGGGTTCTCCAAACAAGTGCGTAAAGACACCTGCCTTGAAATTGCGGTTTACCTTGCTCATTTTGCCTCCGACGCTTTACTGCTATTACTGAAATTCTAAGGGATATCACAGTCTGTTGTCAATAGGGATTAAGGTATCCAAAAAAGAATAGAATTCTGCAAGCTCTTATGGTATCATGGTTTTAAATGAATAGCTTTCAAGACGCTGGTTTAATTCTAGCATTTACTTCAGCTTGTTTAAAGTTGTTATTCTGGTGGTCTATTGATCAAGATTAAGTGGTAAAGTTTCATGAACAGTTCAGGATAAGGAGAGAAAATATGAAGACTGTTAAGAGTTTGCAGGCGCTGATTGCAGCACGACAAGATTTAAGAAGTGATCCTGAAGTGAAGCTTACCTGACAAATGTTGAGGAGGGTTGAAGCCTTATGAATTTTTTCTTGAAAATATCTAGCAGACCTAATTACCCGATTATTTATGACGATGACAATTCGTTTGATGGGATGAATATCCATCAACTGTCTTCTCTCTCTCCCCGATATCCGCACCGTTTTCCACGATCAGGCTTTCACTGTACTCGACCTTGCCAATACGGCAGTTTTCTCCAATTCTGACCCGGCTGCCGCGGACAACAGCGGCAGTCGTATAATCAATGTCAATATCATCCGCTTCAATGCTTTGAGCCTCTAAGATAACTATGCGGAAAGGGTTGGGCGGAATAATCCAGAGCCTTTTCCAGTCCATCTTGGGCTTCCTGACAACGATTCGCCGACCGCCCAATTCCTGAATCCTGCTTGGATGGTTAGAAATAATCTCCGCCAGATCAAAATTCAGCAGCCCTTCAACATTGAGGGACCCTTGAACCGTTATTGTTTCAGAGGCGCATTGACCCTTGACAGAGAGCCTTCCTCGCACATCAGCCATGCTGCTTTGCCAGTCGCCGGCAACTTTGACTTCCCCGATGACGGAAGCGTTCTGAGCCATGCAGTTCCCGCCGACTTCCATCTCTCCAATTATTGTGGCGGTTTGTATGGTGCATCCCCCCCTGATTTCCACTTCACCCACAATTCTGGCGTTTTGGCAGGTGAGATTCTTTCCGGCTTTCACCTCACCTGTGACTCTGAGCTCCCGGCAGACCAGGTCGTCTTGCGCGTTAGCTTCGCCCAGGATCCTGACCAGGCCAAAGGGCCCCTCCCCTATATTAGATTCGCCAATAATCCGAATGTCGTTTAATTTCATGGTATCGTTCGTATTGTTGGTCATGCTTGTTCACCCCTTTTTCTGATGGTTTCCACTTTGGCTGAGTCATGCGCGGTGTAAGATTCCGTGTACTCCAAGCTGCCAATCTTGCATTTGGGGCCGATGGCGACACGTTGTCCGTTGACCCGTTGGACGGAACAATGCTCAAGATAAATGTCATCACACTCAATGTTCTGACACACAAACTCATGTCTGCGGGCTTTCAAGATACTGGCCCAGACAGAGCCCTTCCCTTTTTTCACCGAACAGGACTGGCCTAAAATCTCGCGTGCTTCTGACCCATGGGCCATCAACAGAGAGAACCTGTCGGCGTTGATTTCTCCGGCCACATCCAGCGCGCCGTCGATTTCCACCTGGTCACCCGCCAGACTGCCCGTCAGGCTCAACAAGCCATAAGCGTCAATCTTTTCGGCCTTTAAGCCGCCTTCGATTTTGCAGGTGCCGGCTATTTTTATCGAGCCTGCCTGCACGTCACCTTTGATTTTTCCGACGCCTTGCAGAGTGAACGTATCACACGTAACAGCATCCATGACGTTGACAATCCCCTCCATATTGACAGAGCCGTATGTCCCTCCTCCACATGTGACAATCCCGTTAGCTTTCAAATCTTTCATGAATGATCTCCTCCTTTTTTGGTATTGATATTTTGATCGATGCTGTTATTCTCAACAATGCCAATCGTGTCAACTGAATCTTCGTCACCTTTCTTATCCCGTACGAATACTTTCAGAGCGCTGATCCGTTCCGCCAGATCAATCTCAATAACCTTAAGAACATCCGCCCCGATCCAAACCTCGCCAGCCGCTACCATACAGAAAAAAACGCCACTACTGCGGTATCCGAGCAGCCTGTCTCCCGGATTGGGCGTGCGAACGCTCAATAAAGTCTGCAGAATTTGTTCGCATTCAGCCAAAGCTGTTTTGCCGCTTTTCATAGCCGCGTCGGCTGTGATCAGAGCTAAGAGCTCCTTGAAGCCCAGGACATTTTCCGCAACGTATTGCTTCGACGCAATCGCCAGCGGTACAGAAATGTGAGGCATGAACTCCTGATGGGTCAGCGTCAGGGTTTCCGGAATATCACCGGACAACATGTCATGCATATCGTCCAGGGAAACTTCCTCCTTCAGCTGCTGAATCTGTTCAATCCGCCGCAAAATCAACTCTCGTGGAAAAAAAGTTTCCTGACCGGTAAAGGTCGATTTGCGGATAAACCATTCGTCTGGAATCAAGGCTTTGCGCTTGTACCGGTAAAGAGCGCCATATGAAATCCCCGTGAGTTCCAACAGTTCTTTTTTCGAGATCAGGTCCTCCATAATAATCCTCCTTTCAGATCATCTTTTCTAGTCATCTTCCTTTAGTCATCCTCCTCTATAGTAACATAACACTGTTACTCTGTCAAGGCAAACAAAATGATTTGCCTTGCACCAGAATCAACCCCTCACCATAATATGTTGATAATAAAAGATTTCCGGAGGAGATGACGAGATGGGCAAAGGCTTTCTAAGAATTCAAACTGTTACAAACAATGGAACCGTTGCCATTTGCGGCGCTTCGGTCACCCTATCAGATGAACATAACCAAGTTCTTCATGAATTGAGTACGGATGAATTTGGGAACGCCCCTGAAGTAGAACTGGAGGCCCCCGACAAATGGCACACAGAAGATCCGTTCGCGCCAGGGCCGCGCTGCAGCACATACAACGCGTCCGTGCGCGCTGACGGATATATAACGGTTATTTATTCGGGCGTTATGATTTTCGATACAAGCACTTCTCTGCTGAAGGTGGAAATGGATCCCAGTGTCCCCGGCCAGGAAAATAGTGTAAAGTATATCACTATTGGCGGACACAAGCTCGACCCGACAGAGGCGGATATGCCGCCATTTCCCGGCGTTTCTCTGAAAGTCGGTTCAGCAGGACAAAACGTCCGGTATGTGCAGGGAGCTATAAACAAATTGGCCGGCACAACACCAGGACTCTGGAAGATCACGGAAGACGGCATTTTCGGGAACAGAACGCGAGACGCTGTTTTAGCCTTTCAAAGGATGTTTGGCTTGACAGTGGACGGTATTGTCGGTGTCAACACATGGGGAAAACTGATGGAGGAAGCCTACAAAACCCCGGGCTCCACACCGGGCTCCACACCGGCGACACCACCGTTCCCCGGCGCCGATTTGAGCGCGGGGTCACGCGGTCAGAACGTCCTGAGTGTGCAGCAGGCCCTGAATAAGCTGGCGCCCCATCATCCGGGCCGGCTATGGATTCTTGTTGAAGACGGTATTTTTGGCAGCATCACCAGAGACGCAGTTTATACTTTTCAAAATCTGTTTGGACTGCCCATAACAGGCATCGTCACCCAGGCAACATGGATCAGACTCATGCAGGAATCCGCTCAGGCCGGCAGATCCGCACCGCCTTTCCCCAGTGTCACTCTAAGCGTAGGATCAAGCGGCCAGAACGTCCTGAGTGTGCAGCGGGCCTTAAACAAGCTTGCACCCTCCTACCCGGGCCGGTTGTGGATTCTTGTTGAAGACGGTATTTTTGGCAGCATCACCAGAGACGCAGTTTATACTTTTCAAAATCTGTTCGGACTGCCCATGACAGGCATCATCAACCAGGCAACATGGACCAGGATCATGCAGGAATCCGCCTATACCGGCTGAAGCTTCACACAATTTTTAAACAAAAATGAGGGCAGGCACGCCCACAATACCCACAAAGCACACACAGACAGCTGTCAACCCGCACCCGCACCTGCTTCCGCTCCGATCCACGCGGATTTTCTTGCCCTTGCTCTTGACACCCAGACCCCCCCACAGACAAAGCCTTGGACGGACAAAAACCCACACACCGTCCGCAGCCATCGCACCACTCCGCAATATGCAGCCGGCGCTCATGTTTCCCAATTTTATCCAATATATGATCCCCCAAAGGCAGATCCGACACATAGCGTATGTTATGCTCCACCTCGGCCCGGGAAGACATCCCCAAAGCCATAGCCGGCACCTCAGTCATCCCCCGCACAAAATCCAAAGCCTCCCGGGGCGCACCTCCCAGATGCCCGCCGCCAAAAACCTTCATGGCATACAGCCCGATCCCCACCTCATGAGCCAGGCGAATCGCCGCCGTCATATCCTCCAGCGTCCCTCCGACAATGCCAAGCCCCGCAAAATTCAAGATCGGCTGAATAATCTGCATCCCCGGAAACAAACACCCTTCCCTCACCCCCGCCACCGTATGAGTGGAAATCCCAATCCACCCCACCTCTTGAGCCTCCTGAGCCCGGCACAACCTCTGCCAAGCCCCTTCATGACCCCGCAGCGTCAACATCCCCTCCTGCTCATGCAGCAGAAAAATATCAATAACATCCCGCCCCAGCCCCTGGCGGGCCCGAACCAAGCTCCTGTCCATTTCCTCAGCGGTCACCGCGTAAGACTTGCTCACCACCTTGACATGAGGAAACTCCGCCAGCACCGGAGCCAACTGCCCATAATTCTCATAGATTTCCGCCGTGTCCACCCAGTCAATACCCAGTTCACACCCATAGCGAAAAACATCCTGCCCCTCAGCCCAGCTTACCCGCCCCTGCAAAGGCGAAACAGCCAAGCTGCCAAAACAAATCTCCGAAACCCACGGCCCCTGAGTTCCCAGTTTCACCCGCTTCATGCCGGCTCCTTATGTATGTACACTCAGCCCCTAAGCACACAAAAACCAGCGGATCCCCCGATCCGCTTGGCCCTTCACCTAACGCGGGCTGCGCCCGCAAGTGGTCAGTGATCAGTGGTTAGTGGTCAGGGATTTTCTTGTTTTTTATGGACGCTTTGTGTCCATAAGGTACTACAGGTCGACACACTCACCTACAGTCGTTGACACACTCCCCTGCGATCGACACACTCCCCTGCGATCGACACAATCACCTGTGGGTGACACAACCATCACTTGATATCACCCCTCGCCTATTTCCCGCTCCAAAGAACTCAAATAATGACGAACGAGTTCCTCCAGCAATTCATACCTTTCAATCTTTCGAATCTTCGTCCGCGCCTGAGCATGGCTTGTAATATAGACGGGATCGCCCGACATCAGATAGCCAACCAATTGATTGATTGGATCATACCCCTTATCCAGCAGCGCCGCGTGAATTTCTTGTAAAATCTCACGCGCAGAACCCCCCTCATTATTCGTGTGAAACATCATTGTCTCATCCATTTTACTATCCAAGCTCCATCCCTCCCTTCCTAATCATGTAATTTCCTGCCATCTAGTTTCCCAATTTCCCGCCAGGCAGCACTCGTTTCCCAAATTGTCACCTATCACTCAGCAAAACACCAGTGACCTGCCCCGCCGCTGCCAGCTGCCCGATTTTCCTCCTTCTATTTTACCATCTCAAAGAGCTCCGGACAACATGACTTCTTGCAAAAACTTGGAACCCTCCGGCCTATTCTGCCTATTCTCATCCTATCCCCGCAAAAATCCACGCACAATATCATCCACCCTATCCAACGCCTCCCCCAGCCGGGCCGGATCCTTTCCCCCAGCTTGGGCGATATCCGGTTTCCCGCCGCCATTGCCCCCCGTGATCACAGCCACCTCTTTAATAATCTTCCCTGCATGCAAGCTCTTTAAACCTGAGGGCTTCACCGCAGCCACCAAATTCACCTTATCCTCAGCAACCGCACCCAGCACCACCACCCCTTCCTTCAGTCTGTCCCGCACAAAATCCGCGTTGCGCCGCAAGGCATCCATATCCCCCGCCTGAACCTTAGCCGCCAGCACCGGCACACCATCCACATCACGCACCCTTTCCACCAATTTATCCATCTGATGCTTCGACACAGCACCAGCCAAATGCTGAAGCTTGCGTTCCTGATCCTTCAGCTGAACCATAGCCTGCTCCGCTCGTGTGACCACATCAGCAGCAGACGTTTTCAACACATCCGCCACCTCCCTGACCTGGGTTTCCAGCAGACGCACATAAGCCAGACACTCCTGCCCCGCCAAAGCTTCCACCCGGCGCAGTCCCGCGCCAATGCCCCCCTCCGAAACAATCTTAATCAGGCCAATCTCCCCCGTCCGGCGCACATGGGTCCCCCCGCACAACTCAGTACTCGGTCCCATAGCCACCATACGTACCCTATCGCCGTATTTCTCCCCAAACAAAGCCACAGCGCCCCGTTCATTCGCCGCCGCCAAGCTCGTTTCCTCCACCGTCACCTCATGATCCGCCAGAACCTGAGCGTTGGCCCAATCCTCCACCCTCTGCAGCTCCTGTGCCGACACCGCCGCAAAGTGTGTAAAATCAAAACGCAGCCTATCCGGCATGACAGCAGATCCCGCTTGCTGAACATGCTTCCCTAAAACATGCCGCAAAGCCCCATGGAGCAAATGCGTCGCGCTATGATGCCGGGTTACCGCCTGGCGAACATCCCTATCCACAAACACATCCACAGTATCCCCGGTTTTCAACACCCCCTGCTTCACCTCAATCCGATGGACCACAGCCCCATTGTCCAACTTCTTGAGATCCAGCAGAACAGCATCAGCCCCACCGGCCACCATCACCCCCCGGTCAGAAACCTGCCCCCCACTCTCCACGTAAAAAGGCGTTTCCGACAACACACACAGCGCCACATCCCCCTCCCCCGCAAAAGAAGTTAACCTGACATCACAGGGTAACCTGACGTCACCGGGTAACCTGACGTCACCGGGTAACCTGACGTCACCGGTTGACCTGATGCCACACCCATCTTCACCCTTAAGAAAAAGCGCCTTCACCATTACCTTGTGACACAGAGAATCATATCCCACAAAAGGCGTCGGCCCCAGCTCCCGGGCGCGATTCACCAGAGCCTCACCGGCATAGTCCTCCGCACCCTCACCCTGCCCCTGACGCGACGCCTCCTGGGCCAAAACCCGGTGCTTCTCCACCGCATCCTCATAAGCCGCCATATCCACATCAAGGCCCTGCTCCGCCAGAATCTCAGCCGTCAGCTCAATAGGAAATCCATAAGTCTCATAAATACGAAAAGCCTCCTGCCCGTCAAAACACGCGCATCCTTCCGCCCTAAGCCGCCCAACTCGCTCCTGCAGCAAAAGAATACCCTGTTCCAGCGTCGCCTGAAAATTCTTTTCCTCCAACCTCAAATGATTGAGAATAAAAACCCGATTCGATTCAAGTTGAGGATACCATTGCCCATAATGCTCAAGCACCACCGCATACATATCCTCCAAGAAAGGCCGTTCAATCCCCAGCAAACGCGCATATCGCACAGCCCGGCGCAAAATACGGCGCAGCACATACCCCCGTCCATCGCTGCTGGGCCGAATCCCGTCGCTCAGCATAGACACCACACAACGACAATGATCCGCCACCACCTTCATAGCCAGACGATTCCTCTCAGGCGATAATTCAGAAAAATCCGTCTCACCCTCCCTTATATACGGAATACCGGAAATCGCCGAGACCTTATCAATCAACGGCCGAAACAAATCCGTATCAAAAATCGTATCCACATCCTGCATCACCACAGCAATGCGATCCAACCCCATCCCCGTATCAATATTTCTCTTAGGCAAAGGCGTCAAAGCCCCTTCCTCATCCCGGGAATACTGCATAAACACAAGATTCCAGATTTCCAGGAAACGATCACAATCGCAGCCCACAGCGCACCCCTCGCGCCCACAGCCCCTCTCCACACCCAAATCCACATAGATTTCCGAACACGGCCCACAAGGCCCCACAGGACCCGCCGCCCAAAAATTCGTCTCATCCTCCACCACGCGATCCTCCTGCACCCCTGCCCGCAGCCAGAACTCTCGCGCCTCCCGGTCCTCCGGATGAATCGTTACCCACAACCGTTGCACAGAAATCCCCAAAACCTCTGTCACATATTCCCACGCCCATTTAATTGCATCCTCTTTAAAATAATCGCCAAAAGAAAAATTGCCCAACATCTCAAAAGACGTCGCATGGCGAGCCGTTTTTCCCACCTCCTCCAAGTCAGGCGTCCGCACACATTTCTGACATGTCGCCGCCCGAGAATAAGGCGGCTCCGTCCGCCCCAAAAAATAAGGTTTAAAAGGAACCATCCCCGCCACCGTCAACAGCAGCGAAGGATCATCCTTCGGAATAAGTGACGCGCCGGGAACAAGGGTATGCCCCTTGTCCTGAAAAAATTCCAAGAACATCTCTCTCAATTGATTTCCCGTATACATGACTCGCAATGCCTCCCCCGTAAAGTATGTATATGTTCATCCCTGTTAGATTAGTGAATTTCGAATCTCAAAATTCGAATCTTGCCTCCCTCGCAAATCTCAACCCCTGACCGTCGCATAAGGCTAGACCGGCCCTTTTCAACACCCAAGCCGGTCCTCGCGCTTCATTTTATTTTTTGTAATCATATTAATAATCAACCCATTAATAATCAACCCAATTGGCTATGCCAGCCCCGTCGACTACGTCAGCCCCGTCGGTTATGTCAACTGACCTACAGAACACGGACAAATCTCTTTGTGATCCACATGAAAATCCTCCCAGGCCACCAGGGATCCATCCTCTTCTAAATCATAGATCAAAACCTTATCGGTATGGCTGTTAAATTCAATACAACAATCCCAGCAGTAGTATTGATCTACCCCAACCTTGCCGATTCCCCGGCCCCCGCATACTGGACAAATCAACGTTTTTTACCTCCCTTCTCGTGCGTGCAGTATAGCCTGTTTCCATAAGTACTCGTACTCTCCTAAGTATTAACAAAGTACTCCCATAAGTATTCACAAACAAGGTATCCATAGATATTCTCAAAGGATATTATTCCCAATTTCCAGAAACCTTATGCACTTTGGTAACAGCATACATGAATCAGACCTTCTCAAGCAAATCCTGACGAATCCCCCGGAAATCCGAAACAATCCGGCCTCCGCCCGCAAGAACATCTCCGCAGTAAAAAACCACAGCCTGCCCAGGCGCCACAGCCTTTTGCGCCGTATCAAAAACGACACGCACCTTATCCGATTCATGATAAACACACGCATCCGCCGCCTGAGCATGATAGCGAATTTGTGCCTGAAGGCGCATCCCTTGAGGAAAATCGCTGAAATTCTCCCCTAAATTCCAATTCACCCTATCAGCCCACAATTCCTTCACCCAGGCATCTTTTTCATCTCCCA
Source organism: Peptococcaceae bacterium (assembly GCA_009782825.1). Taxonomy (GTDB): domain Bacteria; phylum Bacillota; class Desulfitobacteriia; order Desulfitobacteriales; family Syntrophobotulaceae; genus WRJI01. Next base: position 9,558 of record WRII01000025.1, read on the forward strand.
AAATAACTTCATGACGAACAGGGTCGATCCCAATCACATAAGCCCGATGGCCGAGGGCAATCCCCAACCCCTTGCGCTGGCCCACAGTAAAATGCGCAATCCCCGGATGAGACCCCAGCACACGGCCCTGCTTATCCACGAAAGACCCCGGCTTCCCAGCACCTCCGTACCGAGCCACAAACTCAGCGTACTCTCCGTCTATAAAGCAGACATCCTGGCTCTCCTTTTGCTCAACTACATCTGAAACCCCCAAACGGCAGGCTTCAGCTCGAACCTGAGCCTTGGTCAATCCCCCTAAAGGAAACCAGATCCGGCGCAGCTGTTCCTGAGACAACGCATACAGCATATAGCTTTGATCCTTGCCTGTGTCGACGCCCCGCCGCAGCGTGTACCGCAACGCATTCCCATCAGAGGCGGCCGTGTCGATGACTGCGTCGACCTTAAAGGTGACTGCGTCGACCTTGGTTGCTTGAGCATAGTGTCCTGTGGCAAAAGTATCCGCGCCCAACTTTTTGGCCGCCTCCAGCAACCTCCCAAACTTGATGCCGGCATTACATCTTATGCAGGGATTAGGCGTTTCGCCGCGCTGGTAGGACTGCACAAAACTACCAATGACCTCTGCCGCAAACTCCCGACGCAAATCGACAACATAATGGTCAATTCCCAAACGCGCTGCCACTTGACGCGAAACCCTCTCAACATCGGACATCCTCGCAGCCTCTGAACCTGCAGAATCCGGGCCCTGGAGAAGCATTGTCACCCCAAAAATCTCACACTTCTTCTCCAACAGCAAAGCCGCCGCAACTGCACTGTCCACACCGCCACTAAGAGCCACTGCTATGGGGTTGCGTTGTCTCATGATAGAACCTTCCCTAAGGATTTTCTCACGTTTGGCCGTCAAACGCAATTCCTTTTTTTGCCATGGTCCCTTGTTTTTCTACATAATCATCCAAGGCCGCATGGACGGCATCAGCTGCCAAGTTCGAACAGTGCAGTTTCTCCCCCGGAAGCCCCCCCAGGGCTTCCGCCACGGCCCGGTTGCTCACAGCCATAGCCTCCTCCACCGTTTTTCCCTTCACCATCTCCGTAACCATGCTGCTTGTGGCCACAGCAGCTCCACATCCAAATGTTTTGAATTTAATATCTTTAATGATATTATTTTCCACTGAAAGGGATATTTTCATGATATCCCCACATTTAGCATTTCCCACCTGGCCTATACCATCTGCATCAGGGATTTCGCCCACATTGCGCGGGTTATTAAAATGGTCAATGACTTTTTCCGAATACATTGGACAAATCCTCCTCTAGACTGTTTCAGAAAACAAAGGCGACATCGCTCGTAAGCGTTCCACAATAGGCGGCAGCTTCTCCAACACATAGTCCACATCTTCCTGAGTCGTCTGTTTCCCCAGTGTGAACCGCAGGGAACCATGCGCAATTTCATGAGTCAGCCCCATAGCCAGAAGCACATGAGACGGATCCAGGGATCCCGACGTGCACGCTGACCCGCTGGAAGCCGCAATCCCCTGCATATCTAAGCTCAGCAGCAATGACTCCCCCTCGACAAACCTGATACTCACATTGACATTATTAGGTAAGCGGCTCCCCCTCCGAGGCCCATTAACCTTGACATCCGGAATACGCGCAAGAATCCCGTCCAAGAGCCGGTCACGCAAAACCGCCAGCGCCGCAAACTCCTGAAGACCCTCTCCGGCTAAGCGGCAGGCCTCGCCAAAACCAACAATCCCCAGCATATTCTCCGTTCCCGGACGCACCTTGCGCTCTTGACCACCGCCAAACATCATTGGTACCACCCGCACCCCTTTGCGCAGATACAACGCCCCCACACCCTTTGGGCCATAAATCTTGTGCCCGGAAACACTGAGCATGTCGATATTCATATTTATCACCGAAATCGGCAATTTCCCCAAACTCTGCACAGCATCCACATGAAAGAGGATCCCCCTCTCCCGGGCCAGCTCCCCAATAGCTTCGATGGGCTGTATACTTCCCACCTCATTGTTAGCGTGCATCACACTAATCAGCGTCGTATCCGGACGGATCGCCCCGCGGACATCTTCCACCGCCACAATTCCCTCTTCATTCACCGGCAAAACCGTCAAGTCATATCCGTTTTTCTCCATGCACTCCATAACATCCAGAACAGCATGATGCTCTATTGCTGTGGTAATCAGATGACGGCCCTTCTTCACCCGGGCTTTGGCGGCCCCTTGCAGCGCCAGGTTGTTGGCCTCCGTCCCCCCGCTGGTAAAAACAATCTCTTCCGGAGTCGCCCCAATCAGGCCAGCCAAGGACCACCTGGCTTTTTCCATAGCCATCCGAGCTTGGCGGCCATCTTCATGAACACTGGATGGATTTCCATACACCCCCGTCAAGACCGCCATCATCGCTTCCGCGACTTGGGGATCCACCGGAGTCGTTGCGCTGTTATCTAAATAAACTTTACGCATCGTCATATTCCTTACCCCCATTCCTCTCTTTTATATCAAATCCGACAAATAGATCGAGTCAACCAATTCATTCACCGAATCCCGCACCCGAATCCACAGATCCCTCGTCAAACACTGCTCATCAGGGTCGCAGCTGCAGGACAAAGTCTCCGTTTGATGCTCACAGTCCACAGGAGCGATAGACGCCGCAACCGAGCGGAGGATTTCCCCCACCGCAATTTGATCCGGTTCCCTTTGTAAAATATACCCCCCCTGAGCCCCACGCACACTTCTCACCAAATCCGCCTTGCGCAATTCAGTGATCAGCTGTTCCAAATATCTCTCCGATAAATCATGGCGCTCAGCAATGCTCTTCAAAGAAACCGGCCCTTCGGACATATGCTGCGAAAGATCCACCATGATTTGTACACTATATCTCCCTCGCGTTGTAAACTTCAAAAATCTTCAACTCCTATTGTATATCCTGCCAATTCTATATCCTACTTATTCACTAGGAATTTCCCGGAACTCTTTATATCCTACTTGTTCACTAGGAATTTCTTAGGACTCTTTATATCCTACTTGTTCACTGGGGATTTGTCAAGCAGTATTTTCCCCTTATTTCCCCTTATTCTCTTAAGATCTCTTGATGCTAACTATTTAAAAAACTTATCGAACTCCCTATGATTTCTCCTGAAAATAGTATATTTTTTCGAATGCTGAATGGTGCAAGCCGCATATTGTAATATTCCCCCACATTTCGCCAAGACCGTGACATAAGGCTTACTTAGTGATATCATACAACTCATACCGCATATACTATCCCAAAAATAACAGGGCCCCGAAGGATCTCCCTTTTCAACCACCCCCCAGGAGGATCAAAGCTTGAAGCTCAAACACCGGCTTACTCCAAGAGATTTTCTCATTGTCATCCTGCTCCTTCTTTTTATAGGATTTTTAATTTGGCTCGCTGTCCAATACACAGCCGTTTTTGGCGATATCACAAGCGAAGACTGGGTCACCACAGCCGAAAATTTGCGAGACATGCTCCAATCCTATGGTAATTTCGGCATCCTGATCATAACTTTTCTGCACATATTTCATGCCGTGATCGCCTTCATTCCCGCCGGAATGGTTCAATTTATGGGGGGTATGATTTATGGAACACCCATAGGCATGCTCACAGGTCTGATTGGCGTTTCTCTCGGCACAGCCATCGCTTTCTATATGTCCAGACTCTTAGGCAAACGGGTTGTCACATTATTTGTCAGCGAGAAAATTCTCACGAAGATGGAAAAATTGCTCGCACGAGACATATCCGCTTTTATGCTTTTGATTCTGTTCATGCTGCCAACCCCAAAAGAGTTCTTTGCATATTTTGTAGGACTCTCAGACATGAAAGCCTCCAAATTCTTCCTGATCTCCTTCATCGGCCGGCTGCCCGGCATGCTGATAGCCACATACCTCGGCACCCATATCTTCGACAGAAACTATGCTCTGATTATAGGTGTGATCGTTTTTGCCGGCGTTGGGAGCTTCCTTCTCTATGCATTTAAAGATAAACTCTTAGCACTCTATGCAAAAAGAAATCACAAAAAGGCTGGGGCAAAGCCTCAGAAACACCCCTGATACCCTCCGGCAACTTCATACCCTCCGGCAAATCTAACTCAATATCCTCCACACATACAGCACCTCTTTCCCATACCAAACCCCAAGTACCAGCAGCACCGCCGCCACACCCCCAGGCAGAATCCATAAGAACCTCATATCCGCATCAATCCTGCGATAAACCTTCATCCGCATAGGCAGCCACACCAGCGGCAGCCCTATGTACAAAACCATCGCCAGCCACAACGGTCCGCCGAAGCAGACAAAAACCCATCCCAAAGCCGCGATCCATCTCCAGCCACATTTTTGTTCCAGCCAACACGCCAGTTTCAAAGGATCAGGAGTATGAGCAAACCCCGGCGCCGCCAGCCCCAGCTGCAAAATCCGCAGCACCATAAAAAACACCGTCAGCGTCACCCACAGTAAATACGGTGGCATGCCCTGCACACGAGCCAGAAAATCCCACGGATACCCCAGCCAGGGACTGGCCGCCATAGGAATCTGTAAAAGAATATGGACACAAAACCCTGCCAGAGTCCCCATCCCTCCCACAAAGGTAAACCACCGCATCCAACAGGCCGAATCCGCCCATCGTTTCAAACGAGTCCCCGTCATCAAATAAGTGTAAGGTAGTCCACGGGTACGCAGATTCATCACTTCTAAAAACAATAGAAACCCAAAGCACAACGCTGCCGGAATAATCTCGAAAGGCCACACCGGAGATTCGGCCATTGGAGCCGCCGCAATCTCACCCCATAGCCCTTCCAACCCTTTTTCCGACGCCACGAGAGTATGACCCTCAGGAACCCCGGCGCCTGATGTCCCCGTCGAGTCGGTATTCAGGTTTCGGCTTGAGCTTCGGCTTGAACTCCGGCCTGAGCCTCGGCTTGAGCTCAAACCCGCACTCAGGCTTGCGTCCTCGGCCCGGTAAGCAATCTCATAAGCCGCCTTTGGCGCCGCCAAATCCGCCGCCATCTCAAGATAATCCCACCTCTCTCCCCGCCCCGGCTCTCCACCCTTAAGCACCGTCCACGCCAGCAAAGACGGATGCCTCTGCCCCATACGCAGCAAAGCTGCGACATCCCCCTCCTCCGGCAGATCCTTGGATGCTGTTAAGCCCACAGGCAGCTCGCACCAAGCCCCAATCCCTACACGATCCGCCGCGCTCAGCCAATATTCATCCACAGAGTCCATAAAATAAATTACATTGATACCCTGCTCCTTCATATCCGTTAAATAGGCATCCACCTCATTGGCACTCCGCAGAACCGCCGCTTCCTCCGCGGACAGGCTCACCCCCTTCACCGTCACCACATCGCCATTCAGAGTCCAACACCCCTCCTCAGTCATCCCCGGCTGAGAAAATCCCAAAGGCATGAGCAGGCTGTCCACACTCCCCTGCTCATGGCCCACACGCACACACAAATTATAAAGTACAGGATCCTCCAAACTCCACAGCTCAATCTCCGGAGCTTGGATCTCCATGATCACACGCTGCCGGGACCCCCGGTCAGCCTGCACCTGCGCCTCTCCCCGCGCCGCCACCGTGTCGCCCCTCATGAACTCCCCTGTCATCCGCCAAAGATCCTGAGCCTCCCCGTCCGGACACTCCACATCCATTTCCAGAACAATTTTTTCCAGATCCGCCAGATAAGCCACACTCATCGTCTCCCAGCTGAAACTCACCTCCGGCTGAACCTCCAACTTCAGCGGCCCGGTAATACTCCCGCCTCCCCCACGCCAAGCCCCAAAGACCTGCTGGTTTTGCCAGGACGAAGGACCCATGCGAATGAAGAGAACGTTATCTCCGTCAAAATTAAAACGTGCCGGCTCCACCACCAGAGACTGAGCCGTTCCATCGCCTTTTACCGTTCCAATCTTATGAAGCTCCTCCACGCCATTCAGGTAAATCTCCGCCTGCCCCCACACACCGCCGACCGTAAGAGCCACACGCTGAGCACTCCATGCCCCTTGGATTTTAAAATCCTTAGCCGCCACTTCAAAACGTTCATCAGAAGGCAGCAAGATATGCCTCGGCCAGGAATCTCTCATATCTGAGGACTCAAGTTTATGCTTCTCCTGATGCCAAGCATCAGGCAGGGAGGAATAGGAAGACCACAATCCACTCAAATCCTGCGCCGCGCGAAAGGGCTGAATCGCCAAAGGCGAGGAAAAAAAGCCCCTGCCGGTGCTGTGATGGCTGTTCCAAACATAAACCCAGATACAACAGAGAATAAGAGATAGAACAATAAGTCCTGCCGTGATTTTTTTGAACATCGCTTCCCTCAATCATTTCGTCATTAAAACTCGACCTTCGAATTCGGGTATTCACTTATTCTAAATCCAGCTAAAGGTCTCTCATGAAAAGACCTTAGATGAAGCAGGGATCTCTTAAAGTCGACAAAAATCAACTTATATAGAATTATAGTATATTTTGTGATAAATGCCAACAAAAAACCTCTGGATTTATCAATTGAGAATATTAATTAAGAAAATGAATGTATAGAATCTCAATTTCAATAATGAATTTTCAGCGCATTTTCTCAAAATTGTTGATCCCGGCTGAGTGCTTTAAGCTAAAAGTCCTCAGCATCAAGAAAAGCACGGTAAAGCCTTTGGAGCTCTTCTTGGGTTTGGGTGTCTTGAAGGTGCTCTGTAAATAAATCTCTGATTTTTTCAATAAAGATTTCCCTGATTTCCAGATTGGGGATAACCAGATTGATGGGTTCGGATTGCAGACCTACAGGGTCTTGGGTTTTTGTCAAGTATCCGGTGAGAAACAGTACACTCCAGAGGTTGTCTATGCTTCTGTCAAGTTCTCCATAAGTTAGAGTTTGTTTTATGACCTTTGCCACAGATTTTCCCGCAATGAGATCCTCTATTTCACTTCTTGTTGTGTCGTCGGCTTTATCAATAAATCTTTTAACCATATTGTTAGAGCTGGTGTTGTTCCAATAGCATTTGGGCCGGACAGTTGGATCCTCCCGGAGTTCACTCACATGATTGATAATATCCCAAGGACAGTACACATCCGCATCCCCAAACCGGTAGCCGTTATACCACACGCGCAGGTCGTCATAGTTTGAGGAAAGATTGTAATCTTCCAGCACCTTTCTGACTTCGCTGTCCGTGAAACCAAAGTGTTCGTTATGCAGTTTGTTTGTGATGCTGTTTGTTCTGGGATTGTTCAAACCCGTGAAGATGCTTTCTTTGGAAATACGCAGGCATCCCGTTATCACCGCAAATTTCAGAGCGTCGTTGGTTTTCAGGGCCTCGCCTAAGAATATGCGCATGAAAGAAATCATTTTGTTATAGTAACCGTTGTGAAAGGATTTATCTAAAGGAACATCATATTCGTCCATCAGCAGAATAACCTTCTGACCATAATGAGCCTCAAGCATACGGGAAAGAGTTCGCAGGCTATTAGTCAGTTGCTGTGGTACAGCGGTTTGTGCCTCTAAGGCCTCGAAAACACGGCGATCTGCTTGCGTTATCTGTTGACTTTGGGCCAGAAAAGAAAGCCGTATACACTCCTCAGAAACCTGGATAGCCATCCTTTCCATCGCATCCTCATAGGTTTCCCCTTCTACGCTTTTCAGTGTCAGAAAAATCACCGGGTATCGGTTCATGTATTCATCGCACAACTCCCGTTCCCTGCCAATCTTCAGATTCTCAAAAAGATCCTGATTGTCCCTGCCGATTTCAAAAAAGGCTTGCAGCATCTTCATATTTAAGGTTTTGCCAAATCGACGCGGACGTGTAAACAGATTGACTTCTCCCCAACTATGCAGAAGCGTCTTGATAAATGAGGTTTTGTCCACATAATAAAAATCATTTCTACGGATTTTCTCAAAATTATCGATCCCAACCGGGAGCTTTAAGATTGTAGTCTTTAGTTCAGTTTCCATAGCAGGCTTCCTTTCTTACGAACAAATCCGCCCTCCACAGTTTTCTTAATCTATCAGCAAGTATAGTATACCATGTTCGACAGACAATGGAAAAGACATCCATCTGCATCCATCTGCCCATCTGCCAATCTCTTAGAACCATCTCTTAGACCCTGCTATAACCATAAGGCCATAATGAAAGAGCGTTTCTGTCCCAAAACTAAGAATCATAAAATTTCTCCCACAAAATTATCTCTTCGTCAAAATCCGTGGAATATTTGCAAAATATCCCGGGAACTATAAGACGCATGGTGAACAAGACAACTCTATAAAAAAAACTATTTTGGAGGTGGTTCTATTGTCGAAATGGGTTCCCATGAAACATTTAAGAACAAGAATAGGAGGATATTATGTTGAAAACTCTTAAGAGAATCCCAAAAGCACTAGCGCTACTTATACCTTTAACTATGGTGCTTGGACTCGGTTTGTTTTTTGCTCCGGCTCCGGCTTATGCAGACTTTCAATTCACTGTGCCAGGGGGAACCAGTCCGCAAGCTACTTTGCAGGGCGCAATCGATGAAATTGTTGATAATGGTACTCCCGGCACAGCATACACTATCACAGTCACAGCTGATTACGACTATGCTACACAGGTGGACTTTGAAGAACCTGTTGGCCCTACCCCTGGTTTTGTGATCAAAATCAAGTCCGATAATACTGTACGCACTCTTACCATGACCGGCAGCGACAGGCATATCTGGGTCGCTGATGGTAATACCCTGACACTAGAAAACATCATTTTGGAAAGCAATGGTGGCACCTCAACAGGTGGTGGCATTGATGTTGACTTAGGGGGTACTTTGAATTTGAACGATGGTGCCGTGATTAAAGACTGCACTGGCACTGGTACAGGAGGAGGCGTTTCTCTGACCAATGCCACATTAAATCTGGAAGATGGCTCTATGATTCAAGGATGCTATGCCATTGATACTGGTGCCGGAAGTGGTGGCGGTGTATACGGGGCTGCTGTCTCTGAAGTCATCATGAACGACGGTGCTGTCATTCGCGACTGTGTTGCCAGCCCTGATGACGAAGGCCACGGAGGCGGAATTTATCTGAATGATTCTGCCAACGAATTAGAAATTGCTGGCGGAAGCATCCTGAATAACACGGGTTCCTTAGACAAAAATTCCACGGGCTATGCTGGTGGTGTGCGTATTGGTGACAACAACATCTTTACTATGTCCGGCGGCGAAATCATTGGCAACCTCGCCTCCAAGGGAGATGCTGGCCAAGGCGGCGGCGTCTATATCAACGACGCAACAACCGCTACTATGACAGGTGGTACTATCGGTTTCAACCTGGCCTCTGAAAGAGAGGACGGCGCAGGCGGCGGTGTGTATACTGAAGCCGACTTCGAAATCAAAGGTGGCATCATCCTCACTAACACAGCCTCCAAAGGAGACGGCGGCCTAGGTGGCGGTATCTTTGCTGAAGATGGAGCGGCAGCGGCGATAACCCTGTCCGGAATCCCCGCCAAACCCTGCAACATCATCGGCAATGACGCCTCAGGAGATGGCGGCGGCGGAATCTATTTGGAAGGCGACAGCAGCCTCACAACAACCGGCCATGTGGAATTCAGCAAGAATTTAGCCGTTAACGGCGATGGCGGCGCCATTTACACTGAGGATGATACAAACTACGCAAACATTACAACCTCTGCCGCAACACTCTTCAAGAATAATGGGGCTGACAAAGCCTATATGTACGACGGAACAACGCCCGATGTCCCCGGTATCTTATTCGGCTCAACCAGCATTCACTTCCCCGGCTCATTCGGTATTGAGGATTATGATCATGTTTTGAATAACTTTGATATCAACTTTACAGCCGGAGACGAATTTGATCCCTTCATCTATATCTATTTAGATGTTTTGGAAGAGGGTACGGATGCTTTAGAGGGTGTAGGTGTCTTAGAGGGTGTAGGTTGAATAGGTCATGAGTCAATATACCAAATCTACGGTAATAAGGAAGGATTTGTTCTATGAATAAAACAAGAGGTGTCAAACAGAGACTCAGGAAAACTCAAATGCTGGCAATTCTGTTTGTTATGACAGTTTTGCTGAGTATTGTCTTCGCAGCCGGAACAGCCATGGCAGCGCCTCCCGGCGATTACGACTATGTAACTGTTTTGCTTGATGATACCTTCTCTGAAGCCCCGCCCCTCATTTCAGGCTACACCTATATTGGATGGACTTTTAATGGTGGCGAATTGCTGCCTGGCACTCCCAGATATACTCCTGTACGCGGCATGAGCGAAGATGTGATCATCGCCTATGTGTACAAGAAGACTCCCACACCGCCTAAGTCAGGTGAATAGAGTCGGAGTCAGTCTGGTCAATAAACCGTTGAGAGGTTTCAACCAAGAAGGTGATTGAAAAAGCAAGTAAATAAAGAACCCTCCGGAAACAGTTTAACGCCGTTTCCGGGGGGTCTTTATATTTTAGATTCGGATTATGTCCAAATCAGGATATTTCATTTCGAGAAAAGAAAAAGAAAGAGTAAAGAAAGAAAGAAAAGAAAAGTCGCTAAAAATCTGCGGTCAAAAAGCTTGACGAGCATCTTCCCGCGAAGGTATAATTCATTACGGGAGGTGATAGACGTGACACAAACAGAAATGTTAGAACTTAGATCCCTGATTGAAGGGGTTATAGATTCAAGAGGATTTGCCACAAAAGATGACCTGAAAGAAGTTGCTACCAAAGATGACTTAAAAGAATTTGCCACAAAAGACGACCTAAAAGAATTTGCCACAAAAGATGATCTGAAAGAATTTGCCACCAAAGATGACCTGAAAGAATTTGCCACCAAAGATGACCTGAAAGAATTTGCCACCAAAGACGACCTGAAAGAATTTGCCACCAAAGACGACCTGAAAGAATTTGCCACCAAAGATGACCTGAAAGAATTTGCCACCAAAGACGACTTAAAAGAAGTTGCCACCAAAGATGACCTGAAAGAATTTGCCACCAAAGACGACCTGAAAGAATTTTCTACAAAAGACGACTTAAAGGAAATAAAAGTCGACATATATGCCTTAAAGCAGGATATGCGAGTGGTAAAAGGCGATATTGGTGAAATGAAGAAAATGATAGATGCTATATGGGAAGACATAGCAAAAGGATCGAGAAATCTAGAAATACATGAACAGCGATACGCACATCATGCTAAGTTTTAAAAGTTCATCCAGTTATAAATTCTGTTGTTCTAAGGCGCTCAATGGCATTTTGGATACGTTCTTTTGAATATTTATTACCTTTAATTTTTTGTACACCCTCGGTAATCGCTGATTTGTTTTTATCCAGTTGTATATATACATATAGAGCAGTAGTCAATAGTTCTAATTCACTTGGTGTATCTTTACCAAATTCATCAATAATGCTGTTGATAATATCATTCTCGTATGTTTCCTGGTAATTTTCGTTAGATACGCTTATTTTATGTTCAGTGTTAGAATATTGAATAGAAAGAAGCCCTTCATCACTTAATTCTCGAACGGCATAGTCCAAATCATGGCTATAGGGACCGAAAAAATGTATGTTATAGTCACAACCCAAATCTACGCCCTTAGCTTCAATGAGATATACAGTCTTTTGAAGGGTTTTTTTACCTGGTGGCTCGTTTCTGGTAGATATTCTTTTGATTATACTGACTATTGCTTCTTTATTAACCATTTCTCTTCCTCCTTATTTCATTGACTGCAATTCTTTGATTATGTTCGTCGCTTGTTGAGCGAAATCTTTTTTTACGTATATCCTATCAATATTTATTGGAGTTACAATCGAATCTAATATATGTGAGACATCCATAATATTCTGGACAATTGATGTTTTTTCATCAATTATTGCTATTCCTTTACCACTATCATCATCACGAGTAATAAGTGTAGGATTCAACTTGTGCGCCATTTTATCTATATGGTCATAAACCATATTTTCTTCGCCAATTTGGTTTCTCAAGGTATTAAAAAAAGTTCTAGCTATCATAGCATCAGTTTTTTTAGAATGTACTTGTGATTCATATATGCAAGGAATAATCACTCTGCTTCTAAAGTCACGTATACACCTTTCTTTAGATTCTGACATCAAATGAAGAACTTTTGCATCATCCCATTGCAAATATTCTTTTGTGTTTACTGGATACTTTCATTTTCAGTAATTTCAATAAATCCATGAATAGGGTCTCTAAATTGATACATATATATGTTCCTCGCCACGAAACCGGATTTTCCATCAAAACAGCCCGCTCCTATTGTGAGCCTATCCAAAAATCTGAACTTTGTCAATTGGGACTATCATTATTAAATCTATGCCCACTTGAATCTCCATCCATTTTGCGTTAAGGTTATAGTATCCAGAGGAGGAGATCTACAATGAACAATCCCTATCGCCCACTCTTGTCCGCCCTTGCCATCCTGGCCGGCCTCATCTTCATCGTATTCATCTCCCGGTTTCTGCCTGTTTTTATCGTGCTCCTTCTCCCCATGCTCATTTACTACGTGTTCAAGCACTTATTCCTCAAACACCCCAACTCCCCTGACCCCCGCAACAGGTTTTCCGGATCCTCCGATCCTGCAAAGAACTCAGGTTCTTCGGAAAACTCAGGGCCTGCCGGAGTTCCTCCCGGGCCAACCTCATCTCAACCCTCATCAGACGACCGGGATTACGATATTGTCATAGACTCCAAAACCCATAAAGAATACCATATCCCCCGGAAAAAACATTAGGGACTGTAACTAAATCACATCGTCACCACTTTTTGGGATACCGGCGCCGCTTCCCCCTCATCAGACATCAGGCCACCGGCATCATAGACCTCGAAAACGACACGCACCGTCGACCCGGCAGAACTCGAATAGACCTTCATTTCGGCCCCATGACTTTCGACAATACTCTTGCAGGCCGCTAACCCCAACCCGGATCCATTAGCCTTTGTTGTTTTATAAGGCGATCCAATATCCTCCAGGATCGACGGATCAAACCCCGCTCCCTCATCAGTCACCTCAAAAACAACCTGCCCCTCTTCCATAAAAGTGCAAACAGTCACAGTTTTAGCTTGCTCCATAGCTTCAAAAGCATTCCGCACCAAGTTCAAAATCACCTGACAAAACCGCATACCGTCGATACAAATATCTGCAACCGGCGCCAGATCAAACACGATAGATTGCCGGTGCACCACCGCTTCGGCATTGAGCAGCTCGCTGATCGACAGAACAATGTCATTGATATTCCCACGATCAAGCTCGAAATTCTTCGGCCGGGTCATGTGAATAAATTCACTCAGCAGACCCATAGCCCTGTCAATTTCGCTGATCATCCCGCGCAATTGCGGCAAGTAAGGCGCCATCTCTTCCTTCCACTCCATAACCTTCAAAGAACCGCTCACCATCGCCATAGGATTCCTCACCTCATGCACAACACTTCCGGCTATCTCTTCAATCGCTTGGGCGCGATCTATCATAACCATAATCTCATCATTATATTCTTTCATCCAATCCTCCTTAGGACTTATTTCTCGCTCCAAAAGACCCCTCTAAAAGAACCCTCTAAATAATATTGTACACTATATTCCCTGAGAATTTCATAAATATATTGTTGTTTTTTGCAAAGTTGCAAGAAAAATAAAATGAGGTTTTCCTCCCTAAAATTCCCTCAATTCCCCCATAGCCGCTTCCATAACAGCTTGATCGCGCACCCGCAGTACGATTTGAGCCATTTCCCCGGCCTTCTCCACAAACCCATACATATACTCCACAACAACACCCCGCTCCACCAGCTTGCCGAGGACTTCGGCCAATCCTCCCGGGCGATCCTCCACACGCAAACACCAGACCGGCGTCACCTTCACAACATACGCACGCTCCTTAAGCTGAGCCTCCACTTTCTCCGGGTTATCCACAATAAGACGCAGTACGCCGTAATCTTTCGTATCCGCCAAAGACAGAGCCTGGATATTGACATTGAGCTCCGCCAGAACACTGAGAGCCTGAGCCAGCCTCCCCTTAGCATTTTCCAAAAAAATAGATAATTGAAGCATGGAAACACCCTCCCTTTCTATTTTCTCTTATCCAGCACCCGCACCGCTTTCCCTTCGCTGCGGGGCAGGCTCCTCGGTTCCACAAAGCGTACCCGCGCTCCCAGACCCAGAATCGTATAAATACGCTGGCTCAGCTTCTCCCTCAAATCCTCAAGTAAACTGATCTCATCAACAACCTCCGGCGCCACCTCCACCTGAACCTCAAGAGCATCCAAAGCCCCTTGGCGATCCACCACAATCAGGTAATGAGGCTCAATCCCCTCCACCGCCAAAATAGCCTCTTCAATTTGGCTTGGGAACACATTAACACCGCGGATGATCAGCATATCATCCACCCGACCCGAGATCTTCTCCAAGCTCCATCCACAGAACCCGCACGCACAGTGACCATACGTCAGAGTCGTCAAGTCCTTCGTCCGGTAGCGAACCGAGGGAAACGCCTCCTTGCCCATGCTGGTCAGAACCAATTCCCCCTTGCGCCCCTGAGGCACAACACGACCCTGATCATCCAGAATTTCCGGATAAAAATTCGGCGCCAGATGCAGTCCCTTCATATGAACGCACTCCATCGCCACACCCGGACCCATAACCTCACTCAGCCCATAGATGTCCAGCGCCCTTTCCAGCCCTAACCTCTGCTTAATCTCCCCACGCATAGCCTCCGTCCACGGCTCCGCCCCAAAGACCCCAACGCGCAAATGAAAATCCTTCGGCGTCAGGCCCATATCCGCCGCCGCCGCCGCAATATGTAAGGCATATGACGGTGTACACGCCAACACCGTACTCTTCAAATCCCGCAAAAAAGCAATATGGCGCTCCGTATTCCCCCCCGACAGCGGAATCGTCAGGGCGCCCAGCCTTTCACTGCCATAATGGAGTCCCAGCCCTCCTGTAAACAGACCATACCCATAACCCACCTGCACAATATCCTGAGGAGTAATCCCTGCCCGTTCCAAGGCCTTCGCCACCGCTGCGGCCCACATGTCAATATCTTTGGCCGTATACCCCACAACCGTCATCTTCCCCGTAGTTCCTGATGACGCCTGGATGCGTACAATATTCTCCAAAGGCTCGGCAAACAAACCGATAGGATAATTCTGGCGCAGATCTTCTTTGTGAGTCACAGGAATCTTTTGAAAATCCTCAATCGTCTGGATGTCCTCTGCCGAGGCAATCCCCACATTGGCGAAAGCCGAACGGTAATGGGGAACGCGCAGAGCGCGTTCTATGGTGTCTCTAAGCCTGATTAAAATAGTGTTATCGACAGCATCCACGGTTTTTGTCTCCTCTTCTTGAGTTCATCTAGGGCTTTTCAAGATTGATTGCGATTGCAAAAAGTCAATTTGCAACTGTCACCTGCCATTTGCCGCCTCCCGCAGCGCCGCCGCCCGATCCGTCTTCTCCCAAGGCAAAGCCAGATCCAGCCGCCCAAAATGTCCATAGGCCGCTGTCTCCTGATAAATCGGCCGCCTCAGATCCAAGGCTTCAATAATCGCCGCAGGACGCAAGTCAAATTGCTCTGCCACCAGCTTCTCGATAATCGCCTCGTCCACCTTGCCTGTCTCAAAAGTATCTACAGCAATGGATACAGGCCGGGCCACACCAATCGCATAAGCCAATTGAATTTCACAACGATCCGCCAGCCCCGCCGCCACAATATTCTTCGCAATATAACGCGCCGCATAAGACGCCGAACGATCCACTTTAGTCGGATCCTTTCCGGAAAAAGCGCCGCCCCCATGGCGCGCCATGCCTCCATACGTATCAACAATAATCTTTCTGCCCGTCAGCCCCGTATCCCCTTCCGGCCCCCCCACCACAAAACGCCCTGTAGGGTTGATGTAACACTTGAGAGCCTCATGCATCATATTTTCAGGCACTACCGGCTTAATCACGTGGGCGCGCAGATCCACATCAATTTGCGCCAAAGAGATTTCCGGCATATGCTGAGTCGAAATCACAACCGACTCCACCCGTTTGGGCCGCCCGTTCTCATAAGCCACTGTTACCTGGGTCTTCCCGTCGGGACCCAGATAGCCCAGCAGGCCGTTTTTGCGCACTTCAGCCAACTTTCGGGACAGCGCGTGGGCCAGAAAAACAGGCATGGGCATATACCCTTCCGTCTCATTGGTCGCATACCCAAACATCATCCCCTGATCCCCGGCGCCAATCTCCGCACGTTCGTTGGGCGCGACACCCTCACTCGCCTGCTTGGCTTCCAGAGACTTATCCACACCCAAAGCAATATCCGGCGACTGTTCCCCGATTGATGTCAGCACCGAGCATGTATCGGCGTCAAACCCAAAGCGGCCGTGAGAATATCCAATCTTGCGCAGAGTTTTCCGGACAATGCGCGAAATGTCCACATAACAGCTGGTCGAGATTTCTCCACTGACCAACACCAGTCCAGTCGTCGCTAAAGTTTCACAAGCAACCCGGGCATAGGGATCCTGGGCCAGAATTGTATCTAAAATCGCGTCGGAAATCTGGTCACAGACTTTATCCGGGTGACCCTCTGTTACGGATTCTGATGTAAATAAATGGTATGCCATGGTTCAGTTCCTCCTATTTTATTGAATTATTTTGGCGCAAAAAGATAATTTGCATAGCTTATGTCATCCGATCCCCAATAACATCCACAAGCCGACGGGCCACTTCGGTCTTGCTCATCAGCGGCCACTCCTCCCGGGATCCGTCCCGAAACAGCACACTGACAATATTAGTGTCACCGCCAAACCCCGCGCCCTCCTGCGTGACATCGTTAACCACGAACATATCCGCGTTCTTGCGCCGCAGCTTCTCCTCAGCATGGGCCAACACATCATGAGTCTCCGCCGCGAACCCAACCAGAAACGGTTTCTTCCAGCCAATATCGTTCGGCTTACCGATACCGTTCGGTTTACCGATACCGTTCTGCTTACCGATACTGCTCGTCCTACCGATACCGCTCGGCTTCCTGATGTCGTTCACCTTGATCCGTCCCAATTCCGCCAAAATATCCGGATTCGGCACAAGCTCAACACTCAACCGGCCATCGTCATGTCTGCACACGCTGCCATCCTCGCAAGTCCCATTACCATCCGTGCCCAGCCCATCGTTATCCTTGCCAAATCTTTCGGCGTCTCCATCACCCTCGATGCTGTCCACGCCACTCCCGCCAACATCTTTCTTTATTTTTTTTTCAGCCACCCGAACAGGCCGGTAGTCCGCCACAGCCGCCGTCTTCACCACAACATCCGCCTCCGCGAACTCCTCCAGCACAGCTGTACGCATCTGCTCCGCCGTCATCACACGCACACACTTAACCCCCACGGCCGCCTCCCGCTCAGCTGCTGTCACCAAAACCACCTGGGCGCCGCTCTCCTGAAAAGCCTCCGCCAGAGCATGTCCCATTTTACCCGACCCCGCATTCCCTATGTAGCGAACAGGATCCAAAGGCTCCCGTGTCCCCCCAGCCGTCACCACAACCTTGCGCCCCTGCCAGCGCCCGCGCCGCGCCAAAAAACCCTCCAGCGCAGCCACAATCTCCTCCGGCTCGCTCATGCGCCCTTCTCCAGCCGTGCCACACGCCTGCATCCCCACAGCCGGCCCGATCATTCTCACCCCGCGGCCCCGCAGCAGCGCCAGGTTATGCTGAGTCGCCTCATGCCGGTACATAGCCCGATTCATAGCCGGAGCCGCAAAAACCGGACACGTCAGCGCTAAAAGCAGCGTCGATAAGAAATCGTCCGCCACCCCCACCGCCATTTTAGCCAGCACATTAGCCGTCGCCGGAGCTACCACCGCCAGATCCGCCTGCTCAGCCAATCCAACATGTTCAACCTTCCAAACCTTCGGTTCCTCAAACATCTCACTATGCACCGGATTTCCCGTAAGAGACCGAAACGTCAGCGGCGAAACAAATTCAGCAGCCGCCCGAGTCATAACCACATGGACATGACCGCCTTTTTGGGCCAGCGCGCTGACCAGCGCCGCCGCCTTATAAGCCGCAATGCCCCCGCTCACGCCGCAAACCACATGCTTACCCGCCAACATTTACTTAACCCCATCCCGGACACACTCGAACGTAATATCCTCCTCGGCAATTTTCCATAACGCCATGCTAACCGGTTTTTGCTCCTCCGGAAAACCCTCAGGGCAGCTTCCCATGAGCATACGCGTACACTTAGCCGCAGCCACCACAAGAGTATACTTATTGTCAACTTTCTCCATCAGGACATCCAGAGACGGCTGGTTCATCATCATAAGATAAAAACCTCCTTATTCACAATTCACAATTCACAATTCACAATTGTCTGTGGTCAAAAGTCACAACATCAATAATGTCCTTAATCTGATCAGCAGCCCGATCCACGACATCGTTCACCACCTGATAATCATAGAGAACCGCAGCCTTCATCTCCTCATAAGCAATCCCAATACGTTTATCCACCTCATTCAGATCCTCAGTTCTCCTTCCTACCAAACGGCATTCCAGCTCGTTCATAGACGGCGGCACCAGAAAGATCAGCGTCGCCTCCGGCATGATTTTTTGAATCTGAGCCGCTCCCTTCGTCTCCAGCTCAAGAACAACCTTTTTTCCCTCCACCAGAAGCTTCTCCACATAAGCCCGGGGTGTGCCATAATAATGGCCATTAAACTCAGCCCATTCCAAAAACTCATCCTGCTCAATCATACTTTTAAATTCTTGATCAGACACAAAAAAGTACTCCACACCATCCCGTTCCACCGTTCCATCAGGCATCCGGCGGGGGAGACGCGTCGTCGTCGAAATCGAATAATAAAGATCAGGACTTTTCACTAACAAAGCCTTCAATACCGACGCTTTTCCCACCCCAGAGGGACCGGAAATAACAATCAATGAACCTTGAGCCGCCACACTATTCATCCCCCATGCTCGATATTCGATATGCGCTGTTCACGATTCAACATCAGATATTCACGCTATCAGATACTCACGCCGACTCCTGAGCAGAATCCGGCTCCTGAGCCCCTTCTTTGATCCCCAATCTATGTGCCACCGTTTCCGGCTGGATCGCTGACAACACCACATGCCGGCTGTCGCAGATCACCACAGCCCGCGTCTTACGTCCATAGGTCGCATCCACCAAAACCCCTCCGTCCCGCGCCTCCTGAATAATCCTTTTGATGGGCGCAGATTCCGGACTGACAATAGAGATAATCCGGTTTGCCGATATCACATTTCCGAAACCAATATTGATGAGCTTAATATCCATACTTTTTTCCTCTTACTTCCTCTTATTTCTTCTTAATTTCTTCTTACTTCTTCTTACTTCTTCCTATTCCAAATTCTGAATCTGCTCCTTAATGTTCTCCACCAAGCTTTTCGCGTCAACCACACACTGAGCAATGAGCAAATCTCCCGCTTTAGCGCCGACGGTATTCAATTCCCTATTCATCTCCTGCACCAAAAAATCCAGCCTTCGTCCCACCGCCTCACCACTTCCCAGAGCCTTGCCAAACTGGCCCAAGTGGCTTCTCAAACGGGTCACCTCTTCTTCTATGGACATTCGATCCGCCATCAGAGCCACTTCTTGAGCCACGCGGGAATCCTTCATCAGCGGATCCTCTCCTGCCAACTGTTGGAGCCTTTGTTCCAAACGGGCCCGATACTCATCCACTACCTCCGGGGCCCTTGTGGCAATAACAGACAAACGCCCGTCCATCTCGCCAACCTTGCCCCACAGATCCTCAGCCAGAGAGTGCCCTTCTGTCTTACGCATCCCGGCAAACTGTTCCGCCGCCTGCTTCAGAGCCCCTTCCAAGAGTGGCCAGAAACCCTCCAGATCGGCAGACTTGGTCTCCACCGCCAGCACATCCGGACAAGAAGCCAGATATTCCACATTGGCGCCATAAGGAACACCCAACAGAGATGCCATCTCCTTTAGCCTTGAATCATACTCTAAGGCCAATCCTTTGTCAAGCTTCACCGTCCTCCCGCTTTCAGACAAAGCCTGAAATGTTATAAACACATCCACTCGCCCCCGCCGCACAAACCGGCGCACAAGCTTCTTCACCCTGTCCTCCAGGGCAATCCACTCCCGCGGCATATGTACCACAATCTCCAAGAAGCGATGGTTCACCCCCTTCATTTCCACGCCAAAAACAGAGTTCTGCCCACTCATCCGGCCCGCACCAAACCCCGTCATGCTCACCACTGTATCCCGCAAACTTCCACCTCCCTGCCCGGTGTTCACTATTCGATATCCAATATCCGACACGACTTTTATTGAGTCAATCCCAATAAATAAAGAGCCGTTAGATAATAGGAATAGCCTATTATCAGCAACCCCGGCACAAAAGCCAAATAGCATTTAAGATTAATTGGCTTTTTCTCAGCATACAATTCTCTCTCTGCACGCAAGCGCTGCACTTTCCCCTTGCTAACATGAAACAATGCTATAAAGAGCGGCAGCGTCAAGCCCGCAAAGACAACAATAATAATCAGAAACATGATAATCGTTTGGGCCACCATAAAGATAACATCCACATTGGCACTCTCCGCAGAAGCTCTTAACGCTTCCAATGTACTGCCCGGCTCAGAGGTCTCCCCTGCAGTCTCTGCCACCTCTTGACTCGGTATAAATGACACTGCCACAAAGGATAGCATAAGCACAACAAAGTTGTTCATAAAATGTACAATCATGCCGCAAAAGATAGAATTCGTTCTATAAACGACAACACCTGCCACAGCCCCCATCAACGCCTGGGCAATAAATCTTTGAAAATCCATATGGAACAAGCCAAACAGGATAGCTGTCAGAATGATCCCGAAAACAATACCGTTCTTCTGCAGCCCTTTCAGCACAACGCCCCGAAACAGGACTTCTTCACAGATAGCGGGCATCACAGCAACAAAAATAATCATAACAAATATGTTCGTTTCCGACATCATTGACGAGAGACCCGTAAGATCCGCCGTAGATCCGAATACCATCTCGACCAAAAGCATCACAATCGCTGCCAAAGCCATCACGACCGGAAAAAGTGTAAGGGGCAGAGCCGCCGAGATGATCACCTCACTCACTTTCGGCTTGTTTAAACGCAGGACATCCTTAATCTTGTGTTGAGTGAGAACAAGGATGAGAAGCGGCAGCCCCGCAAAAATCCCTATCTGATTGATCGCATTAAGCGCAAGTTGGAACGACATCTGATCGAGCAGCGCCTCCGGCAGCCAAAGACTCAGCAGCGGCCAGCCTAAAAGCAGCAATGCTACGACAGAGAAAGCTATCCCAGCTACAGCCGGCAGAGGAACCCGGCTCTTATCGTCAGCATTGAGCGGCGTACTGAGCAGAGAGGCCTCACCCCCAAAGGAAACTCCCTCTGACGAAAACGTAGTGTTATTTTGAGCGGTTTTATTTGGCAAAACAACGGTGTTAAGCTGCACGGCATCTTTCTCATAGCTCATATCGTCCATCTCTTTTCTCTGAATAAATATTTTGGGGCAAAAAGTCAACTTGCATCACTTATTTGGCTATATGAAGTATGTGTTCTTTCGCCAAGATACTATATAGGGGAGTGTCTGGGCTGCAAATTGACTTTTTGCAGCGTAATCAAATTGATATATCTGTAAAAAATTTAATTCCTCTTAAAACAGCACACAACGCCATTATATCTTATGATAATAATTTTGTGAATAGGAAATTTTTCTCCTCTTTTCTCCTCTTCAAGAAGATCACGCCCGGAAGATCACGCCGGCTTCTTCATCGTCAACGAAATCCTATTCCGTTTCTCTTCCACACCCAGCACCCAAACCGTAACCACATCCCCCACCTTCACCGCTTCCAGCGGATGCTTGATATAACGCTCACAAATCTGCGAGATATGGACCAGTCCGTCCTCATGGACGCCGATATCTACAAAAACACCGAAATCCACCGCATTCCGTACAGTACCTGTCAGCTCCATGCCCACCTTGAGGTCGGCAATGGACAGAACATCGGTGCGCAGCAAGGGCTTGGGCAGTTCATCACGAGGATCCCTGCCTGGTTTTTGCAGATCAGCGATGATGTCCTTCAACGTCGGTTCCCCAATATTCAATTTTTGAGCCAATGTCCGCAATCCCTGCTGCTGGGTCAGCTCCTTCAGGTTTTGTACACCTTGAGCGATTTTGGTGGTTAAAATGCCGCATTCTTTGAGAAGATTCTCGGCGGCGCCGTAGGACTCCGGATGAACTCCCGTGTTGTCCAGCGGGTTATCTCCGCCGGGAATGCGCAAAAAACCGACGCATTGTTCAAAGGCTTTGGGGCCAAGTTTGTTGACCTTAAGCAGTTGCCTGCGGTTGGTGAACACCCCGTTTTCCTCCCGATACGCGACAATGTTTTTGGCCACACTTTCATTGATGCCGGCAACCCGGCGCAGCAGAGCATGAGAGGCGGTGTTCAAGTCCACTCCCACACTGTTGACACAGCTTTCCACCACGCCGTCCAAAGCTTCTTCCAACTGGGTTTTGGGCATATCGTGCTGATACTGTCCTACTCCGATGGATTTTGGATTGATTTTTACCAGTTCGGCCAGTGGATCCTGCATCCTTCTGGCAATAGAGACAGCGCTGCGGATAGAGACATCGAATTGAGGGAATTCCGCCGCGGCCAGCTTGGAGGCGGAGTATACGGAAGCTCCGGCTTCGTTGACAATCATGTAAGCCAATTGCGTATCGGGCAGTTCTTGAATCAGCCGGGCCACAAAGGCTTCGCTTTCCCGGGAGGCGGTACCGTTTCCAATAGCGATGGCGGAAACTTTATGCTTGCGGATGAGGCCCGTCAGGGTAACTGTGGCTTCGGTGACTTTATTCTGGGGCGGCGTGGGATAGATGACTGTGGTATCCAGGACTTTGCCGGTTCCGTCCACCACGGCGATTTTGCAGCCGGTCCGAAAGGCGGGATCCAGGCCCAGCACTACAGTGTCTTTGACCGGAGGCTGCATAAGAAGCTGGCGCAGATTTTTCGCAAAAACGGTAATGGCCGCAGCGGCGGCGTTCTGAGTCAGTGTGGCCCGCAGCTCCCGTTCCAGGGAAGGAAACATGAGCCGGGCAAAGCTGTCCTCACACGCTCGAGCTACATAATGGGAACCGTGGGATGTGAGTGTTTCATCGCCGCCGGAAATGAGATACGTTTCCTTCATTAGGGCGATGGCGGCAGCGGCCTCGATCTGCACGGAGACTTTCAAGGCTTCCTCCCGTTCGCCCCGGTCTATGGCGAGAACCCGATGGGGGGCGATGCGGGCCACAGGTTCGGCAAAATCGTAGTACATGGTATAGACAGTTTCCGCTTCAGGATCCGTAGCTTTGGCGGTGAGCCGGGCAGTACGGAGTAAAAATTGCCTCAAGTGTTTACGTAAGGCTGCGTCATCTGAAAAATCTTCAGCCAAAATATCCATAGCCCCTTGGAGAGCTTCTTCGATAGAGGTACATTTTACAGGTGAGGCGTCGCCTGTGTCAGCATCGCCTTCCACAAAGGCGGCGGCCTCTTGGACAACATCTATGTTATCTTGTTGTGCCAACAGAAGAACAGCCAGGGGTTCCAACCCTTTTTCCCGGGCCGCGGAGGCACGGGTTTTGCGCTTGGGCCGATAGGGGCGGTAGAGGTCTTCGGCTTCTGCCAATGTTGTGGCGCCTTCAATGGCCGTGAGAAGTTCCGGTGTAAGCTTCCCCTGTTCCTCAATAGATGTCAGGATCTCTTTCTGGCGTTTTTGCAAGCTGCGCAGATAGGTGAGCCGGTCGGATAGGTCACGCAGCACTTGATCATCCAAGGATCCGGTGGCTTCTTTTCTGTATCTGGCGATGAAGGGAATGGTATTGCCTGCATCAAGGAGAGCAACTGTGGAGTCCACTTGGGTCGGTCTGAGATGAAATTCCTGTGTCAGCTGTGCCTGAATGTCCATGTTGATGGCGCCTCCATAGTGGTTTTTTCAAGATGATATAGGGTTCTTTATTATATTATAACAGAAAAAGTGGCATAAATAGACTTATACCATTAAACTCATAAAACTCATACAGAATAAGGAGATTTTTTATGTATAACAAAAAGGTCATTCCGCTTATCATCTTTTCACTGGCAGGGTTGGTTCTGATACTGGGCATCATTCAATTGGCACTGTTTCTGGCTCCACAACTGGACAGCATCAGTCAAGCCCGCGCGCAAGGTGTGGAAGAGCAGCAAATTACTGATTATTACCGCACCCAGCTGGCGCCACAGAGCTTGTCGCACGTCATAAATATTCTTGGTTTTGTTCTGGTGCTTACGGCTATTGGATTGGTATCTCTGGGAGTGACCCGAACACAGAATGGCGTTTATGCCGAGATAGATCATTCTAAATTCACACCTCAAGACACCCTAACGGGGGATCCGGAAGATGGCTTTAGCCCTGAAGTGAGTTCTGAAGGGGTTTCCGAAGAGGGCTCGGAGGGAGTTCCCGAAGATAACCCGGAAGGCTCGGAAGGGGATTCTGTTTGACAAAAGCAACCGTCTCTTCAGGACGCAAGGGGAAGGAGATCATGGGGAGGTTCAGCGGCCTTTCTCCGCTTTCAACAGGGCTTCCATTTCGCCAAAGAGCAAAATCTTATGCCATTCGCCGTTTTCGCGGAAGACCGCGCCCGCTTCACCAGCGAGCAGTAGCACGCCGTCGCCAGTCGACAGACTTCCGTAGCAATCCCGCACCCAATCTGGAATGTCTGCCTCTTTGATGACGTTATTCTCGATCACCCACAGACCATCGTCATTTGTCGCCCAAACCTTGTCCTCATGCCACACCATATCCCGGAATGGCAGATTCGATGAGTCTTCATAGGGTTCCTCGTTTTCTACCCTTTCCCAACGGTCTCCACGACGGTGGAACGTCATACCCTTCGCGCCCGAAATGTACACCTCGCCGTCATCGCCGCAGCAGACGGTTTCCAAGTTTACGTTTGTGGGAATTGGAATCTGGCGGGCTTTCTTGCCATCAAATTGCCACACATCGCCCCTGCCGCCAACGAGGTAAATGTCTTGTTCGTTGAAGGCATCGAAGTCTTCAAAGCCATACCCCTCAACTGGGGCATTCTTGTCGAAAGGAAAGAACTGTGTAAAGGATTGCCACTTTCCTTTGCCCAAGCGTTTTCCGAATCCTCGGTTTCCCCCACAGGCGTACAGCCAGCCGTCGATCATTTTGAGCTTTGAGATACCGCCGCGCTCAAACGCCCCACTTTCGCCTCCAGACTGTTCATCAAATGTCGCGAGAGGCTCATCCAAAAACACTTGGCCGCTCCCCGCGATGAAAACACGTAACCCTGTACGTTCGTCGAGTTCTAGATCCGCATCATATGGCTCTATGCTAACAGAATGCCCTGTTGGTTTGAACGAAGCCCCAAGCACGACTGGTTCAAACCCATAAAGAAAGGATGCACCCCACTGATTTCCGTCCCTTGAGAATGTAATTACGCCTTGAGGCGGCAGATCGCCATATTCTTCTTCTTGTTCAGAATCCATAACAGGTTCAGTAGCGAAATTGAATACGTTTTTGTTTCGGACTGCACAGTCACGAGTATAGAATTGCATTCCTTGTTCGTAAAAACAACCCTTGTAGTCATCAATAGAAAGTAGCATAACTGTCCCTCCAATTATTCATTTAGAAGCCCGAAGACACTATGTGTCAGCCGGAAAGTTGAGGTCTTGTGTTAGCCACTGACGAGGATACTTGTCCATGACTGCCATGTCCTTTGCCGCCGCACCCGCATACACCACTAACAAATAAGATGATTTTGCATTTTTTCGAGTTGCAAAAACTCCCAGAAAAAATTACTAAAGATAACCTATTACTCTTGTGGCTGGCACTGTTTAAAGCGAATACCGAAGAGGAATTATTGAAAATTCAACAAATGGAGGTGCCGATAATGGATCAGGCTATTGGGGCTTACCGCAGTATTACAGCTTCACCGGAATTTCAAGAGATAGAGCGTTTGCGCGAAAAAGCCCGCCATGATGAAGCACAGGCTTTATACAATGCTAAAAAAGAAGAACGCGAGAAATGGCAGGGTGTAGTGGCAGAAAAAGAGACAGAAAATGAAAACCTCCGCAAGAAACTTTCTGAACTTCAAGAAAGATTGGAGAACTGATTATGTTAAAGCCTCAAATCAATAGCGGCTTTAGCATATATTTGTTACCCTAATGACTCCCATATAATTACATCCAGGCTGCGGGTGGTATCAGCTCCAGTTTACAAGGGGCTTGCCGCCCAGTCATGTCAGCTCGGTTTCGGACAGTTTCTTCAGCCAGAGCGACAAAAAATGCTGGCGCTCGTTTTCCGTGATCTGTTGGAGGAGTTCGCTGACCCTTTGGCTATGGATCGGCTTTTCGATTTAATGCTGCCGTCAGTCCTGTATCTTTTGCCAGCTTCGTTAGCAAGAGGTAAGGCCCGTAGACTTTTGTGGTTGCCGTAATATCCGGCGGGGTAGCACTACATTGTTTCCTGCTCGACGGGACAACCTTTCCTGTTTTCTCGTCAATTCTGCCAAGGCAGACCTGCTTGTTTCTTGCCTGCTTTTTCTCTTTGTCCCAGTAGCTTTCAACCGCGTAAAGATACGCTGCACCGTAATGTCTTTCCATTGTAAAGCAAGCGCCTCTCCCTTTCTCAGGCCAGAATACATAATGTAAAGGAAATTGAAATCACCTTGTTTGATGCTCTTAAGATCGGGCCGTTTGGGGCTTGATTTCTTTTTCTATCAGGGTGCGTCGCGGATTTCAATTTCCTTTACATTACCTGCCGGAGGACACGAGCAAGACAGGGATAGAGTACGCGATAGGCCGGGTTCCAACAGATGAGATTATTAAAAAGTACAGGGATGGCGGCGCTCATTGTCGCTATCCTTTTATCATTTCCAGTGTCAATGATTATGGGGCATAATGGGGCATAAAATGGCAATTGACAATGTGGCGGAAATGGCGCATAATAAAGGCAGGTGTTAGCGCACCTGCCTTTATCGGGTACACCGCAACGCGGTGGCAAAGAGCCAAAACTAGTTTATCAGTAAAATAAACCGCCCAACCTTTGCGCAAGGGGCGGTTTATTTGCGTTCGTCGTCCTTGTGACTATTGAAGAACGCTATAGCAAGATTCGCTACAGCAATCAAAAGTGTCAGAACTTCAAAAACGCTCATAGGCAGTCACCTCCTTTCGGAGGCCCTACCACCGCACCCGTGACCCATGCTCCTATTTTAACAAATTGCAGTGAATATGTCGACAAGGAGTGAAATCCAATGATTACAATAAACGGTATAGAACTAAACTTCGATATAACATCCCCCTTAGACATTGAGCGACATCATGCCATTGTTTTTTCGGGGTTTTTGGGGGGGCTATTGAGGTAGCTGTCGACGCCTACGACCAAAACCCGCGACAACATTGATTGCGCCGATGAGTGTCGTGGTTTTAGGAACCGGAAGTTCTTGCGCCAGGCGGCTAAGACGCTTCAGGAGTCCTTTAGCTTGCAGTTTTATGGCACTTATATGCTGCTCATACACTGTGCACAGAAGAGAAAGCAAGAGGCCGGCTGCCTGCTCTCCCCGTTCCCTGAACTGATTGATCCAGCGCCTAATGGTTGAGGTGTCGGCAGGACAGCTGCTTAAACTCAGATCGCCCCTTTCTTCGGTTTCCAAGATTACCAACTCTATGACCTCGGTTTTGTAATACTTATATGACATGATAAAATCCGGGATGAGTGATGGGTATGTATTACAAGCACAGCAATGAGCTTGGGCTATTCAGCCATCGTGACGTTCGCCTTTTTCATCTTTAACATGCTGTGGGTATGAACCATGAAGTGTAAGTGGCCCACCGCAGCGGGGGCATAAGACAGCACCGCGCTCAGTCTGTTCTTTTGCTGTATGCATAACTCCGACTCTGTCGTAAAAATTCGATTTGCAAATTGTTCCTATGTTGAGTATAATCAAATCGCTTGGTAGCAAGAGAAAAGGGCTCTGAGGGATTACATGCTCTAACATGTAACATGAAAACCTCGTTGCCCTTTTCTTTATTGCACTCTCTTTTTATGGTCTTCGGATTGATTATATCATAATCCTAAATGGCCATTGTAGACGGCCATTTTTATGGCGTTCGGCTCGGCGCTAAACACCCTGCTGTATGTCTATCAGCTTACAAAAGCGAGTGGGGCTTCCCCTGCTCGCTAGTGGAAATCAGCTACACTGATTTCGCAGCTCGCACCCAGGGTTTATTCTATCATCATGAATCTGGAAAGTAAAAAAGCTCTCACCTCCTAACGGTTAAGCTAACCGGCGCACAAAAGGACCACTACACTGCGATAATATGATATTTTACAGACCTTTACAAGGACAAATTCACATCACTGAGCATAAATTGAGCCGTTCGTCGCATTATCCCTATCCCTATCCCTATGTCACATTATCCACATATGTCACATTATCCCTATTGACAACAGACTGTGATCTCCCTTAGAATTTCAGTAACAGCAGTAAAGCGTCGGAGGCAAAATGAGCAAGGTAAACCGCAATTTCAAGGCAGGTGTCTTTACACACTTGTTTGGAGAACCTGAAAAAGAACTCGA
>WRII01000026.1 GCA_009782825.1 Peptococcaceae bacterium
TCTCATGGTCTAATTTTAAACCGTATTCTTTCGGGGGGTGACATTTTCTCAGATCAATTTACATCCTGACATTATCACAGGTTAACCACAACGTGCTAACCCGAAACTTGCTAAGCGCTGCGATATCTGCTAGACTGTTTTACGTGTTAGTATAGGTGAGCGATATCAGCCTGCAAGCGGTATCCGTTCGCTGAACCATAGCAACTTGATAGGAGGTACTTGGATATATGGCTAATACCTGTGCAATTTGCGCCAAAAAAGTCTCAACGGGCATGCGCGTCAGCCACTCTCATATTCGCTCCAAACGCACCTGGAAGCCCAATCTTCAACGCGTTAAAGCTATTGTTGATAACAGCCCCACCCATATCCGCGTCTGCACACGCTGTCTGCGTTCCGGCAAAGTCAAACGGGCTGTTTAATCAATACCCTTATCGTTGACCCATTGAGACATCAGCATCACAGCAAAGCTGAAACACAAAACAGGGAACACTCAACTTATATTTTATAGGCAGTTGATCGTTCCCTATTTTGTTAGTTACAGTCCCTTAGAGCCACCAATAACGCCGTTCCCCGGTAAATCTCCAACCAGTTCGGCCCTGTACTCCCAACAATATTGCTGACACCCCGGGGCCTCTTCCGATAAAGCACCAGGCGATCCAGAGGGTACTCAAGCCCCGCCCCGCCGGCTTCCACTTCCGCACTCAGAGGAAGAACCGAAAAAACACAGCCCTGATAGGCTTCCAGATCCTGCCGTCCCGGCCCCATGACCCATGCCTCACTTTTTGCGTCACGCATGGACACACGCCGGCCCAGTTCAGCATATTTTATCAATAATCCAATATTTCCCAGCCACTGATCGACGCGACCCCCTCCCGCGCCCACAAGGACCACTTCATCAGGGCCGGCCTGCTCGTGAGCCCAGTCCAGGGCCAGTTCAAGATCCGTTTCATTTTTCGCCTGAGGATAGCGCTCGATACATACCCTGTTATGTTCGCATAAAGCCAATGTCTCCCCTGTCACTGAATCCAGATCTCCGATCACGATATCCGGCATCCGCCCGCACATCACTGTCCAATCGGCGCCCCCGTCCGCGGCAATCACCTTTTTTACCTCAGAACCCTGCAGGATCTTTTTCCCCCATTCAACATCCCACTCGCCATGGGCAACAACAATATACATTCGTGATGTCTCCTTATAAATATATATTATGATAGCACACGAATGATATAACATAAAACATAATTTTTTATCGAAAATCATGCTATAATAGCTATAAAAAGAGGAAAAGGTGATGAGAGTGCCGGACATCAAACAGTATGAACCCTTATGGAACACATGGTATATCGACTCCCTCCTGGGCAAAGGCAGTTTTGGCGAAGTCTACAAAGTCCACCGGGAAGCTTTCGGCAAAACCCATTATTCAGCTGTCAAAATCATATCCATCCCCCACGATGCAGAAGAAATACGCAATATGGAAAACGAGGGACTTGACGCCCTTTCCATACGCAATTTTCTGCAGGCACTGCTGTCCGAACTTGTCAGTGAAATCGATTTGATGAACGAACTGCGCGGAAACAGCAATATTGTCAGCTTCGAGGATTATCAGGTTATTGACAAACCCATCGGCTGGGATATGCTGATCCGCATGGAGTTATTAAAAAGCCTCTCCCAACATGCCCATGAGATACTCACCCATGCCGAAACCCTCAAGCTTGGCATCCATATTTGCCGGGCTCTGGAGCTGTGCGCACAAAAAAACATCATCCACCGGGACATCAAACCGGAAAATATCTTTATATCCCAATACGGTGAATATAAGCTGGGAGACTTTGGCATTGCCCGTCGGCTCGAGCAAACCCTGGCCGGACTCTCCAAGAAAGGCACCTCTAATTATATGGCGCCGGAAGTTTTCCGGGGAGAACCCTACGGCGCCGATGTAGACCTCTATTCCCTGGGCATCGTCTTGTACCGCTTCCTGAACCGGGGCCGGATCCCATTTTTGCCGGACTTCCCTCATCCCATCCTGCCTCACGACCGGGATCACGCATTGCAGGCACGTATGAACGGGTATCCTGTCCCCGATCTTAAAGACGTCAGCCCCCAACTGAACGCTATTGTACAAAAAGCCTGCGCGTACAGCCGCCATGTACGATATTCCAGCCCCTCAGAGATGCGCGAGGATCTGGAAGCCGTGGCCGGAATTACGAGGGCGCCGGGAACAGCAGGCGTCACAACGCCCCTCATCATAACATCACCCACACATCCAATGCCGCCGGCAGACGCGGCTTCCCCGGCATCGCCCGATAACCAGACTTCCGTGCTGGCAGGTGACTCATATCAACCCGGAAACACTCCAACCTATGCCCCATCTCCTAAACTCCCTTATGCGCCCTCATCTGCGCCCTCATCTGCACCCTCTTCTGCGCCCTCATCTGAACCCTCATCTGCACCCCCCTATACCTCCTCCTCAGCACCCACTGTTCTCTCTTCAGCAAGCAGGAGCAGGCCCAAGGAACGAAAACCCCGCCGAATCGCTTTACTCTTAAGCTGTGCTATCTTTGTGGCTGGCATGGTGCTTGTCCTCATTTTCTCAATAGGACCTCTGATGGAGAAGGTAAGCGGCATCACTCAAGATATCACCAGCGATACCCTGTCATTCCTCAATATAGATAACACGGACGAGAACACCCCTGACACACTTTATGCCGCCATAAGCAGCAAGATCAGCAATCCGGATTCTTCATCCAAAGAACTGCCCAATACCTTCACCTTTACCGCCAAAGTTCTTTCCGAAACAGAAACAAGAACTGTTGAAGGCCAGGAACGCGTGTATCAGCGCGCGACTATTGCCCGCAAAGCTGACAAGTATTTTTTGTTGGATGTCAACGACCTCCAGGAATATCCAAAATCAGGGGATATCATCCGTGTTACCAGCACCTCATACAGCACCCTTGACTGGGTCGTCGATAACAAAAAGAATTCCCTTCTAAGTATCAAAGCGGACAGCATTCACTCCATCGAACCGAAAACCCTTGCAGCCAATACCAGCCCCACCGTTGATGCCGGCACTTGGTCTGCCAGCTCCGGTACCATAGAGTTCAAGGGAGCTCATTTTTCCCAAGACCCCTTCAAGAAAAAAGTTGTCGTGATTTATTTTAACTATACCAACACTTCAGATCAAGCAGCTTCGGTACACTGGAACCGGGCAGACAAGCAGCCTTATATGTTTATGGGCGACAATAACACATGCCTGGAAGACAATATATTTCCTGCGAAAGAAGTGGACGATCAGGCCCTGAAAACTCACGACAACACTGCCCCGGGAAAAACCACCTATTATTACTCTATGTTTACGGTTCCGAATGACACGAACACCTCACGCCTTTATATCAAAAGATATGATGACGATTTTAATCTGACAGATAACATCTCTATTGATGTGGCCCCTTCATTAGCTCAGATGAAGTAGAAAGCTGCCGCCACGCCTCCGCCGGCTGCGGCTGCTGAAAAACCGCCGCCCCAGCCACAATAATCTGAGCCCCGGCCTGAACCGCCATCTGCGCCGTCGCCCTATTCATCCCCCCATCAACCTCAATGCGGAACTTGGCCCCCGTATCCGCCCGCCACTGAGCCGCCTTTGTGATCTTTTCCAGGGCACTCTCAATAAATTCCTGCCCGCCAAACCCCGGATTAACACTCATAATCAAAACCATATCCAGCTCCTGCGCCACACACTCCAATACTTCAAACGGCGTCGCCGGATTCAGCGCCACACCCACTTGGAGCCCCGCCCCTCGAATTTGCTGGATCAGTCTATGCATATGGAATGTGCTTTCCCAATGCACAGTAATATGATCAGCGCCCGCTTCCGCAAAAGCATCAATATAAGCCTCCGGCCGCTCAATCATAAGGTGAGCGTCAAAAAACATCCGCGAATGGGGCCGCAGCGCCCGAACCCCCAGAGGACCTATAGAAATATTCGGCACAAAATGCCCATCCATCACATCAATATGTAGGATCTTCGCCCCCGCCTCTTCCAGTTCCGCCACTTGGCGGCCCAAACAGGCAAAATCTGCCGATAAAATCGACGGTGCAACTTGTATATCCATGGCTTACCCCTTCTCCGTCTTATACCCATCAGGAATCTCGAAAATCCCCTCCGGAATTTCCACGCTCCACTCCAGAATCACCATCCGGAAAGAGTGGCGCTTCTTATTATCATCTTCCGAAAACGCTTCAATCCTGACCAGCTTCTTGGCATCATCAAAGAAAAAACGGAAGTCACCTGAGTCGGTAGTATACTCCTCATACTCACACGCCACTCCCTCCAGCTCCGCAGTCCCCGTCTCCTTAAACACATACCCTTGGGTGGGAAACATCCAGCGATCCTTTTCCTCAGGCTCCGAAACCTGATCCACTTTTTCTTTATGATCCAGGATATGCTTCTTCCCCTCCACAATCAGCATCGTACTATCCACATCCTCCCCGGATATGACTCTAATGGAAAGACTTTTCTCCCGTACAGCGACCTCATACTCCTCTTTGATCTCAGCCTCCGTCTTTTCATCTTCATATTCACCACGATACTTAATATAGTAACTTTGACTCTCAAACACATCAATATACTGGGCAGCCAGCATCTCCCTCTCGTCGGTCTCATCACCAAGATCTTCCTGCTGCGCAGGAGCTTGCGGCGTCAGATCACATCCGGTCATACAGCAAAAAACAAACAGAACTGCAGCACATATGAGGACACCCCTCTTCACTGTTCCCTTCCCCTTTCTTTTCAATACCTTCTCTGTTTCTTCAGCTCTTGTAAAAAAAACAGATAATGCTCATACCTCTGTCCCTCAATCATCCCCTCCTCCACAGCTGTGCGCACAGCACACCGAGGTTCACTCTCATGCAAACAGCTGGAAAACCGGCATTTCCGGCGATAGGGATCCATCTCCGGAAACCCACGCTGCAACTCTTCCTTTTCCATCCGAGGGAGATACAGAGCTGAAAATCCAGGCGTATCCGCCACCAGACCCCCCGCCACATCCAAGAGCTCCACATGGCGTGTGGTATGACGTCCGCGGCCAATTTTTTCACTGACCGCACCAGTTTTCAATTTCAATTCCCCATCCAGCATATTCAGAAAACTGGACTTGCCGGCCCCCGAAGGACCCGCCAACACCGAAATCTTTCCCCGCAGCAAATCCTCCGCTTCCCCACGGCTTGTGCCGTCTATATCCATATTGGACAACACAAGTACAGACAAGCCGATCCGCCGGTAAACCTCCGGCATAGACAGATCCGCGCCGCTGCCCCTTTGATCCCTCAATAGATCAATCTTGGTAAACACAACAGCCGCCTCCAGAGTGCTGCTCCAAGCCTGAATGAGAATTCTATCCAGCAATTTATAATCCGGATCAGGAGAAATCAGCGGAAACACCAAAACCACCTGTTCCACATTAGCAACAGGGGGCCTCGTCAGCTCACTGGTACGGGGATACACATGTTCTATCGTCGCGGTCGCCTGTGTCGTCACCCTTGCCGCCACCTCCTGTGCCGGCAGGATACGCACCCGATCCCCCGGTAAAAAATCCTGCTGCTTCACACGGAACCGCCCGCGCAGGGAGCATTCCCAAACCTCCCCCTGAGCCATCACATAGTAGAATCCACCGTATCCTTTCAGCAAAACCCCCTTTAGCATAACCCATCCTTCCTATTATGGATTCGGTCCCGGACCCTGGGAAATATAGAGGATAATCGTCATTCCCGGAGTTAATGTCTGCCCGACCTCAGGAAATGTGGCTGCAATTGTATTGACCGAATAGTCCGGTGATGCATATGGATATATTCTCCGACTTACATTATACCCCTGCCCTCGCAGTTCATTCTCAACAACATTAGGATCCTGCCCCCGATAATCCTTCATAACCAGGTTTGGCCCCGTACTGACTGCCAAGGTAATCTTCCCCGATCTTGGGTGAGTTGTGCCGGCAACAGGGTCCTGAGAAATGATCTGATCTTTCTCAACCCGATCATCAGGCTTTTCTTCTATTGTAACATTTTTCTTGCTAAATCCTTGTTTCTCCAAACTCGTATACGCTTCCGACACTGTGAGACCCTTCAGATTGGGTATCTCCGCCACATCTTCCTTGTCCTGATCTCCTTTGCTGACGGTAACCTTGATCGTACGTTCTTGCTTAGAGTCCTCTCCTGCTTTTGGATCCTGGCTTATGACATACCCTTTTTCCACTTCCGTAGACCATTCCTCTATGATCTGCATTTTCAACTTCTTCTTTTCGAGCTCCACTTGAGCCTGCTCACTCGTCAACCCCGTTAAATCAGGAACCTTCACATTTGTCGCATACATCCAATTGACAAACACAACCGCAAATACAACAATACTCAAGATGGCCGCCGTGGGAAGAATGATCAGCCAAGGCGATATTTCATGCTTGCCGATTCTGATGAGCCGCCGGCCCTTTTTCTTTGCCGGCGTCTTCCCCGGCACGTCCGGCATCCGCGTGCTCCTGGTCATTTGGTCCCCAAAATCCCGATGCAGTACTGTCTGGCCGCTATCATCAAAACCCGGCCTGGACGCAAGAGCCTGTCCCGCCCTCACCCGAGCCAAATCATCCAACAATTCCTTCGCGTTGCGGTACCGATCATCTGTGGATTTTGCCATGGCACGGGCAATCACACCATCCAGTTCATTGCCCTGACCCAATTGGCCCGGCAGCTGTGGAGTCTCCTGCAGATGCTTGAGAGCAATACTGATGGGCGTATCCCCGTCATAGGGCAATTGTCCCGTAATCAGTTCATAAATAATGATACCCAACGAATAAATATCTGATTGTTCAGTAACAATAGCCCCCCGGGCTTGCTCCGGCGACAAATAATGAACAGACCCAATAATATCCCCCGTGTGAGTCAGCGTCGCTGATGTGGCCGCGCGGGCAATGCCAAAATCTGTCACTTTGGCCCGGCCATCAGGGGTTACCATAATATTTTGCGGCTTGATATCCCGATGAACTATGTCATTCGCATGGGCGTGTCGCAGCGCTTCCCCCACCTGGTAAACAATATTGATCGCATCCATGAGCTGAAGAGGTCCGTTTTCCCGCACAATATCCTTTAACGTCTTGCCCTGAATGTACTCCATGACAATATAGTCAATATCTCCGTCACGACCCACATCATAAATCGACACAATATTAGAGTGAGACAAACTCGCGGCCGACTGAGCCTCACGACGGAATCTTTTCACAAAAGCCTCGTCGCTCACAAACTGCTCCCTCAGCACCTTAATAGCCACCGATCTTTCCAACAGGGTATCCTTCGCCTTGTACACAAGAGCCATGCCCCCCGAACCCAGCTTGCCCTCAATTTTATATCTGTCTCCCAGCAATCTCTCCATCAGTTACTGCTCACCTCCTTTCTTAGTCAAAGCTTCCTGAATAATTTTAGTGGCCACCGGCGCCGCCACCTTGCCGCCGGCCCCTCCGTTTTCCACCAAGACCACCACCGCCACCCGAGGATCGTCCGCCGGCGCAAAGGCCGCATACCACGCATGAGTCTGGCCCGATCCCCCCGGTTCCGCCGACCCCGTCTTCGCCGCCACCGTGACCCCGGGGATCATCCCCAACCCGGCCGTCCCTTGAGGATCCCGGACAGCCTCAATCATCCCGTTTTTGATCTTAGCCGCCTGAGCCGCCGACAAAGGCTGACGCCACACCTTCGGTTCCGCCTCCTCAATCATATTCTGGTCAGGCCCCAACACCCGCTGTACCAGATACGGTGACATCATTGTCCCCTCATTTGCCACCGCCGCCACAATCAAAGCCATATGAAAAGGGCTGATCAGCACCTGTCCCTGCCCAAACAAGCTCGATGCCTTCAAGTTAACATCCATATTGTCCCCCACAGCGGACGAATTGGAAATCGCGCTTTTCTCCAAAGACAGGTCAAAAGGAATCCTATCCCCAAACCCAAACCCGGAAACAGCCTTCTTAAACGCATCATCACCAGCTTGAATCCCTCTTTCCGCAAAATAAGTATTACAAGAATACGCCAAAGCCATATCATAATTCACCCAGCCATGGGCATTCCCATTCTGCTCAGAAATAGTCTGCCCGTTAATCACCGTCGATCCCGTACAGTGGTAGAGTTCCCCTGTATCAACGCCTCCCTGAAACAAGACCATCGAAGAGACAATCTTCATCACAGATCCCGGCGGAAACCGGCTAAAAGCATGGTTCGACATCGGACTGTTATTTCCTCCTATAATTGACTCCCAATTCTCCTCCAAAGCATTAGGGTCAAAACGGGGACTGCTCACCAAAGCCAGAACCTCCCCCGTCTTCGGATCCAACACCACCGCCGAACCCACCCTTCCCTCCATCGCCTCCACCGCCACCTTCTGCAGATCCGCATCCAGAGTCAGCACAATATCGTACCCCTTTTTTTCTTCAGAAAACTCCCGTTTTAGCATATCAAGCCAAGAGCCTCCGGTCAAGCCCAATAACGTTTTTTCTCGAGCTTTTTCCACTCCCGACGACCCATAAACCTTTGAACTATACCCCAGCCAAGGTTCACACATATCCCCCGTCGGATAAGACCGCACATATTTTTGTGATCCCGGCTCCTCCGCCTCCTTACTCATAGCCAGCACCTTGCCGCTCCGGTCAAAAATCCCCCCCCGCAAGACATTCTGGCCATAAAGGGTCAACCGGCTATTGCCCGTATATGTTGACAATTCATCCGCCTTGACAACCTGCCAGAACACCAATCCGCCACTGACAAACAAAAAAGACAACGCCAGAATAATAGCCACCTGCCGCGTCGTGCGAAAAAGAGACAGCTGGAGGATATCCGCCTTCTGAGATTTTTTTTGCAGCAGCCCCCATTCAGAGCTCATACACTTCACCCCTCTTCGCCACAGCCCCAGGCCCAATCCTCGCCGACATATGAGACATATTCGCCAGCAGCCCCAAAAGCAGAAAATGCAGCACCAACGAATTCCCCCCCAAGCTGACCCAAGGCAGCACCAGCCCCGTCAACGGAAACAATTTCAGCACCCCGGCCAAAATCACCAGAGATTCCACCCCCAGCAAAATACCCACGCCGGCCGCTAAAATCTGCCCAAAACGATCCACCACTCGGAGACTCGTCACAAAACAACGGACAATCAAAACAATAAAGAGGGCAATCAACGCCACCGCCCCTATAAAGCCAAGCTCCTCCGCAATCACCGCAAAAATAAAATCCGATTCCGCCACCGGAATCTGAGAAGCCCCGGCGCCCTGACCCAACCCCGTTCCAAAGATCCCCCCCGCCGCAAGAGCAAAAAGAGACTGCGCCATCTGATACCCATCGCCGGCCACATCCGCCCAAGGATCCAGCCATCCATCCACACGAACCCTGACATGAGAAAAGAGGAAATAAGCCAAAACAGCGCAAACCCCCGCCAAAGGCAAAGAAGAAACCAGATACAACTTGCGTCCCGTCACCAAATACATCATCAGAACAAAAAGGAAAAAGAAGACCATCGCCGTCCCCAAGCTCCTTTGAGCCGCCAAAGACCCCAACACCAAAACCATAAGCATCAAGAAAGGCCCGATCACCCGGCGGCCCGGCAAAGACAAAGGCCCCAGCTGAATATTGCCAATACTGAGCAGCTCCTTATTGGCATTCAGATACGCCGCCAAAAACAGCAGCGCACACACCTTCACCATCTCCTCCGGCTGGACACTAAGCGCTCCAACTTGAAACCAACGTGTCGCCCCAAACTGACTCATTCCAAAAACCAGCGTCACCCCCAACAGGATCACAGCCAGGACGCCCCATAAATACCTATAATTCCCCAGCCGGCGATAATCCTTGAGCCCAAACACCACCCCATAATAGGCCACAATCCCCACACAGGCCCAGACGATATGCATAGACAAATCCTTATTGCCCAGATCCGCATCAATGCGCATGACAAACACCAAACCCATAGACATAATCATGAGCACCAGAGACAGCAACACCCCATCGCCGCGAAAACGCGTAACATATTCCACAAACATCCCAATTATGACAAGCCCCGAAAAAACACCCAGCTGCCAGACCTCCCAAGGCGCCTTCCCCTGCAGCACAAGAATTCCCCAGCCCAGCCACAAAACGCCCAGAGCCATGACCCGCAGAAAAAATACGTTCAGATACTCCTTCACGCCATGCACTATCTCTGCCCCGGCTCATTCCGATTAAATTCATGTGTTGATCCAAATTGAATCGTTGACTCCCCTCCAACCGGACCCTCACCCGACCTCTCACCCGGCCCCTCAGGCACTCCTTCAGCCGATCCTTCCGCCGGATCCACACTCAGATCTTCCTCCTCAACCGAGCAGCAGACCATCGTATAATTATCCGTCGCTCCCCGGGCCAAGATCATATGACTCAGGCACTTCAGATAAGCTTGCCAGGGATGCTCCGGTGCTTCCTCATCAGACGACCCAAGATCTTCCTCTCCAAACATCTCCCCAGCCCCGGCAAACACTTGGGCCATTTCATCTTCATGGAGCAAATTCGTCGCGCCATCGGTGGTCAGCAAGAACATATCCCCCACATTCAGCCCAATCCGAAAACAATCCACGTCCAATTCCATCCCCATCCCCAAAGCCCTTGACAGCATATTGCGATTCGGGTGATCCTTAGCCTGCAGCTCCGTCAGCTGCCCGCTGCGCACCAACTCCGCCACCACAGAATGATCCTCCGTCAGTTGAGTCAATATGTTATTGCGCCACAAGTACACCCGGCTATCCCCCACATGCCCAATAATCCCTTGGGCCTCCTTAACAACCAGCGCCGAAAGAGTCGTTCCCATCCCCTCCCGCATGGCCTGAGACATCCCCTCGCGCATAATCTGCATATTCGCATTATGTATGCCCATGACCAGGATCTCCGCCGCCTTCTGCGCCGAGCTGTGGGCCAACTCCACAGCCCTCTCCTCCAGAACCTGAACCGCTATCTGTGACGCAACCTCTCCCGCCCGATGCCCCCCCATGCCATCAGCCACAGCCGCCACACCATATTGGGGAAGCGCGATAAAATTATCTTCATTACCCTTGCGGACAAGCCCCACACAGCTAATTCCATAAGCTTTCATGATTTAACCTCTTTTATAAATATAATTTAAAATAAGTCCATAAGTCCGTCTATTCAAAACGTCCATCGCGAATACTGGAACGTCACACTTCCCACTTTAATAAAATCCCCCGGCACAAGCTGAATCTTCTCCGAAATCCTCTCCCCATTCACCCACGTTCCATTAGTACTGCCCTTATCCTCCAAAACCGTCATTCCGCCCCGATGTACAAAATGAGCATGCTCCACCGAACAAAACTGATCCGCCAACGGCACATCATTGGTATTGCCCCGTCCCACCTTCAGACCCGGCGTCTCAATCTTAAACTTGCGGCCCTTAGGCAAATACTCCGTCCCATTCAAGACTTCCAAGCACGCCGCGCCCAAATCCGAATTCTTCGGCGCCAGACCCCGAGCCCGCAAATCCGCCAACTGAATCGTCAAAACCCGGATCAAAAACAGATAGATCCCGACAACAAAAACAATCTTGCCGAGAAAAATCAATATCTGCACCTTACCCCTCACTTTCCTTGATATTCCGGCATCTGGAAGACAAAAGTCGTCTGACCCACACGAACACGATCCCCCGGCTTCAGGATGTACTTATCAATATGCACCCCATTCACATACGTCCCATTCGTGCTGCCCAAATCCTCAATACACCATCTCATTCCCTCCCGGAAAACCGTCAGGTGCTGGCGGGACACCTCATCATCCTGCAACGCCAAATCGCACGCATTCTGCCTCCCCACAATAATCGCATCCTGATCCAAGTGAAAGATCTTGCCCAAATGAAAACCCTCCACAAATTCAAGATAGGCATCTATTTCGAGATTCCCATGAGAATTCCTGCTAGGCTCCTCCCCCTCCCGCCGATTCCCCCCCTTGTCCTCACTCGCCAACTCCCTCTCCCGGGACACGGAACCCCTCTCTCGGGACACGGAACCCCTTTCCCGGGACACGGAACCCCTTTCCTGCGCCATAACAGAGGTTTTTTCGACATAATTTTCCTCGGCAAACCTCTCGAATTTCTCCGGCTGCCAACTGGCGACAGCCTGATCATCAAATCCCACTTCAAGCTTAATCTTACCCGAAGCCACATTCTTTTCTTCCGCCAGCTCAATAAAAGGCGGCGTCAAAAACGTAAATCCCTGCTTCGTGCCCTCCTCATAAATATGGCGGGACAGCTCCTTCAGGAAAGTATGCCCAAAATTTGTAATCGCCCGATAATCCTCAGGGTTCAGCGTCACCCTGTAAACATTTGGCACATAGACATTTGTGACGCTAATCTGTTTGTTGCGCTGCATCGCGCGCAGCAATTCTCTGGCTACCTCCACAGGCTGAATGCTCTCCGCATTTTTTTTAAAGAGGAAAGTAAAAATCACCTCAGCCACATCCTCACATTTTGATAATAGGTTCACAGGCCTCAACCCTCCCAACACCCTCTCTCCCAGACTTTCCCCTTAACTGCCCGCAAGCCGCCTCAATATCCGCGCCCTTTTCTTCTCGTAGGCTGACAGGAATACGCTCTCGCTCCAGAACCGCCATATAGCGGGACATTTGCCTCCCCGAAGGCCGTTCATAGTGCGGTTGGGTGGGGTTCACAGAAACCGGATTTACAGGAATCAGATTCACATGGGCAGTCATCCCCTTGAGCAGCTTCGTCAAAGCTTCAGCCTCCTCAAGAGTGCAAGTCTCCTGAGTTAGAGCCATCTCGAAAGTAATCCGCCTGTGGGTCTGCGCACTATAGTACCGGCACGCCTCCATAAGGACAGCCAGCGGATACCTTTTATTCATCGGCACCAACGTATCCCGCACAGCATCACAACTCGAATGCAGCGACACCGCCAACCCAATCTGAGACCTCGCCGCCGCCAAATGCAAAATACCCGGCGCCACACCACAAGTTGAAATCGTCATTTTGCGCATCCCCATATTCAAGCCCCGTTCAGCATGGAAAAGGTCAATCGCCTGCATCACCGGCTCCCTGTTCAAGAAAGGTTCACCCATTCCCATAAAAACCAAATTGCCGATCTTAAAATCAGGCCTCATTTCCTTCTCAGCCCGGATGACCTCCAAGGCTTGGGCCACAATCTCTCCCGCCGTCAGGTTTCGCCGGAATCCATCCCGTCCCGTC
This sequence comes from Peptococcaceae bacterium, assembly GCA_009782825.1. Classification (GTDB taxonomy): domain Bacteria; phylum Bacillota; class Desulfitobacteriia; order Desulfitobacteriales; family Syntrophobotulaceae; genus WRJI01. The sequence goes on from WRII01000026.1 coordinate 13,259, forward strand.
GCGCAAAAAACACACCCCACAGCACAACCCGCCTGAGTAGACACGCAAAGCGTCCAGCGCTTCGCCTCTCCATCCGGAATAAGAACCGTCTCAATACATTCCCCATCCGCCATGCAGAACAGATATTTGCGGGTTCCATCCAACGAACATCGCCGATCCGCCAGAGCCACAGATCCAAAGAACAGATCGCAGCTCAATGTCTTCCGGATCTCCGTCCCCAAAGACGGAATCTCATCCCAACACTGTGCCCCCCGGCGGTGCACCCCGGCAAAAATCTGGCGCCCCCGGTACTCAGGAAACCCCCGTTCGCCACACAGCGCCATCAGGTCCTTTTCGGAACAAGATCTGACATCTTTACCCATCACACATTCCTTAATACTCACTGTATTATTCACCCATTTCAGCCATTATAAACCTGACACCTCCCATGGCCGGTGAAAAGAACCTCTTAACAGTATCATATCAAAAAATACCCCCAAAGGTAAATATATATATTGATAAAATTAAAAAATACATTAATCACCAATACAATGTCAAAGTTATTTCCTTACAGTCCCTAACTGTCAGCTGTTCTCACCTGGCCCAAAACATGGCCGATCAAGTCATTGCGCATCTCATCCAGGCGCTGAACCCCGGCGCATTCGTGAGCCAGACTCTTCAGGCGCTGCCGCAGGCGCCGCATCTCCTCGAGAATCGCCGCCAGCTCCGGCCCATGGCACTCCTTCAGCCCCAACTCTTTCAGCTTGACAGGATTCCCTCTCCAGAGCGCCAGACTTTTCCATGGAAAAATAATTCCAATGACACGGAAGGGATAAATAGGATGAAGAACGATTTCAATCCTTTGCCCCAAAGATTTGATTTCATCAAGGATCGTGCGCCACATCTCGTCAGAGTCCTCATCATCCACACAAATACGATCGAAATTACGCAGATAACGAGTCGCGCAATTCGTCCACCCTTCCCCCTGCAGAGCATGAAGAAAACAGAAAGAGACCTTGTTCGTTTTGATGATCGCTAAAACCGTACTCAAATCCTCACAGGACATCTCCCCCATCCCTTGGAGACCTTGGTAAAAACGCGGAAGTTCCTTATGCTCCATGAAATCCGCATGGTCATCCCCCTCCTGTCCCTGCGGATATTCAAGAGCCAGCTGCTCCTCGCGCCGACGCCCCAGATCTTCCAGCCTCGCCAAAATATCCTCAATCTCTTGCCGGCGCTCCTCCCACTTCGCCTTGTACACGCATTCCTCCAAATCAATACGCACCGTCAGCCGGCCGGACATCGGAGTGTCAGAGATCGATCGGTCTGCCGTCAAGCTGCCGCCGGAAACGTCGCCGGCTCCCTCCCGGCCAAATTCGTTAATATCAATGATAAAGACACTGGATCCCGGCAAAAACAGTCCCGCCAACAGATCCGGATCACAGGCCTGCCGGATATAATCCACATCATAGCACCGGTCGGACAGTTGGATCCCCAACATTTTAATAAAAGTTGATTTATCCAAGCCTGTGTTTCCCATAAGGTAATATGTACACAGGCATTCTTCCGTCACGTCCGGTACCAGAGATATATGACCACGAGGGGTATACGCCTCTAAATAGTAATGGCGTACATTCGCGCGGATAGCCATCGCCATTCCTCCATTCAACCGGGTATAACCGGCTTGAATTTTTCTGAGATATCTTGTGTTGTGATATCTTATGCGAGGCGTCTCTGCGTGGTGATTAGCTAAGGGACTGTAACTAAATGCGGAAGCCGGAAGATTAGAACCCCGCCCCGCCATGAGTACCCCCACTGCTGCTTACATGAGTACTGCTCCCACCACCTTCCGTCAAAGTGCGGGCTTCAATGGCTCGCGCAACAGCCTCATCTGCAGTTTCAAAAATATTGAGTACCTGCGCCAGGGCATCAATCATGTTATTCAGTAAAGATGTAACAGCCCCATCTATACCAGCGATTTCTTCATTGATCTTTTTAAGAACCTCGACAGCTTCTCCGCTGATATCCTCAGGGATGTTCAGGCTTATGGCGTCCCTCTTGATGACAATATCGGCGGCCAGGTTGATGAGTTGCATCCTTTTTGAGAGAAAAAGGGGTTTATTAATCTTGATAAAGGAGCTTGATGTTGATGGAGCATCCATGTTTAGAGCCATATTGTTGGTTCCTCCCATCTCTTTTTTTATTTATTTATCAATCTTTTTGTCCTATTAGACCCATGTTAACCTGATAGACCACTAGTACCTTACAGACGCGAAGCGTCAATAAAAAACAAGAAAATCCAATACTGACCACTAACCACTGATCACTGACCACTTGCGGGCAAAGCCCGCATTAGAGCCCAACAGCACTAAAGCTGTCATCCTCATTTACTTTTTCAACAAAAGCCTCAATTTCTGTGCCCAGTAGTTTCATCTCTTCTCTTATTAAGCCTTGGTATTGGGAGGCATGATCCGCGAAAGCGGCTACGCTTTTAGCGGTTTGACCTGCCATGACATCAAGCTCGGAGATTTCACGAAGTATTTGAAGGAAGTTCTTGAAAAATTCATCTTCATAAAGATCCCCTATTTGGGTGTAGGCCTCTTTCAGGGCTGTAAAGGATTCCGGAGTAAATTTCATAGATGGAATTCTCCTTTCTTGGTTATGAGATGTCGATCACAGATCAAGGGTGGTCTCATAATCAGGATCGAGATACTTCTTGTGCAGTTCGTTGACTTGGTCGGGGGTGAGGCTTTCGAAGGAATAGGAAAAACGGTATGGCGTTTTTCTGCTTTTGTCCTTATTGTTTTCTTTATCATAAGCGAACAGGAGGCTATCAATCTGTGTGCGATAATCAAACAGAACATCTGTAGACGCATACCATGTGATATAGGCATTGATTTGTTGATTATCTAGATATGTTTTGGGTGTGCTGTCAGGGTTAGCCGCATTTTCCAAAAATTCCCTCACATCCATCAGAGTTAGTATCTGACCCGTTTCTTGGGTATAGCAATTGAGGTTGGTTTGGAGATATGTCTCTCTAACTTGCTCATAAGGACGATAGCCTGCAAAATCAATTTCCTCATCTTGTTTTATGTCGGCCCCTCTGTTCATGGCCAAAGCTACATTTTGAGTGATGTAAAGAGATGCGAGTTTGTCCTTCTCTCTGGTTTCCTCCATTTCTTGAGAACTTTTTTCTGCAACAGCACCTCCGACCAAGAAAGTCCCTATGTAATAGACCGCCACAAGTCCTCCAATCAGAAGGAGCATGCTTAAAACATAAATGAGGATCATTTTGTCATTATTCATAATTAGGCTTTCTTTGTTTTTTCTTTTCTCTTTTGTTTGCATCTCATCATTAGCCATTTTCTTGCCCCCACCGTTCAGGTTTTTGGTATATTGATACAATTCTTTTTAATCTTTTTCTATTATGAATTTCTCGTATTCTTCATAAAGCTCCTTGATCTCCGCAGAAGAAAGTTGTGTCAGGCTTGTATAAGGATAATCGGGATGAGCTTCCTTATATTCTCCACTCATAAAGTCCATCAGACATGCACTAATTTCCTCTATAAAGCCATAACGACCAAAATAATCTAACGCAAAACGGGCATTCTCACTAACATCTGGCGCATTCTTGCCAATGACTAGGAGCTCGAGCGCGCCAATTTCCATTTGTTGAGAAGTAACAGCTTTCTCGCTAAGCGCGTTGTAAACTTTCGTATAGTTTCGCAATAGAGATTCTCTAATATATACATCACGAATGACAACGGTGGTATTGTTCACTTCCCAGAGTTCCCGGTCATTATCCATCTTAAACGCACGAGAAATTTGAGTCAGACGTCTTTTTTCTTCTTCGATTATAACTGATTTTTTTTCCTTAATTCTGTCTATTTCCTTAGGGAAAATGCCTGCAAAAACATAAACAATCATGATAATTGTAACGCTGTATATAATGATCCATTTACCGATATTAAAATTCCTGTCACCCATATTTTTTTCTCCTTTTTAAATTCATCACAAATTATATTTCACTAATATCTTTTCGAGTATCTTTTCGAGCATTTATAGATCAGGAAACTCTTTGTAGATTTCGTATAATTCCTGTATTTCAGCATCAGAGAGTTCTTTCAGACTTTTTTGCGGAAAGTCTGGATACTTTTCTTTAAAATTTTGATTATTCTTATAACCTTCTAGCTCTCCATATAAATCTATATGTTTCTTATGCCAATCCGAATACTCTGACGCCATACGGGCATTCTCGTTAGCGTCCGCTGCGCTTTTGCCTTTGAGCAATATCTCAGCTGCTCCTCTTTCCGCTTGCTCTAGCGTCAATGTGCTTCCCGTAAGTAGATTATACAATCTCAGATAGTTTGCTAGCTTGGCTTCATTGATATATGCACCATTCATGGTAACAATGCCATCATTTATTTCCACGTTGCTAGCAACTTTAAATGCTTGAACAAAATCAGCAAGTTCAATATCGCGGATAATTTCGTCCACCTTACTGTTGTGAGTATCGATTTCACGCGCAAGAGCCAATAAATCAACTATCCCAGACGGAAGAGTAAGCACAGAGCCGGAAACCCCCGTCCCGCTAATCGAATTTGAACCGGCTTCTAGCATAACAAGCTTGAGAGCCGCTACGGCAAGTTCTTGATCTCTATTTCGACGCAGGGATTCAGTGACATTGATAGCGTTGTCCTTGATGTATGCACTTGGGTCTGCTGCAAAGCCATATAGCTCACCCTTGTAAGGACTTCCAAGCCAATCATCACGATAGTTCTCCTTCATCTTCTGTCCCAATATATTAAAGTTATAGACTCTTTCTCCTACGCTAAATTGGTAATTATATTTGTATCCTCCTCCATCAAGAGCTTCGTATGCCAAGTTCATTTTCCAAATTGGATCTGACCCGTTGAACCTTGTATGGAATGTGATTTCCGAATGATTGGTAATAAGGCCCTGAAGAATAAGGGCTTTATCCAGTTCTGCGCTTAGTTCTCCCCTCTTTTCACTATCAGCCAAGTTGAAAAGTGTCTTCATATTCTCACCACTCATGTTGGTGGCAATCGTCTCATCAATATAGCGCTTGGCAACCTCCTCAAACACGGGCCACATCTTCAATGTATGTTTGTCAAAAAATTGCGGGGACAATTCCAGTAACACCTTAGGAACCTCCTCCCCTCTCTGCCAGTTATGGCTATACCCATGTTCAATAAGCTTAGAAAAATTGTCCGTATCAATTTGCACAGTTCCGTCATCCTTCACAACAGTCATACTCTGCGTGACCTTAACAAGCGCCAGCAGCTCCCATTCAGCTGTTTCTTTCAGGTCTTTTTGAATCAGTGCGTCAATTTCCGGCCAATTATAGGTCCTATTACCATTCGCATCAATAATAACGAGTTGCTCAAACAGGCGGTTAGCAGCCATATTGATAAAGGTGCTGTCAATATTTGCAAGTTGGCGCTGAAGGACGAGAGGGGACACGGTAAGAAGCGTCGGCCCCCCCATGGCGGGCTTAATGACATTCGCCATAGCGCCAAAATCCTTCTTGATGCAGCTCATGTTGGTCTGCATCTTCCCAAAGAATCCTGCCCAAGTCTGATCATCCCTATTGATGTTGGCAAAAGCGGTATCCACACCTGACACCCCTTGGGCTTTGGTGTATTGAATTAGATCCAGCGCTTCAAAATAGGGTCCTATATACACATAAATCTCAGGGAAAACATCGTTGTATTGTCTGGCCAACATATCCCAGCGCTCCCTGACATCTCTATTTCCAGCGTCACCCTTCTGGATTGTTTCAATGACTGTGGTTTTAGCGGCGTCTGAAAAGTCACGTGTCACTTTGTCCGCCATAAATTATCCCTCCATTTTATTCATGTGCATTTTATACAATATCTACCCTCTGAAATAGAAACTGCGTGCCTATTGTACCAATTAAGCTTATATGCTACGCCGCAACTGGCTGAGAGTATCATTAACAGAACTCAATGCTGCCTCCAGAGCTGCAATCTCTTCTTGCACCTCTTTGATTCTTGCCCATATCCTTTGAACCAAGTTCTCATAGCCGTCAGCTGCGATGGTACCCGCCTTCGGCAACATCTCAGAAGAAGCATACTCTGCATAGCCAACCGCAACTTGAACAGGATTTTCCTGTAGGGGATTCAGCTCTTCAGTAATCCCAAGCTCATAACGCCAATAATCTCCAAAGTTTTCGTTTTCTCTGGCGCAGGCCAGCAAGAGAGCGTACAGCACCTCAAGCTTTTCATTCAGAGAGGAAATGTTCGATATTATGTCTTGAGCTTTGGTTTCATTTGCTTGTATATCTCTGAGAATTTGATCTCTGTCTGAGGCCATGTCAGTCTTCCCTTCCCTGCTTCATAATGATTGACAAATTGATATATAGATCAATAAATATCTGCTTCTTATGACGGGTCTCCTGATATTTAAGCCCTTTTGTGAATTATTATACTATATGTATATTATACCAACATCCTCGTTAATATTATGATTCGATTGGACGAATTGGTCAAGTAGTTTTCTATTATTTTATTATATTTTTTATTTCTATACTTTCCTTTCCATGAATGAGTAGCTTTTAATCTCATCCAAACTCATACCACCAATTGACTGACGGTTTGCTGTTCATTTTGCTAGGGCGTGTCTGAAGACCCGCCCTAAGGCTCCCGGCGCATCCGGCTGATAAAAAACCCATCCATGCCATGAACATGGGGCAAAATCTGCCACATCCCCTTTTTCCATTGCTTCCAATCCTCCGGACCTGTCATCTCCCGTCCAAAGGCCAGATCCTCACTGATATCATCCGGCACAAAATCAGGCCGGTTCCCCCGAAAGGCCTTAACCACCTCAAAATTCTCCTCCGGCTCCACACTGCACGTGGTATACATCAGAACCCCACCCGGCTTAACAAAATCCGCCGCCCGGGACAGAATCGCCAACTGCAAAGGCGGCCGATCCGCCACACCCTCCGGACTTATCCGCCAGCGCAAATCAGCCCGGCGGCGCAGCACGCCCAAGCCCGAACAGGGCACATCCACCATCACACGATCAAACAAACCCGGCAAACCAAAAAGCACACACCCATTCCCCAGCCTCGTCTCCACACTAGAAATCCCCAGCCGCTGGCACATCTGCCGAACCAACTCCAGTTTTTTCGTCGAAGCATCCACAGCCACAATCTCCCCACAGTCGCCCATCCTTTGAGCGATGGAACCCGTCTTCCCTCCCGGAGCGCTGCAGACATCCAGAACCCTTTCTCCCGGTTCCGCCCCCGTCAACCACCCCGCCAACTGAGAGCTCTCATCCTGAACCACAAAATATCCCTGTTCATAGGACGGCAGCCTCTCCACCGGCCCCGCCAGATCCTCAATACAAAGCCCATCCGGCGCCCACCGGGACAGAGTCACCCCCCGGCACCCTTCCTCTTCCAGCCGAACCCGCAGATCTTCCCGGTTCCCCTTCAGGGTGTTCGCCCGCACACACAGAGCCGCTTCGCTATTGTTAGCTCCACACAGCTCCTCTGTCCGCACCGCGCCCCACCGGTCAATCCATCTTTTCACCAGCCATTGGGGATGAGAATAGCGCGTGGAGAGAGCATAAACAGCATCCTTTTTTTCATCCGGCCACTCAAAATCCCACATTGTTTGAGCCACCCGCCGCAGCACAGCATTGGTCAGCCCCGTATATCGTTCAGAGCTATTCCCCACAACCCGGACCAGCTTCACGCTCTCATCCACCACAGCCGATACAGGCAAGCGATCCATCCACAAAATCTGAAAAGCCCCCATACGCAGAATCTGACGCACCTCAACAGGCAAGACTCCCACAGGTTTGCGCAAGTGGCGGCGCAGTGCATAATCCAAAGTCAAACGATGTTTAAGCACCCCATTCACCAAAGCTGTACACAATTGACGGTCACGGCCCTTTGTCAGTACAGGCAGATCTTGCCGCAGAAGAATATTCGCAAAAGCCTTATCCCGTTCAATTCTTGTCAAAAGACGCGCCGCCAGAGACCGTGCGTTTACCTCATCAGCCATACTCACCTTCTCTGCGACATAAGGATAAACCTTACCAATTGCAGGATTGCCATTAACGCCGCCGCCACATAGGTCAGCGCCGCCGCACTCAGCATTTTCCTGGCCTGCTTGACCTCTTGAGCCCCCACCAGCACCCCATCCCTCTCCAAAAAAGACAAAGCTTTGCTGCTGGCATTGAACTCCACCGGCAGCGTAATCACTTGGAAAAGAACCGCAAAAGCAAACAAATAGATCCCGATCATGATCAGCCAAGAAGACACACTTGTCCCCGCCAAGGCCTCCGCCCCCGCGCCCATAATCACTCCAATAAAAAACAGAATCGGCCCCGCCCCACTGCCAAAACTCGCCACCGGCGCAAAAGCGGAACGCATCTTGAGCGGAACATATCCATCCGCATGTTGAACCGCGTGGCCCGTTTCATGAGCCGCCACCGCCACCGCAGCAATAGTCGGCTCCCCGTAGATTCCCGGACTCAGACGAACCGTATGGCTGCGCGGATCATAATGGTCAGACAACACACCCTGTGTCTTCTCCACACGCACAGTATACAGCCCATTCTGATCCAGAATCTTGCGAGCCACCTGGGCTCCTGTTAATCCGCAGGCTGCCCCAACTTTGGAGAACCTGTTATAAGACCCTCTGACCTTCGCCTGAGCATAAAGAGCCAAAATGAAAGCCAGGATCAGCAAGATATACGTCCAATTATACATACCCTATTCTCCCCTTTCTCATGTAAAGCATTCCCCCGTTTCCATAGCCCTCCCATTATAAAAATCTCTCCCTGACATGCGTTTTTTACCCGCAGGTTGTACTTCCAAAATTTCCAAGACACCCTCGCCAACAGCCTCATTTTCGACACACCCTGCATCCGCCTTCTCTTCCTGCCCCGTCCGGCACAACAGCCCCCGGGCCGAAATCCCCACCAGGCGCCCACAACACCCCTGCGCATCTCCCGATTCCGAATTTTCCAATACCACATCATTGACCTGAGCATATTCCGGTCTCACAAGACGGCTCCGCCAAATTTTAACCTTCTCCCCTCGAAACCACGTATACGCCCCCGGCCAAGGATTCAGTCCCCGGATTTGATTATGAATCACAGAAGCCGGCCGCGTCCATTGGATTTTTTCATCATCAGCTCCCAGCTTAGCCGCATAAGTTCCTTCCGGCGGCTGAGGTTTTGCCGCACCCACACCCCGCTCCAGATCCCTCAGCGTCTCCAGCAGCAACCGGGCCCCTGCCGCCGCCAACTCATCATGAATCTCCCCCATGGTCGCCTCCGGGCCAATACATACCCGCTCCACAGCCAGCACATCCCCCGTATCCAAACCCTTATCCATGCGCATAATCGTCACCCCCGTCTCCCTGTCCCCATTCATCACAGCGCGGTGGATAGGCGCCGCCCCCCGATAAGCAGGCAGCAGAGACGCATGAACATTGACACACCCATAACGAGGCGCCGCTAAAATCCCTTCCGGCAGAATCTGCCCATAGGCCGCAACCACAATACAGTCAGGCGCCAACTCCGTTAAAAACCCCTCCGCCCCCTTCAGCGTCTCCGGCTGAAAGACCGGCAGACCCAAAGCCAGAGAGCGCTCTTTCACAGAACACGCCCTTTCCTTTTTGCCCCGGCCCGCCACCCGGTCAGGCTGGCACAACACCCCAATCACCTCATGTTCAGAACCCACCAGCGTCACCAGTGCCGGCACAGCAAAATCAGGCGTTCCCATAAAAACAATACGCATGAGCACAATCCCCTCTTACCACTTTACGTTTCCACCTTCTCCAAACGGCTCGCTTTATCCACAAACAAGACCCCATCCAAGTGATCAATCTCATGTTGAAACACGCGGGCCAGCAGCCCCTCCGTCTCATAGACCTGTACCGCTCCTGTACGGTCCAGCGCCCGCACACGGATATATCTGCCACGCACCACCTCGCCCTGCACGCCCGGCACACTCAAACACCCCTCCACCCCCCGAACCTCACCTTTAACCTCGAGAATTTCCGGATTAATCAACTCAATAAAATCCTCCCCCACATGAACAATCGCCACACGCTTCAACACTCCGATCTGTGGCGCCGCCAGCCCCACACCCTGAGCTTCCCTCAGCGTATCCGCCATATTATCTAAAAGCTTTAGAATATTCGGCGTGATTTCCGCCACGCACTTTGCTTTTTCCCGCAAAATATCCTCACCCATATTGACAATTCTAAAAACAGCCATAGCTCCTCCTGCGATAAGTTCTTTTGTGGCAGCTCACTAATTCTACACAAATAAGATACATAATATTATATCATCATGACCTCAATCCGCAAAAAAATAAGGACCCTCCCCCGCCGGCAGAAACCGGCGGGCAAAAAATCCTCACCTTAAGTATTTGTGAAAAACTTCCCTAGCAAGACATCAGGTCACCCCTTCAGCCGCTAGAACACGTGAGAAACATTGAGAAAACAGACACCAAGAACACCAAACGTTAGGATATCGCGGAAATCCTGTCTCCGTTTATCCTTTGTTCTCTCTCTTTTCGCCTCTTTTCCCTCTGTTCCGAAACCTTTTGCGCTTGCATATAGCTCCTCTGGCGGGCCACCTGAGCCGCGCACTCACTGCAGTAACGCTGGTTCCCCGATCTGACAGTGTATTCTATGCCACACACACGACACGTATCAACACTGCCCACCGTCCTTTTCGAGGAATCCTTTTTTTGTTGCGCGTTCTGCTTCAAAACAATCCTTTTGCAATACCGGCAAAACTCTCTACGAGAATGCCCGGTAATGACCACTCCGCACTCACGGCATCTTCTTGTTGTTTCCATAAACCTCATTCTCCCTCATTCTTACTTAATATCTCTCTAAAGTTAATATCTTTCGACTTAATAATCATAATACCTGCAAGAATAATTGTCCAGATTTAATTCTTTTTTAACATATAAAGATATTGACAGTCCATAGCATATTTCCCATGACCATAATTTAATTCCTCAACATGTTCCGGGGCGTGTCTGAAACCTAGTGCAGCACTCAGGGACTGTAACTAATGCAAAGGATTTACCTCGATATTTAGAGCCACGCCTGCCGCCGCATTCGACCCGTAAAACCTTTCCACACCCCCATGCACTATTTTCCGCAGCCACACAACCCTCTTCCCTTTCACCAATATTTGCCAACGAAAACTATTGCGCACTTTGCTCACCACCGCCGGAGCCGGTCCAAGAATCTGCACATCCCGCACATCTTGGGGACATCCCTCCAGATATCCCCTCAACGCAGCCGCCAACTCCTGAGCTCCGCGCGCCACATGCTCCTCCTGCTCATGCAACACCGTCACCCTGATAAAATGCGCAAAAGGCGGATACATCGCCCCATGCCGAAAAGCAATCTCATCCCGAAAAAACCGCCGATACTCATAATCCGCCACATCCCTCAGCACCCCGTCCTCCGGCATATACGTCTGCACAATCACCTCCCCCGGCTTCCTGTGCCGGCCCGCCCGGCCCGCCACCTGAGTCAGCAATTGAAACGTCCTCTCCCGGGCGCGAAAATCAGGCATATTCAGCAGCGGATCCGCCAGAACAACGCCCACCAACGTCACCTCGGGAAAATCAAGCCCCTTAGCCAGCATCTGCGTTCCCACCAAAATATCCGCCTCCCGCCGGCGAAACGTTTCCACAATGCGCGTCCCCCGGCCCCGGCCCTCCGCCGCATCCGTATCCAGCCGCAGCACCCTCGCCGCCGGAAAATGCGCCGCCACCTCCTCCTCCAGGCGCTGAGTTCCCTGGCCAAAAAACTTCAGATAAATACTGCCGCATTCCGGACAATGATGTTCCACACTCCCCCGATGATCACAGTAATGACACCGCAGCATCTGGTTCTGACTGTGATACGTCATCGCCACATCACAGTTGGGGCACTTCGCCACATACCCGCATTCCCGGCAAAAAACATAAGTCGCATACCCGCGCCGGTTCAGAAAAAGAATACACTGCTCCCCCCGCGCCAGCCGTTCCCCCACCCCTTCCACAAGTTTTTGGGAAAAGATGCTCTTATTCCCCCGGGCCAATTCCTGAGCCATATCCACAATATGAACCCGAGGCAGCACCTGCCGGCCAAAACGCTCCGTAAGCTCCACAAGCTCTATCTTCTCAAGCTGGGCCAGCGCATAACTCTCCACAGAAGGCGTTGCGCTTCCCAGCACCACCACACCCCCGCTCCGGCGGACACGCCACCGGACCACATCCCGAACATGGTACTTCGGATTCTCCTCCTGCTGGTAAGCACTGTCATGCTCCTCATCCACAATAACAATCTCCAGATCCGCCAGCGGCGCAAACACCGCCGAACGGGCGCCAATGACAACCTTAACCTGACCCGCCAGAATCCCGGCCCAAATCCTCTGCTTATCCGCAGCCGACAATTTAGAATGAACAACCGCCGCCCCATCGCCAAAATCAGCCAAAAAATACCGCGCTACCTGAGACGTCAGAGAAATCTCCGGCACCAGAACAATAGCCCCCCGCCCCCGGGAAACCACGTCAGCCACCAGGGCACGATACACCAGAGTCTTCCCACTTCCCGTCACCCCGTGCAGCAGCATGGTTTCGCCTATTCCAGACTTCACACCGCGCTCCAAGCCGCTCAAAATAGCCTGAACCGCCTCCTGTTGAGCCGGTGTCAACTGGGCAAAAATCCCGCGGAACAAAGCCTTGTTCTCTTCTCTCGCGGTATCCTCCCTCGCGGTATCTTCCCTTCCGGAGACTTGTCCCTTTTCAGGCAATATTTCTGTGCCCTGTCCATTTTGTCCATTGCCCGAGACTCGAATCTCCCACCGCAGCACTCCCAAGCCCGCCAGCTGTTCCACCAGCTGTTCCACATTCTTCACGATGGTTATGTTAGTGGGCACACCCTGCTCCCGTAAGCGCATATAGTAAACATTGACCGGTAGTCCTCCGCGCCGTGCCCGCAGCAAAACCTTGACCGCCAAGAACGCATCTGGTTGAGACTCACGCCACTCTTTGACATCCTCCAGAGTCACCTGAGGAATAGCCCACTTTTCCACTTTATGCCGCCAAAAAGGCCACACCGCATGCAGACTCTGGGCAATTGGACACATCGTCGTTTCGGCCATCCAGAAAGCCAACTCCAGGAGTTCCCCGGGCAGAATACTCTGCCGCTCCAAGATCTCTGAGACCGGGCGCAACACAACATCCTGAACCTCTGGAGGCACAGTATCCGACACATAAGCTACCATCCCACGAACCTGACGGCTCTTCAGGGGAACCAGAACCGTCATCCCCACCTCAACCGGCATCTCCCGCGGGATACTGTATGTATAAACCCGATCTAAGCGTCGATTAGCGACATCCAGCAAAACATGAGCATACTTTACGTCTTCATAATCTCCATGGATAAAGTTGATATTGTTCAACTTCCCCTCATCTCCTTAGCCAGCAGTGATTCTGGTGCACTCAATACTGAATAATATAAATATCGGCGCACACGTGCGCCGTTTCTTATTTTCCTATTATTCAATATGAATTATTATTATACTGTACCCTTAGCGCAAATGCAAAACATGTGTACCTATCAACCCGTTTCCCATCTCAATCTCAAACCCCAGCACAACAAAACACTCAGTAAAATAAGCTTCCACTATTTATGATCATATCATTAGTCAACATCTTAATATGGCAGGGGATGTAGGAATCGAACCCACACTCACGGTTTTGGAGACCGTTGTTCTACCTTTAAACTAATCCCCTAGGCACGCTCATAATTATAACTAATCCTTTTACTGCTGTCAATGACCCGCGATGCGGTGATGTGATGCGGTGAGAAAACATCTTAGGGACTGTAACTAAATAACTTTGTTGATTGGGATGTTATTGATAATTTCTTGAATAATTGCAGTCTTGGCATCTGCATAATCCTGCACATATCTCCACGTATGCTGAGAAAGCTCACGTTTTACCTTCTCATACCGATCCCTATCATCATCATGGCTTCGCAGCCAATTACGGAAACGGAGCATCTGTTCGATCTCAGGTGTGTTCTCGCTGAAAACATGCAGGTTAACAGACACACTGCAGCGTCCCCTTAATAAACGGTGTTGAAACCAGTCCGGCTCCCGTATATGCAATGTATAGCCAATCAACTCCAAGTCTGGAACATAGGACACTTCATCAGAGGAATCAACGACAACAAGCAGCACGTCAATAATGGGCTTGGCACTTAGTCCCGGTACGGAAGTGGATCCAACATGATATATGTGCACCGCTCTGTTTCCAAGGGCGATACGGATCCTGTCCGCTTCCTGCTCAAACAGGACAGGCCAGAGCGGATTGTACTCTTCAAGCACAATTTTCCCATTATGCAGTTCCTGTTTAGAGGTGACAGCGTCGGCCTTAAAGGTGACCGTATCTCTATTATCCATATAAGCTCCGCCTTTCAAGCGTGTCTATTTACAAGTTTAACAGTCCAGAGCAGAGCGGGCAAGAATTTCTTCCCAAGCCGGGCGCACCAATTAAGGGACTGTAACTCAGTGTTGCAGCCCTCCCCAGTCTTCTCACCTTCTCACCAAAACCCTTGCATTTGATGAAACAATTGCGCATACTATTACTGCGGCCATTTAACATGGCAAAAAATATAGAAAAGGCGGGAACCCGCCTAAAAGGGGTGTTTATAATGAACTCATTTAGCATTGTGGTTGACTCAAATTGTGATTTGCCTCCTGAATATATCCAAGAACACGGTATTGAGGTGCTGTCCATGCCTTTTGACTTGGACGGCCGGGCTCATGATTTAGGATACTGGCAGGAAATCTCCGCCAAGGACTATTATGACGCGTTACGCAACGGCAGTGTCGCCAAGACATCACAAATCAATCCCGGATTATTTACATTATCTTTCACGGAATATGCCCAACAGGGGAAAGACGCGCTGTTTCTTATTCTCAGCAGCGGCCTTTCCAATACATACCAGAGCGCACTGGTTGCCCTGTCGGAAGTTAAAAAGCTCTCTGAATGCGCCATCTATCCCATCGACAGCCTGAGTGCCACAACAGGACACGGCCTTCTGGTGATGCAGGCTGTGAAAAAACGTGAGGAAGGCTGGTCGGCTGCTGAAACAGCGGCTTGGTTGGAAGAGAAAAAGCATAGCTGCCTGGCATTTTTCACGGTGGATGATCTGATGTATCTGCATAGGGGCGGACGCCTCAGCAAACTTTCGGCCATCGCCGGATCGGTACTGGGCGTTAAACCTGTTTTGAATTTTGCCCCTGACGGAACCCTCAATCTCAAAGAAAAAGTGCGTGGCAGAAAAGCGGCGCTGGAGCTGATGACCAGCCAGTTAAAACGCAGCCTCAATCCTAATACCGAGCTGGACACCGTCCTGATCACCCATACCGATTGTCTGCAGGATGCCCAGGTATTAGCCGATATGGTTAAGGCTGCTGTTGCCGTGCGCCATGTCATCATCATGATGATGGGGCCAATCATTGGAGCACACCTTGGCCCCGGCGCGGTTACACTCGTCTTTGAGGCAGATATGACCCGGGAAGAATATGAGAAGCGGTTTTATGCGTGAAGAACGCTTCTCATCATCACCCATAGCCAATACCTCTTTTCATACTGTGTAAAATCGATCTTTGGCTATGCCTTATCAGGGTTCGCGAGATCACTCAGACCCGCGAATACCTCCGCCAGATCTATTGTGCAGCCCGGCAACACATGAGAAGACATTATAGCATCTTTAGGCCAAGCAGAAGTTATATATTTTCCATTTTCATTTATATGAATATTCACTGTTTGGGTGACAGGATCCACGATCCAATACTCGCGAACACCGGCCTGAAGGTATGTGTTGAACTTGACTACACGATCATGAGATCCCGAAGACGGCGACAATATTTCTACCACCAGGTCGGGGGGACCCTGGCAGCCTTTTTCATCAAGTTTCGCACTGTCGCAAACCACCAGAATATCAGGCTGGACAACAGTATCGTCCCCCTCATCTGCATTGAGCCGAACATCAAAAGGAGCCATATAAACCTCACATGGGTTACCCTTTAGAAAATTATACAATTGATTGAATAAGGCTCCACTGATGCGTTGATGGGTCCTGGAAGGCGCCGTCATCATATAGGGGATGCCATCAATCAGTTCACAGCGGATCGTCTCATCCCATGTCTTGTAGTCCGCATAAGTGTAATGTTTATTTCGCACCATATGGGTATTATAGCATACTTTGCTATCTTCATCGCTGATACAATCTGATACAATCGCTTTTTCCATTCACTCACTTCACCGGCTCGACTTTACCGGCTCGACTTTACCGAACGGCGCCCCACTGCCACAGCCCCTTTCCCGGTCTGATTTCTCCACATCTGGGCAATCCCGAAAATGACCGTCGGCGCCAGAGACACGATGAGGATGAGCCCCCACTGCCAGCCATAAAGGGCCGTCGTTTTAAACGCCTCTTGCAGCAGCGGATGATAGAGCACCGCCAGCTGCATAACGAAGGAAACCGCGACCGCTCCCACAAGCCACAGATTGGAAAAGGGATTGATTTCAAAAATCCCTTTGGTTTCCGACCGGCATTCAAAAACATGCCACAATTGAGCCATCACCAAGGTCGTAAACGCCATGGTCCGCGCGGTCAGCAGATCCACTCCATACCACAGAGCCAGCACAAAAACCGCTAAGGTACTCAATCCGATCAGCACGCCGCGAACAGCGATTTTTTTGCCCAACCCCCGGCCAAAGATGCTTTCCTGAGGATCCCGGGGCGGCCGGCGCATGGTATTCTCCTCAGCTTTTTCCAATCCCAGCGCGATCGCCGGCAATCCGTCCGTCACCAAGTTCACCCACAAGATCTGAATCGCTAACAGGGGCAGCGGCAGCCCCACCAGCACCCCGATAAACATCGTCAGCACCTCACCAAAATTACAGGCCATCAGATAGCGGATGAATTTGCGGATATTATCGTAAATCCCCCGCCCTTCCTCCACCGCTGCCACAATAGTGGCAAAATTATCATCCACCACCACCATATCCGAAGCTTCCTTGGTCACATCCGTGCCGCTGATCCCCATCGAAATCCCAATATCCGCTTCCTTAACCGCCGGCGCGTCGTTAACGCCATCCCCTGTCATAGCAACAATTTCCCCATTGGCTTTAAACCCCCGTACAAGGCGGATCTTATCCTGAGGCGCCACCCGGGCAAAAACCCGTACATCCCGAATCTGCCGGGCCATTTCCTCATCATCCATGCGGTTCAACTCGGCGCCGGTCAGAACTGTGTCCTTCCGGCCTCCTAAAATCCCCAGATCCTTTGCCACAGCCCGAGCTGTCAGTTTATGATCCCCCGTGATCATCACCGGCTGGATCCCCGCCGTTTTGCAGAGAGCAATGGCCTTCTGAGCACTGGGCCGGGGAGGATCGATCAGACCCATCAGCCCAAGGAAAATCAGATCTTTTTCCTGATCCTCCGGCCTTTGGGCCATTCCCCCATTCCGGGCTGTTCCCTCATCCGGAACCATCCGTTCCGCTACCGCCAACACGCGCAGCGCCTGGCGCGCCATGTCATTGTTCACCTGAATGATCTGCTTCCGGCGTTCCGGCGTCAACTCCATCACACCCTTTTGGGTCAGCTCCCATTTGCACAGATCCAGCATGACATCAGGCGCCCCTTTGGCATAGGCCATCCATGTCCTCTTCTGGCGGTACACCACCATCATCCGTTTGCGTTCAGAGTCGAAAGGGATTTCCGCAATACGTTCTTCATCCCGTTCCATTTCCTCGCGCCAGATCCCGGCTTTGGCCGCCGCCACCAGCAAAGCTCCCTCCGTAGGATCCCCTTCCACGCTCCAGGCCCCTTTCCCCTTCTTGTCTTTGTCCCGGAACAGTCCGGCCCAACGCATGCCTTTGCGGGTCAGCACAGAATTGTTGCACAGGGCCGCGCCTTTGAGCAGTTCCTGCAGAACCTCTTCCTTGCGGCTGTAGGGATCCGCCCCTTCAAAAGTCCCTTTTGGGTCATAGCCCTGTCCGCTGACCGCAATATGTTTCCGGTCGCAATAGATCCGTGTCACCGTCATTTCATTTTGAGTCAGGGTCCCTGTTTTATCCGAGCAAATCACCGTCGCACAGCCCAAGGTTTCCACCGCCGGCAAATGACGGATCACAGCCTTCCTCTTCACCATGCGCTGTACGCCAATAGCCAAAGCCACTGTCACAATGGCCGGAAGCCCTTCCGGGATCGCCGCCACCGCCAGAGACACCCCGGCCATGAACATCTTGGCGAATCCCTCTCCCTGGATCAGGCCCGTCAGCACCACCACCAAACACGCCCCCAGGCTCAAGGCCACAAGCCATTTACCCAGCTCGGCCAGGCGTTTTTGCAGTGGAGTCTGTTCCTCCTCAACCTGCTGCAGCATGCTGGCAATGGTCCCCATCTCCGTCTCCATGCCCGTTCCCACCACAACGCCTATCCCACGCCCATGAACCATCACAGTGCCCATAAACCCCAGATTTTTTCTGTCCCCTAAGGCCAGATACTCATCTTCCAAAGTCCGGGTATGCTTCTGCACAGCTTCCGATTCTCCGGTCAAAGCCGACTCTTCCACCTTGGCGTTGATGGTATGTAGCCAGCGCACATCCGCGGGAACCCGGTCTCCCGCCTCCACCAAAACAATATCTCCCGGCACAAGCTCCGCCGCCGGAATGCGCATCTCGTATTTTTCCCGGCGCACCAGAGCCTCCGGCGACGTCATGCTGCGCAGGGATTCCATAGATTTTTCCGCGCGGAATTCCTGGACGAACCCCAAGATGGCATTAAGGAGAAGAATCGCTAAAATCGTAACCGCGTCCGCCACTTCGCCTAAGAGGCCGGAAACCAGCGTGGCTCCCACCAGCACCATCACCATGAAATCCTTAAACTGCCCCAGAAACATGAAAACCGGGTTAACGCCCTTCTTTTCCGTCAAAACATTGTGGCCGATTTCCACCAGCCGGTGGCCCACCTCATGCTCGTCCAACCCTCTGTCAGGATCCACATCAAGCATGCCACAGATTTCTTCCGGACTTGATGTGTGCCAGATCGGACACGGCTGCTCGGGTATTTGCGGACTCGTTTTCTGCCCCATAATAGAAATAACCCCCCTCCCCTGTGTACGAGTTATCTTCATCGCTCATTTGTACATGCTATTCAGGCTTGTCTTTAAAAAGACCTGCCAGGCACAATTTGGCAAACCTCCGCATTTTGAGGCACTGAGGCGGCGCCCGGCACACTTTGAGATATTGACAAATTATGAGTATTATGCTAAAATGATGGCAAAAAACTGAACGTGTGTATCGCTTGATGTGTATAAAATCATTATCATATTTTATGAGGGGGAGTATTATGAACACGTACAATCAAGGCAACATCGAACAGGGCGCGGTAAAACAGGAACAAGGAAAGGATAAATTGGAGCTGATTGTCGTCATCATGCTTGGCATAACCGCGCTCCTGACCGCATGGGCAGTCTGGGTAGGTTCCGTGCACGGGAGTAACCAATCCCAAAACTATACCGAGGGCAACATCCTCTCAGGAATAGGAAACGCGGAATATAACAGAGGAATCCAAATGTTGATGACAGATATGTTGATGTACAACGAATTCAACAACATGGTAACCGACCTGGCTTATGCCAAAAAAATCGGAGACAGCGCTGAAGCCGCTAAACTGGAATGGAAAATTCAACGGGAAATTGACGATCTCACTAACACCGCGAACGAAACCACAACTGACGAAGAAATGCACAAGGTATATCAGGAACTCATCCTCGCCTTATCTCAGGCTGCGGAAGAAGGCAAACCCCTTGATATGGCTGATCTCGTTCAAATTGAAGGATACATGGATTTGTATTTGAAACCAGCAACAGAGATTTGGGAAGAGGCCAAACACCTCGTCGATCAAGGCAATTCCGATAATGCCAACGCCAACAGATTCGGGCTTGTCGCGGTGTTCACCGCAATGACTTTGTTTATGCTGGGTATTATATCCTCTTTAAAGCGCAGCTCAAACAAGCGTGTCGCGTTCGGTATTGCGATAGGAACTTTCTTGATTGCGACAATCTATATGATGTCCCAGTCGTTCCCTGATAACCTATTATCGTTCTTCGGCGGTTAGAGCTCTTTTTCAGCAATAATCATTGTCGCAGCGCCCTTGTGCCAAATTTTTTCCACCCCAACAAAACCCGCCTGCACAAACAACTTGATTTGATTGTCAACCGTACAGGGCGTGTCGAGATGATAAAACTCGCCATCCGAAATATTCTGCTCAGCGCGGAGTCTCTTGCTCTCGGCAACCCCGTGATCTTCCTCCTCTTGAGTATCAACCATGTAATCACATTCAATATATTTTCCGCCGGGCTTCAAGGCTTTGCGAATGTTTATATACAGCCCGGTTTTCTCCTCATGAGTAAGATGATGCATGGTTTGAAATGAAATAACGCAGTCATATTTTTCTGAACCGAAATCATAGCCAAGATAACTTGCGCAGACCCGTATAACGTTCTTGTCGCTGTACTTTTCGGCAAGCTTATCAAGCATGGCCTGTGTCAAGTCAATGCCGGTTACGCAGACATCCGGATGGAGCCAGAAAATTTCTTCGAGTTCCAAGCCGGTGCCACAGCCCAAGTCCAGCAATGTTTGGGCCTCAGCAGGAATGCGTTTCGCCAGCTCTTTGTGCCCTTCTGCGATACCTTCGATGTTTTGCAGCATATGAGCATCATATATATCAATGCGGGCGCTAAAAAAATCGTCCATCTTTTCGAGGGTATTTCCGGTTCCAAGCACATCTCTTGCCTGTTTTGTGACAGCTTTTATAAACTCGCCTTTTGCGTTGGTATACCCGTCCCGGTCATGCTCAAATCGCCCTTTAAGCTTGACCTTAAGTTCGGCATATTTGGCGGCTGCCTCCGGATGTAGCGTTAGATAATCACGAAAGTGCACTTCGTCCCAGTCGCCGGGATAACGCACATGGATATGATAGACTTTTTCCGCAAAACCCTGTGATGTGTATCCTTTGAGGAACATAATATGTGGCGGTTTGTTATCAGGATCAGGGACAGTGGGCTTTCTAATGCAGATGTATTCATCACTGGGCAGGGAAGCAATCAGCTTTTCAATATTGGTGTCCACAGCAATCTCCAGCAAAATATCTACTGTGGGTTTGGCGGTCAGCCCAGGAACCGATGTGCTGCCAATATGATTGATACGGACAATAGCATCATCACTGATAAGCTCAAGCAACCGTTCCTTTTCCTCATCATACCACTGCGGCCAAGCAGGATTGTATTTGCTGAGAATGATAGGGAATCGTTTCGCTCGCTCTGCATCGGTCATGTGTTCAGGGGCGTGCAGCGGTGTCTTAATGCCGGCCAGGCGCCTCTTGCGTCTGAGAGAAAACCCTACGCACAGCAAGAGGATACCCCCTGAAAGGAGTGTCACAGCTATGCCTAAATAGAGATGCTTGGGCACATATTTTAAGGTGACGCTATGAACGCCTTGAGGGGCGCCTTGAGGGGCGCCTTGCACGGTTCCTTGAGGGATTTCGACGGCCATAAGCGTATCAAATACCTTGATCGCCGGCGTACGATTTCCGTCAACATGGAAGTGCCAGTTCTCTTCGTAAGGAATGGTAAACAAGAGATAGGTTTTATCGCTTTGATTGGTGACCTCGCCCTCTAAATAAGCACCTGTATAGGAATTTATCATATATGGTGAAGAGGACACTTCCTCATAATACTCATTAAAAACTCTCATATTTTGGTAGTAAAACAAAGCGCCCTCCATAAAGACCTCATCTTCATTAAGTTTTATTCTGAGGGTGATGGGAGTGTCGCTGACAGTACGCTTTCCAAGATCAAGAATATTGTGGTTATACGTATTAAAATAGGACCCTAAGGAGTTATCATCTCCTGTGGAGGTATCATTAATAAAGATTTCCACATCTCTGATCTCGTGAGCCGGGAAAAAGGCATATAAAGGATCGGCGCTTATGTTGTTGATAGAGTATTCTATAAAAGCCTCCTGAGTGGCATCTTGTTTTCTATAACAGACACCGTCTTCATAGTCTTCCTCTCTCAGATTCGTGAATGCTATAGTTTTAATTTCAGCAGGGTAAAACAGCGCCTCCTCAGGAGTGTTTTCAGGGGCCTGCTCAACAGCCTGCTCAGGGGCCTGCTCAGGGGCCTGCTCAACGACCTCCTCAGGAGTGTGCGCCATGGCGTTCCATATACTATTTTGCAGGGCAAACGGATCTTTTTCTGACAAGGTCACTTGCAGGACATCCTCACGGACCATAAAAGCCAAAGGCAGAGCGTATGGATTTTTATAAACCAGAACATCATCTTGCCGCCATAGGAGTTCGTAGGGTTTTTTAATTTGATCTGTTGTAAGCAAATACTTTATACCGAACAGGCTGTCAACAGAAATGGTAGATCCTTGATTATAGTAAGACCAGTAGTCGACATAGGTGCGAAACCCCATTTTCTCCATAAAGGCTTTGACAAATTGTTTTTCGGTTGAACTAAAGTGCGTAAGCCCGTGATAATTGAACAGCATAGGATCATTAAAATTATAACGGTAGGTTTGTTCCACCCGATAAAAGGTGGAGTCCATCTCTTTGAGTTGATCATGAATGGCTTTATTCTTTTGAGTATAGGTATAATAATTGTCGTATGGCGTGTACTCCACAGAACGCAATGTTAAATAGCTGTTAACCCCCAGATCCATCAGACAGAGACACAACGCGGCGACAATATAAATTTTTAGAGGACGCTTGGCGTAGAGGAAAAAGGTGGTGAGAATGAGCAGGAAAATGAAAACACTGATATATATTTTTGCGGAACTTGTATGCGGGTATTGATACTTTTCGACAATCATAGAGAATCCCAACACTATCGCAAAAATCGAAACGCTTACTTTTGGAGTAAGAATAGGCTTGGATTTTTGATATCCTTTGTAAGCTATGAGAATGAGTAGAAAGCTAAAAATAAAACTATAGCGATAGGGGAACCCAAAAGGAGAATTAAAGCCATGCCATATCGCATCACATATATTGATAGTGAAGGATACTATGAGGACCGATAAGAGTATGCCGGAACCGATTTTTTCTTTACGGGATATTTTTTTATTAAGAAAAAATATCACACAAAACAAAATAATAAGCATACCACAATAGATGTTAGGGAGTTCCTGAGACTCATTCCCAATATAGAATTTGGAGAAGAAATCCATGAGCGCAAAATTCGTTTCAACGGTATGGGGGAAAAGTGCGAAACTGGCTTTTCCCCCACGAAGCGCCTGTAATGTTGGGAGCAGAATAAAGGCGGATAATCCTCCGGCTAACAGAGAATACCCTCCAAAACGGTGTATGGAGCGAAATATTTCTTTGTTTTTCCAAGAAACTGTGATTTGGTTTTGAAAGAATAGAAGGGAACAGAAAAAATACACAAGAGAAAATAAGCAAAGCATGAACCCTATATAATAGTTTGAAATGATCGCAGCCCCCAAGGATAGGATATAGAGAAAGGGAGACTGCTTTTTTATTATTTTTTCAATGCCATAGACAATAAGGGGTAACACTATGACCCCGTCCAGCCACATAATATGGGGTTGGTAGACCATCATGTAGGCCATTAAAGCATAGGACGTGGAAAAGAGCAGAGAGCTTCTTCGCAGCGCCTCCCGGTTCAAGAAGATGTTCATCGTCAGACCGCAGAGTCCGGTTTTTATCAAGGTCAACACCATAACAGCGGTTGGTAAACTTTCGGTTTTAAAGAATAAGAGGATGAAGTTCAACGGGCTCAACAAATAGTAGGCGCCTAATCCGATCATGTCTCCGCCCAGATTTTTAGAAAAGGTATAAAAGAGGCTCCCGTCTTCTAAGACAACGTGCCTAAAATATGACAAGAAGCTGATGTATTGGCCATTCAAATCACTTGTTAATAATGATTTATCTCCAAAGGGGTGAATTCCAAGAAAACAATATACCGTGAGCAGGGTGAGCATAGGGATGGAAAAGGCTGTGATATATGTGTATAGGTGTTGGCGGGTTTTTTTCGGTATTTTCATCTTATTTTTCATCAATGGCAATGAGGACAGTCCCCCTTTGTAAAGGGTTGATTTATTCTATTGAAATAATTATAGTCCCCAATACCTTGTATAGCAAATATCTCATTAATGCGGGCTTTGCCCGCAAGTGGTCAGTGATCAGTGGTTAGTGGTCAGCCTTCAAAAACAGGTTCAATAATAAACTTACCATCAGAACCAACAAAACCCCATTTTCCATCTCTCTCCATAGTACCGCCTATCTCCGTGGCAAGTGAAGATGAAAAATACTGATCATGTTACTGTAAATAAAATCTGTCAGGAGCCTGTGCCCCGGTAATAGGGCATGACCATATAGGCGGTATCGTTGGCCTCGATGAAGCGCAGCACGGCGACCAGGCCGGGGTGGCGGAATCTGGCGAGGATGTGCTCCTCAGCATATGCGGATTGAACAAGCCGCGAAGCGGCGTAATCTCGTCATTATATATGCCGGAGCGGAACACCGCAAATCAATCACATAGACAAGCTATG
>WRII01000027.1 GCA_009782825.1 Peptococcaceae bacterium
AATCCCCCCCCCCCCCCCATTTTTTCCCTTTTTTATCTTTGCCTAACGCCCCTGTAGTGAATAAGCTGTGGATAAGTACACGATTCTCAACAAATACATTATGTTTTAGGGGAGATATTCTTTATGTGGTAAATATATAAAATCTGAAACTCTTATCCATATCCTGAACAAACAGGTCTGTTAAAATACTTGCATATTTCAACAGACCCGTGTTGTGTTTCCTTTTATTTTTATTTTATCATAAACGATTACGTCTATGAGTTACCCAACCCCATCCCTCTGCGGGACGGCGCTGTCACCCCGATCGGCGCTGTCACTTTGGCCAACGCCATCACCGGAGGCAGGGGAGGGGAGTGTCTTGCCCAAAAACTCCGGCATTTCCATGCCTGCCTGACGGAAAAGCTCGTTCATCGGCGGAATGGACTTCAGCATCCCCGCCAGAAAATTGGCGGTAGCGGGGGATCCGTCCTGGCCGTTCATGCTGTCCCAAACAGTCACTTTGTCAATCTTGAGATTCTTAATGGCTTCAACCTGGATCTGGACCAAATCTTGCAGCTTATCCGCGATCATGAGCTTGACGGCAGCATTAGGATCGCCGCCGGCAGCGGCCACCAGCTGCTGCATCCCGTTGGCCTGACGCATAAGTGTTTCTTCCAGTCCTTTCGCCTGAGCCTGCATCTTCGCAAAGATCGCATCCGCTTCCCCGCGGGCAGTGCGGCGCTTGACCTCGGCTTCAGCCTCCGCAGCAATCTCAGCCTGGCGTTTTTCAATTTCCGCTCGCACAATAACATCGGCTTCCTGAGACGCCTGTTCCAGAGACGCACGGGTCTGCTCCGCTTCCTGTTGAGCAATATAGGCTTCCTGCAACGCTTTTGCCGACTGAACTTTTTCCGCGGCTGTGGCGAGACGCAGAGCCTCGGCTTCCTTTTCCCGGCGTCTTGCTTCGGACTGAGCCACTTGGATCTTCGCGTCGTTTTCCCCCTGGATCGCGGTAGCGTCAGCGGCAGCCACCTCGATACGCTGATCCCTATGAGCGTTGGCCTGACCGATAGATCCATCTCTGTCTTTTTCCGCCACAGATTTTTTAGCGTCATTGATGGCCTTAGCGGCAGCTTCTTTACCCAAGGCTTCAATATATCCCGATTCATCGTTGATGTCCGTCACGTTGACATTGATGAGGCGCAGCCCAATCTTTTTCAGCTCAATCTCGACGTTGTTCGATACAGCCACCAGGAATTTATCCCGGTCTGTATTGATTTCCTCAATATCCATGGTGGCAATCACCAAACGCAGCTGACCGAAAATAATATCTTTCGCCAATTCCTGAACTTCATTCATCCTCAGGCCCAGCAGGCGCTCAGCGGCATTTTGCATGGTTCCCTGCTCGGTGGAAATCCCGACAGTAAAACGGGAGGGAACATCAACACGGATATTTTGCTTAGAAAGCGCGTTTCTCAAGTCCACATTCAGGGATATGGGTGTCAAATCCAGGTATTGGTAGGACTGCAGAACTGGGATAATAAATGACGCCCCTCCGTGAATACATTTAGCCGAACGGCTCTGTCCGCTGGAATCGGAACCAACCTTCCCGTAGATAACCAGCACCTTATCAGACGGGCATTTCCGGTAGCGGGATAAGATCGCCGCTATGAGAGCAAAGAGCACCACAGCAAGAACACAAATCCCCACCATAATTTCTACCGATAAATCCATACTTTCTCCTCCTTTAAAAATTGAAGTGAATTGACTGATGCGGGCTTTGCCCGCAAGTGGTCAGTGATCAGTGGTTAGTGGTCAGTATTGGATTTTCTTGTGTATCTACCAAACTGCAGAAAATCGTCTCATGATTCCAAATCCTCCCTTTCCTCTTCGACCACCAGAACCCCTGCCCGAACATCCATAACCCTGACGACAGTCCCGGAAGGCAAATTTTTTGTGGCGTCGGAGATCGCGTCCGCTTCAATAAAACGCTCTTGCACCACCAGATTCACTTTCCCTTGCTGGCCGGGAGCAATCGGGATATAGACCTGGCCAGTAACACCAAGGGCGTTTTTAAGAGATATGTTACCGCTGGACGTGAGTCTGCGCGCCGCCCAGACCAGTTTGGCCACACCATACATAGCGAGAAACCCCATGACACACCCTATGGGTACGGCAAGAAGCAGACTCCCAAAAGCATGATACAGGATCAGGGAAGCCCAGCCGAATACAGACAGTAAAGCTACAATACCCTGAAGTGAAAAAAGGCGCAATGCGGAGAAATCTCCAACGTGTGCTCCATCTCCGGGATGACCCATATCAGTCTCCATCTCCACATCCAGACCCAATCCGGAAACATCACTGGGATTGACATCAGCCTCCAAATGTCCCCAGCCTATTAATGTGAGCAGGGTCTGCAGGAGAAGAATGAGTGTCGCAGGGATGGCTATACAATACAGAATCTGAGATGCGAGATCCAGACTTTCCCACCATACGACCATATAAATATCCTCCTTTCGTTGAGTGATTCTACTCTTGGGGTCTACTCTTGTTAATATTATTTACCTTCACATATTATTATAAAACTTCTGTCGATAATCGTCAAGATATGGCAAGATATATTTTATCAAGACACATTGCGTTGAACCAAGTATGACAAATTTTTCGCAAACTTTTGTGGGTCTTTTACTTGAAATTATAAGAACGGCATGTTAAGATGACGTTAATATGATTAACACCATTATATAGGGGCTGTAACTAAATAAGTTTGACATTAGGCCGCCGGATTTTTGTCGACAGGCAAGGCGAAAATCCGCAGGCAACCTGGAAGGTTTTCAAGGATTTTCAACGAAACATGGCGGCAAAAAGACAAGGAATAATGTCAAAGTTATTTAGTTACAGTCCCATAGCGGGGAAACTTATGGACTATAAGGAATTGGGGAAAAGAATTAAAGAGCTGCGCCTGGCAAAAAAATTAACCCAAAGCGAGCTTGTCAGCGACTTTATCACCCGCAGTATGCTCAGCCAGATTGAAAGTGGAAGCGCAACACCTTCTATGCGGACCCTCGAATATATTGCCCAGAAGCTGCAGATACCCGTATCAGAGCTGGTTCCGGATCAGTCCGCGAGTCTTGACTGCTTGTTAACCGCTAAGCGGGCCTTGGCCGCGAAAGACTACGACCGGGTACTGCAATTCGCTGAAAAACTTCCTGTAGCCTTAGCGGATGAAGCCTACGCGTTAAAAGCGAAGGCCCATTTGGAGCTTGCGAAACTCCTCGAAGCACAACACCGGCACAAATCTGCCGCGGACCATGCCCATGCGGCAGCCTCCAACGCCAGTCAAGGGGTTTACGCATCCCGGCATCTGCGGGCTGATGCTTTGCTGCTGCTGGATGAAGCGGAACATTCCGGAGAGGTGGAATCCACATGACATCTGAACATATACAAAATCTGCTTGCCAATGGCGAAGGTTTAGCAGTCGAGTTCAAGGAGTGCGTGAACACACTGAATAATAGTGTCTGGGAGACAGTCTGCTCATTCTCTAACCGTTATGGAGGACATCTCATTCTCGGCGTGTCGGATGACGGAACGCCAATAGGCGTAAATCCTCAAGCTGCACTACAAATGAAAAAGAATTTTGCCAGCATGTTAAACAATCCGCAGAAAACATCACCATCGCTGTTCTTAAGCCTCGAAGAAGTGGAATTGGCCGGCAAACTTCTGCTCCATACCTATATCCCAGTAAGCTCGCAGATACAGTCCTGCTCAGGCAGGATATACGACCGCAATGAAGATGGGGACTTTGACATCACAAACTCTGCCGACCTTGTGGCGCATTTGTCTATACGCAAGTTAAACCAGTTCACAGAACGGGAGGTATTTCCTTACGCAACTTTAGACGACCTGCGCCTTGATCTTATCCTTCAAGTAAAGAGAATGGCAGTTGGGCGTATTCCGGGTCACCCATGGAAAGACATGACCGATATGGAGCTGTTTAAAAGCGCCGGATTGTACGAAAGCGACCTGCGGACAGGCAAGAAAGGTTTCAATCGCGCTGCCATACTGCTGTTTGGACGGGAAGAGGTCATCCAGCAAGTTGCACCTGGATATGTTACCGATTGCCTGTTGCGCGTTAGGAACAAAGACCGCTACGACGACAGGCTGCGTGTGGAAACCAATCTTATTGAGAGTTTTGATGTCCTTATGGAATTTATCTCTAAGCACACCAATGACCCATTCTTCTTGATAGACAATCTGAATGTAAGCGTGAGAAGTCACATAGCCAAGGAAATCGTTTCAAACATCCTTGTTCATCGAGAGTTCTCAGGTACATTTCCGGCACGCATCATCATAGAGCAAGACCGCCTTATCGCAGAAAACTGGAACCGCGCCCTTCGCCACGGACGTATAGACCCAGAAAATTTTGAGCCATATCCGAAGAACCCTATACTTGCCCGATTTTTTGTTAATATCGGTTACGCGGACACGCTCGGCTCAGGCGTTCGCAACCTTGTGAAGTATACGAAGCTTTATTCAGGTGGAGAGCCGGAACTGATTGAAGGCGAAATATTCAGGACTATTATCCCGCTTGGCACTAATGTGCCAGTTTCTGTTGCCGATAAAGTTGCCGATAAGTTGCCGATAAAAGTTGCCGATAAATTGACTGTAGCTGAAATAACATTCTTGAAGTTGCTTGAACCCTATCTCCATGAACACGAATGGATAACAAACGCTGAAGCGAGGGAAATTACCGCAAAAGCGGAAGGAAGTGTAAAACGGTTTCTGCATAACCTTGTGGATAAAGGGGTGCTTGAAATCCGCGGCGGAAATAAGAACCGCCAGTACCGATTATGTAAGACTTAGGGGCTGTAAGTCCCTTAAGTTTACATTGCTGCTGATTTCGCTATAATAAATAAAGATAGGAGGTTTTAAGTCAGATGGACTATAAAGACACATTAAATCTTCCGCAAACAAATTTCCCCATGCGCGGAAATTTGCCGGAACGGGAACCGGCTATCCTGAAAAAATGGGAAGAAAAGGACATCTACCGTCGCGTGCAGACCGCGCGTCACGGGTGTCCAAAATTCGTTCTGCATGATGGACCTCCCTATGCCAACGGGGCGCTGCATATGGGGCATGCTTTGAATAAAATTTTGAAGGATTTAATTATTCGGTACAAGACCATGGCCGGGTTTGACGCCCCTTATGTCCCGGGCTGGGACACCCATGGCCTGCCCATCGAGCAGCAGGTGATCAAAACCTTGGGTGTCAACCGCAAAGCTGTGGATGTGGGCGAGTTTCGTAATCGTTGCCGGGATTATGCTCTGGAGTATGTGGATATCCAAAGAGAACAGTTTAAGATGCTTGGGGTTCTTGGAGATTGGGAAAACCCTTATCTGACACTTACCCCGGAATATGAGGCGGAACAGATCGGCGTCTTTGGCGCCATGGCGCAAAAAGGGTTCATCTACAAGGGGCTGAAACCTGTCTACTGGTGCCCGTCCTGCGAAACAGCTTTGGCCGAGGCGGAGATTGAGTATGCGGATCGGCGCTCCATGGCGCTCTTTGTCAGGTTTCCTGTCAAAGAGGGTAAGGGAATTCTGCCTGATCAGCCAGACAGATCTTGCTCCCTGGTCATCTGGACAACAACGCCCTGGACGCTGCCGGCCAACCTGGCCGTTTGTCTGCATCCAGAATATGAGTACGCCCTTGTCCGCGGAAACGACAGTAACGGAATTTTAATGGTCGTAGCCTTAGATCTTTTGGACTCCTTGAGACCCCAATGGGGGATGGAGCTTCCTGTTGAAAAAACCTTCCTGGGCCGGGATCTGGAAGGCATCGTCTGCCAACACCCCTTATGTGACCGTAATTCCGTTGTCATTATGGGAGATCATGTGACGCTGGAGCAGGGAACCGGATGTGTACACACAGCCCCGGGACACGGTGTTGATGACTTCGCTGTCGGCCGCGCCAACGGATTGGAAGTTCTGTGTCCGGTAGACTTTCAAGGAAAATTCACCACAGAAGGGGGGCCCTACGCCGGGCTCAAAGTCCGGGAAGCCGATTCCCGTATTGTAGAAGACCTGCAGCAGTCGGGCCAGCTGGTTCTATCAGAAAACGTAACACACAGTTATCCCCATTGCTGGCGCTGCAAGAACCCCATTATTTTCCGCGCTACAGAGCAGTGGTTTGCTTCTATTGATGGATTCCGCCAGGAAGCCTTGACGGAAATTGATAAGGTTCGCTTTATTCCGCCTTGGGGTCGGGACAGAATCTATAACATGATTGCTGATCGGGGAGATTGGTGTATTTCGCGGCAGAGAACCTGGGGCGTCCCTATTCCGATCTTTTATTGTGACAGCTGCGAAGGCGAGATTATCACACCGGAGACCATTGCTCATGTGCAGCAGCTCTTCCGCCAGGAAGGGTCGTCAGCATGGTTTGCGCGGTCAGCCGAGGAGCTTTTGCCGCCCAACTTCGTCTGTTCCTGCGGGGGCACAACCTTTCATAAGGAAACGGACATTATGGATGTCTGGTTTGATTCCGGCAGCAGCCATATGGCCATATTGCGGCGCCGTCCGGAACTCACCTGGCCGGCGGATATGTATCTGGAAGGCTCTGATCAGCATCGGGGATGGTTCAATTCCT
The DNA here is from genome assembly GCA_009782825.1 of Peptococcaceae bacterium. GTDB lineage: Bacteria > Bacillota > Desulfitobacteriia > Desulfitobacteriales > Syntrophobotulaceae > WRJI01. Next base: position 6,628 of record WRII01000027.1, read on the forward strand.
CACTGTCCACCTCCGTGGCTATCACCGGACAAGCGCCGTATAGGGCCGTTTTGACCCACGGATTTCTTGTGGATGAGAAGGGTATCAAGGTGTCCAAATCCTTAGGCAACTATGTTGACCTGCTCAAAGTCATCAAAGACATGGGAGCCGATATCATCCGCCTTTGGGTGGCCGCTTCCGATTATCAGAATGATGTGGCTGTTTCTCCCCGCATTATGAAACAGATGACAGAGGCCTACCGCAAAATCCGCAATACTTTACGCTTCCTGTTAGGCAATCTCTATGATTTTAACCCTCAGGAACACGCGATTCCTTATGACGCCCTTACTGAAATTGACACATGGATTTTGGCCAAGCTGGCGGCTCTGATTGACCGCTGCCGTCAAGCCTACGATGACTATGAATTCCATACCGTATATCATAGCCTCCATAATTTTTGCACGATTGAGCTGAGTTCGATCTATATGGACATCACCAAAGACCGCCTGTATGTTGAGGACAAAACCTCCCTCCTGCGCCGCAGCGCTCAAACAGTGATGAATGAAACAGTGGAGGCTCTCTTGCTTCTGCTGGCTCCTATTTTGGCGTTCACCACGGATGAGGCTTGGGAGTATTTGCCTTCCGTTCGCTGTCGAAACTCTGGAGACTCACAAGAATCTGAGAATCAAATCATCCAATCCGCCTTTATGCCTGAAGTGGATCCTCACTGGCGCAATCCGGATATCCTGGAAACTTGGGAAGCCATCCTGATGCTGCGCGGGGAAATCACCAAGGCTCTGGAAAGCGCCCGGCAAAACAAACAGATCACCCATTCTTTGACGGCTCACGTGCAATTGTATCCGTCCGATGCCGATCAGGAAGCGTTTTTGCGGGGTATCCCTCGCCTTCAGGATGTGGTCATCGTCTCTCAGCTGACAATTTATCCGGCCAAAACCCCGGCGCCTTCTCAATCGTGTCCGGCTCAGGACTTCCCTGGCCTGGTCATCGCTATTGATATGGCGCAAGGGGAAAAATGTGAGCGCTGTTGGATGTACAGCGTGGATGTGGGCCGCGATACGGCGCACCCGGATCTGTGTCCCCGGTGCTGTAAGGTTTTATCATCATAAATTGCTGTAAGGTTTTATCATCATATTGCGATAAGGTCTTATCATCATAAATTAAAGGAGTATTTTCTATGCAAAGTTTCAAGGTTCCTGTGGGAATTTCCAACCGGCACCTGCACCTGTCCGAGAAAGACTTAAAAACCCTTTTCGGATCTCAAGCTGAGCTCACTCATAAAAAGGCCTTGCGCCAGGAAGGCCAGTTTGCCTCCGAAGAAACAGTGACCCTTGCCGGTCCAAAAGGCTCTATGGAAGGCGTGCGTGTGCTTGGCCCTACCCGGGCGAAAACCCAAGTGGAGCTGACTCTGTCTGATGCCTACAAGCTGGGCATATCTCCGCTGCCGCCTGTGCGCGAGTCGGGGGATCTGGCCGGATCTCCTGGTATCGAGATTGTGGGGCCGGTGGGGCGGATCACCCTGGATGAAGGTGTCATTGTCGCCAAGAGGCATGTTCATGTCCGTTCAGAAGACGCCGTTACCAAGGGAGTTAAGAACGGAGACAGTGTTTCTGTGCGGGTCAATTCAGAGCGGGGAGGGCTCTTCCTGGACGTTGTGATCCGTGTGGATCCAACCTTCAATCTGGAATTTCACATTGACACAGACGAAAGCAACGCGTTTTCTCTGCAAAATGGCGTTATGGCCGATGTGCTGCCCAATTGGGAAATGGAAAGCGGGAAGTGAGAAGCGGGAAACCAAAGCCAAGTGAGCAGAATAAAACCAAGTAAGTAGAATAAAGCCAAGTGAGTAGAATCACTCAAGTAGGAGTTGGGGGTTGGTATTTTGTATTATATTTGGATTATTGCAGCTGTCATTTTTCTTCTGGATCGTATCACCAAGCTCTTGGTCATCTCCAACATTAGTCTCGGTACCAGTTGGCCTGTCATTCACAATTTCTTTTATCTATCACATGTGCAGAATCAAGGCGCCGCCTTTGGCCTGTTTGCGGGCGGCACCCCTTATTTTATTGTTTTTACTCTGGTGGTGGGGTGTGCCGCCGCCTTGCTCCTGCGCAAAATGATATCCCACTTGACGAAACCTATCGCCATCTGTCTCGGCTTGATCATTGGCGGAGCTCTGGGTAACTTTGTTGACCGGGTGTATTGGGGATATGTTGTGGATTTTCTGAATTTTAATTTATTTCCCTTCGTTTTCAACCTTGCGGACAGCGCTCTGGTGGTGGGCAGCTTCATGCTTGCGGGATTGATGTTTTTTGGTGAAAATACCAAAGCAAAAAAGTTGGAAATGAAAGGGACTGTGGAAGCCGTGGAAACCGTGCAAGCCCCGGAAACTGTGGAAGCCGTGGAAACCGTGTCTGTGGACGAAGAAGATGAGTCCGGGAAAACGAGTGCCCCTGCAGGAAGGGAAGATGCGCCCACAGACACGGATGATGCAGCTGAAGAAGAAGATGTGTCTCAGGAAGAAGAAGATATCCCTGCGGAAATGGAGGCTAGTGCAGCACTCCATTAGTAACTTATGGACACGAAGCGTCCATAAAAAACAAGAAAATCCCTGACCACTAACCACTGACCACTAACCACTAACCACTGACCACTTGCGGGCGTAGCCCGCGCTAGGAGATTATTGCCTTTGGAAACTATAGATTTTTATGTCGGACACGCTCTTGTTCCCAAGCCCCATAACCCAGCTCTCCTGACAGAGCAGGAATCCCGCGGCTTTGCCGGACAGCGCCTGGACAAAGCCTTGGCCGCCCTGAGCGGACACAGCCGCGCCATGATCCAAAATCTCATCCGCGGCGGGCACGCCCGGGTCAACAATCAGCCAGCGTCTCCCCATCACCTGCTGAAACAGGGTGATCATATTCATCTGGACATTCCCCAAGACCCTCTTCCCGGCGCCGATATGACACGACTAAAAATTTTGCCGGAAAACATTCCTCTGGACATTATACACGAAGATCAGTCTCTTCTCGTTGTCAATAAGCCTCAAGGCATGGTGGTTCATCCGGCTCCCGGCACATACCGGGGAACTCTTGTCAATGCTCTTCTGTATCACTGCCCAAAGCTATCTGGCGTTGCCGGGACCGTGCGGCCCGGGATCGTCCATCGCCTTGATAAAGATACCTCAGGGCTTTTACTGGTAGCCAAAACCGATGACGCTCATCACGCTTTAGCCCGGCAAATCCAGGCTCACAGCCTTGAGCGGCTCTATAGGGCTATTCTTCATGGTGTATTTTACGACGCCGGCGCCACTATTGACGCCCCCATTGGCCGCGACCCTCATGACCGCCGCAAGAGAGTTGTCCAGATAAAAAGTTCCGGTACCCGCCAGGCCATGACTCACATTGAAGTCTTGCAGCGCTTCGAAAATTTTACAGAAATTAAAGCGACTCTGGAAACAGGGCGCCTTCACCAAATTCGCGTCCATATGGCTTGGCTGGGACATCCGGTAGTTGGGGATCCGTTCTATGGTCCGAATCCCTCTTTTCGCGACCTGAAAGGCCAGCTTCTCCATGCGGAACGGATAGGGTTCGCGCACCCGGACACGGGAAAGACCATGGGCTTTGAGGCCCCGCCGCCGCTGCTCTATCAGGAAGTATTAAAGGAATTGCGTAACACGCACCACGCAACAGTGTAAGGCATATTTTTTCTGTAAATGCTCTATAAATGCTTATAAAATGCTTATAAATCCCATTGAAACCATTTTTCAATCATGGTAAAATACTGTCGAAAGGGGTGGATATTTTATTATGAAAAAGAGAATAACCTGGCTGCTTATTGTGTCACTTGTACTTATATGCGCTGTGACTTTGGGATGTCAAACAAAGGTCGAACCCACGGTTGAGGTCACTGCGGATGTACCGGTCGATAACGAAACGGAATACAGCGGAGATATTGCGGAGTTTTCTTATAGCGCCAGCGACTCTGCTGACGGACGGAAATATAAAATAGCTCTGGCTGGAGAAGAAATCATACTTACGGCCCAAATGCCCAAGGATACCACTTTAAGCATCGAAAAGAAACTCAATCCTGACGATCTGAATTCTTTACAGGATATCATCCTGGAAAAAGAGATCTACAAATGGGATGGCTTCGGTCAAAATGACGCTTCCGAGGATCAAAGCGACGGCCAAGGCTTTACTTTGAATGTTGTGTATTCGGATGGGAATAAGATCAGCGCCCAAGGCCGTGAAAATTATCCGGATAACTATGACCAAGGTAATACGGCGCTGTCAGATTATTTTCTGAAGCTGGCAGGCCCCGTTCTGAAGTTTGACGGCGTTTTTGACGGAGCAGCACAAACCCCTACCAAAATCGTCATTTCTAAAATCGGCGTCAATGAAGGGATCATACCTGTGGGCTTGGACGCCACCGGCGCCATAGCCACGACTAAAGGCGCGTTTGGAATTACCTGGTACACAGCCTACTCATCGCCTGGCTGGGGCACGAATGCCATTCTGACAGGCCATCACATATACAATGGCCAGTCAGGGTCATTTGTGAGATTAAAGGATCTTGTGGCGGGGGATATCATGTATATCTATTACGCCGATGGATCTATTGGCCGCTTTATTATGAAGACATCCACCTTGTATGAAGCCAATAGTGTTCCCGAGTACGCTGTGGCCAACACAGGAACCCAGCGGACAACCATCATCACCTGTGGGGGAAATCGCTTTCCCCAAGGCGGCTATAGCCACCGCCTTGTTGTCACCTTTGAAGCGGCCGGACGCCATCGGGGATAAAAACAGTTAGGGGCTGTAACTAAAGCTCTCGGCCATCAACCCCAATATGTTCTGTTGCTGCTAAAGTTACAACAAGATAATGGCTGTACCTGCCGGAGGAAGAGGATAACCGGCTTCCAGAACCGGTGATCAGGGTTGTCCGGGTTGGCCCCGAGTTTGCCATAACAGAATCAGGAACATTCTCTCCATGATATGTATTTGTGCTCTTAACGACAAAACGACCAATGGATCCATCTTTATAGCGGATTTCCACAACATCGCCAATCTCAAGCTTTTCCAAGTCCATAAATACCCCTGGCATACCGTCAAAATCATGATGAGCCGCCAGAATAGCGTTGTAGTCCCATCCCGGCGACGCCCCTTTTTCATACCAGACGACACCAACATCCTGGGAAGAATCTTCAATATTTCCATATTTATCCATATCTACAGGCTGGATATCTGCGTCTCCGCCAATCTTAGGAATAATAATCTTAACTGGTTTTTGCATATCCCCGCCAAAACCCCGGGGTTCCTGTGGGTCCGGATCCAGATCCGCTATAGTCTCTTCATGACACCCTACAGCAACACAACAGGTGAAGAGAACCAAAGCCAGAGCCAGACCAAATGTCTTATGTTTCATAGAGTATACCATCCTCCTCTTCTCTTTGATTCTGGTGCAAGCCTCTTTAAATTCTACTATAAGTCACATCTTGTGACAATATGGGTAATTTGATTTATTATTATTAATCAACTATGATGATATCAACTTGATGATATCAACTATGATGATATCAACTTGATGATATCAACTATGATGATATCAACTATGCTCAATAATATCAACTGTGTAGAAGCGAGAAAATAATGGATACTGGAAAGGTGAAAAAACAAATCTTAAATGAGGACGGCATCCAAAGAGTCATTGTGCGCATTGCCCATGAAATTTTGGAACGCAATGGAGGCGTAGAGAATCTTGTTTTGTTGGGTATCCAGAGGCGCGGCGTCCCTTTGGCCGAACGCATCCGCGCCAAGATGGCGGAAATCGAAGGAATCAACGTCCCCTTGGGGATCCTCGATATCACCCTCTACCGCGACGATTTATCGACCATTTCCGAGGATTCTCTGCCTGTGGTTCATGAAACTGCTGTCAAATTTCCGATTCAGGGAAAAGTAGTTATCCTCGTGGATGATGTTCTCTTTACAGGCCGGACCATTCGCGCGGCCCTTGACGCTCTTATGGATTTAGGGCGCCCTCAAAAAATCCAATTGGCTGTGCTCGTGGATCGGGGTCATCGTGAACTGCCCATTCGCGCGGATTTTGTTGGCAAAGACTTGCCAACGTCCTGCCGCGAAACCGTCTCTGTATGTTTACAGGAAATTGATGGCAAGGAAGAAGTCTTGCTGCTGGAAAGGTATTAAGAAAGGGACGGATATGCTGGGAAATCACAAAGACCTTCTGGGCATTGAACAATTAACTTCTCAGGATATCCATCACATATTTAAAACCGCGGCCACAATGAAGGAAATTCTGGAGCGGCCCATTAAGAAGCTGCCGACTTTGCGCGGCAAAGGGGTAGGCATGCTCTTCTACGAAGCCAGCACGCGGACGCGGGTATCCTTTGAAACGGCCGCAAAAACATTGGGAGCCGATGTAGGATCCTTTGCGGTAACGACCAGCAGTGTCAACAAAGGGGAATCCTTGCTGGATACGGCAAAAACTCTGCAGGCCATGAAGTTTGATCTCATTGTTGTCCGGCATGCCAGTTCGGGCGCCGGCGAGTTTTTAGCCCGCAACTTGAATGCCGGTATTATCAATGCCGGCGACGGCCAGCATGAACACCCTACCCAAGCTTTGCTGGACGCTTTTACCCTTTATGAAAAGTTTGGTCAACAGGGCGAGGCAGGACACGGCAGGGAAGGCCGGACAAGCCCCGATAGCTCTCTCTTCGCCGGGCGCAAAATTGTCATTGTCGGGGATATCCTCCACTCCCGGGTGGCACGCAGCAACGCCCTGTGTTTGCAGCGATTAGGCGCTGACGTCACCTTTGTGGGTCCCCCGACCTTGCTGCCTCCGGAAATGGCCTGCTGCGGCGTCACGTTATCTCATGATTTGGACATCAGCCTTAGGGGCGCCGATGCGGTTATGGCGCTGCGCCTTCAGTTGGAACGGCAGCAGAGCGGATTGTTCCCCTCTGTGCGTGAATACACGGCTCTCTATGGATTAACATCGGCCAGGCTGGCCCAAGCCAATTGTGCGACAGGTCAGACTCCCTTGGTGCTGCATCCGGGACCCATGAACCGAGGTGTGGAAATTGACAGTGTCTTGGCCGACAGTCTCCAGTCTATGATTGAAGAACAAGTCACTAACGGCGTCGCTATTCGTATGGCACTTATATATTTGCTTATTGGGGGTAATTAACTGATGTGGTTGATTAAAAATGTTCATGTGGTCGATCCGGCTCAGGATCTGGATGCCATATGCGATGTAGAATTTGATGAACGTATCCGGAACATTATAAAGCATAATGCGAATACGCAAAACACACTCCCTGTTGATGCTGACTCACCAGATGAACATACAGTGTCAGGCCGCAAAACATCAGAAGCCGCCCCCTCCGGCAACACTGTTCAAGTCATCGATGGCCGCGGCAAGTATCTGTTTCCCGGCTTTGTGGATGTTCACGCCCATCTGCGGGAACCGGGACGGGAGGATAAGGAGGATCTCGCCAGCGGCGCCCAGGCAGCGGCTCGCGGCGGGTTCACCACTGTCCTCTGCATGGCCAACACCCAGCCTGTCATCGATAATCGGGGTCTTGTGGAATTTGTGATCAATCAGGGATCTCAGGCAGAGGGAGCACGGGTATGGCCTGTTGCCGCTGTGACCAAAGGCCTGAAAGGGGAAGAGCTGGTCAATATGGTCGAATTACATAACGCGGGAGCCGTGGCTTTTTCCGATGACGGCCGGGGCATTCAACGCGGCCAGACCATGCTGTTGGCCTTGCAGTACGCCCAGCTGACGGGGCGCCCCATTATTTCTCACTGCGAAGAGGACTCCTTAGCCGCCAACGGATCCATGCGGCGGGGTCCTCAGAGCGCCCGCTTGGGATTGACCGGCATTCCCGCCGCTGCCGAAAGTGTTATGGCAGCACGGGATATTCTTCTGGCCGAAGAAACCGCGGGCAGACTCCATCTGGCTCACATGTCCGCTTCCGCCACTGTGACCCTGTTGGGATGGGCTAAAAAGCAAGGTATAGATGTTACCGGCGAAGTCAACCCTCATCATCTGATTTTTTGCGATGAAGATATCGGCCTGACCGACACCGCCCTTAAAGTGAATCCTCCCTTGCCTTCAGCCGCGGATCGGGAGATTTTGATAGAAGCGCTGGCCAACGGAACTATCGACATGCTGGCCACGGATCATGCGCCTCACACCTGGGAAGAGAAGGCTCAGCCTTTTGCGGAAGCGCCCTTCGGCATCAATGCTTTTGAAACTGCCCTATCCGCCGTTTGGATGTCCTTGGTAGAACCTGGCAAGTTGTCAGTCAGCCGGCTTGTCCGCGCTTGGTCTCTGAACCCGGCCCGGCGTTTCAGCCTTGCCGGGGGAAGCCTCAGTCCCGGAACCCCGGCCGATGTTGTGCTTTTTGATCCCAGTCACACCAGAGTGATTGGAGAGGGAACGTGGATGTCAAAATCTACCAATACCCCGTATTGGGGAAAGCCTATGCATGGATTCGCCATCGCCACCTGGGTGGGCGGTATCAAACACTGTTAAAACGGTTATACAGGGGAGGCTGCGACATATGCTAAGTCAGGAGAAGGTTGTCACCAATCATGCTATGGGACCGGCTCATAACGGCCAAGGCCTTTACAAACTTGTTCTGCACGGTCAAATTGCCGAACACGCTTACCCGGGACAGTTCGTCGCCATTCGACCCTCGGACACGAACGATCCGCTGCTGCGCCGGCCCTTGAGTATAGCGGGTATTGATAAAAAAACCGGGGAGCTGACCCTCTGCTATCGCCTCAAAGGTCCAGGCACCACACTTTTGTCTCGCATCCCGCCGGGAGCTTATGTAGATGTTCTCGGTCCCCTGGGCCAAGGCTTCTCTCTGGGGAGGCAAGGGTTTAGCAAAACCCTGCCGGACTTTTCGGAAGATCGGCCAGGATTCCAAGGTCATCCTCTGCCTGCCCGCGTCATTCTTGTCGCTGGGGGAATCGGGATTTTTTCATTATATGCGCTTTTGGAACATCTGCTGCGCAATCCTGCGTTTTGGAAGATCCTTGTCACCGTCATCTGGGGAGGATTGGATAAGGGTTTTCTTGAACATGCCATGGCAGATGTGCTGTATCAGCTGCCGAAAGAAAATCTGATTCTGTGCACCATGGATGGGAGCCTCGGATATAAGGGATTGGTGACCGAACCTTTGGAGCACCTGCTCAATACCCGCAAAACTGCGGGCACACTTGAGAGCCCAAACAGATTTGAGAGTGGGGGAACCTTGGTAGCGGCCTGCGGCCCTAAGGTGATGCTGCATGCTGTGGCTGAACTCTGCGAGAGATTCGGTGTGCCTTCCGAAGTCTGTTTGGAAGAGCATATGGCCTGCGGTTTGGGCGCCTGCCTCGGGTGCAGCTGCCAAATCAAGGATGAAACCGGCGTTGTGCGGCGTGGGCGCGTCTGTGTGGAAGGTCCTGTTTTCTCCGGGAAGGAGGTCGTTTGGCATGAGCAGATTTGACAGATCCCTGACCATAAAGGGGCTCCATCTGAAAAACCCCCTTATTGCCTGCTCCGGTACTTATGGTTTTGGCGACATCTATACTGAGTATGTCCCCGCCTCTGCTTGGGGGGGAATTGCCATGAAAGGCATTACGCCCCAGCCCCGTTTGGGAAATCCCGCACCGCGTTTGCGCGAAACCCCGGCCGGTCTTTTGAATGCTGTAGGTTTGGAGAATCCTGGTCTCAAGGAATTTCGGCACAGCTGCCTGCCTGGGATGGCGGATATAGGAACAGCGGTCATTGTTAACATTTCCGGCTTTTCTGTGAACGACTTCAAGTTCATGGCTTCCCGGCTTGATCAGGAGCCGAACGTGGATGCGTTGGAAGTCAATATTTCCTGCCCCAATATTAAACATGGCGGTATGCAGTTTGGCAGCGACCCCGACAGCGCCGCCGAAGTCGTGCGGGCTGTACGCGAAAACACGTCTCTTCCGCTTATTGTCAAGCTGTCACCCAATGTCACGGATATTGCGGCCATCGCCCGGGCTGTGGTTCAAGGCGGCGCTGACGCTGTCTCCCTGATCAATACTTTGCTGGGTATGAGCATTGATATTGAAACTCAGAAACCTTTTTTAGGCAATACTACAGGGGGACTGTCAGGCCCTGCTGTGCGTCCTGTAGCTGTGCGCATGGTGTATGAGACCTATAAGGCTGTTGATGTGCCCATTATAGGTATGGGGGGGATCACCTGCTGGCAGGATGCTGTGGAATTCATGTTGGCCGGCGCCTCAGCGGTGGGGATCGGAACCGCGAATTTCACCAATCCTTTGGCCCCGGTAGAGGTTTTGGAAGGGATTGAGGCTTATGCGCGGGAGCATGGGTATGGCTCTTTGCGGGAGTTGGTGGGGCGGGCACATAGGTCAGGAGATTGATAGATCATGACACATGACTTGCCCGGCAGACAAGATTGGTTACATCTGTTATTTGCGAAAGATGGTGATTACAATGAACCTCCAAGAGAGGCTTAGCCCGATCTCTCAAGTTATCGTCGCTCTCGACGTAGACAACATTGCCCGCGCCCATGAACTTGCCCGTTTACTGCAAGGAACAGGCTGCTGGTTAAAAATCGGCATGGAACTTTACGCTCTGAGCGGTATCAGCCTGATTGATGAGTTCAAAAGTCTTGGTTTTCATATTTTCCTTGACCTCAAGCTCCACGATATTCCCACCACAGTGGAGCGAACGCTGCGTGTCCTCGCGGCTTCGGGCGCCGATATGATCACTGTTCATTGTCTGGGAGGGTATGATATGATGGCCCGGGCCGCTGATGTCTGTCACCAAGCGGACACACTTCTCATGGGTGTGACTGTCCTTACCAGCATGGATGAAAAGCATCTGGCCGATATTGGCGTAACGCAGGACATAGACAACCAAGTCGTTCATCTTGCTCAGTTGGCTCACCGGGCCGGACTTGACGGAGTTGTGGCCTCAGCTCACGAAGTGCCAAATCTGCGCAAGCAGCTAACCGAATTCCTTTTGGTGACGCCAGGTATCCGTCCCGCCGGCAGTGAAACCAACGACCAAGCGCGAGTCTTAACCCCACAAGCCGCTTTAGATGCCGGCAGTTCCTACCTTGTTGTCGGGAGACCCATTACGCAGTCACCTGATCCGAGACAGGCTCTGTTAAGTTTATTTTAAGTAAAATAATCGACATCCGCACCATCAATCAATGACACAGCCTCATCATACGCGCCGATTAAGACGTTTTGCAAGATATCCTCCACAGTATCTCCCACACGAGGCGTTTGAGTGAATTTTTGCAATTCGCCAACAGCTTTTTTTATCCTGACAGAATCCAAAACATCCAGTGCCACTTTTAACTCGGAAAGTTCCGCGTGCAGCACGTCTATATCTGGATTCCCTGTCTGATCAAGACCCATATCTTTGGTATGAGTCCTCGCCTGTGTGATCCCTATGTTGATCGCATCGAGAAGGGTTTCTAACCCCTTGAAGAACGCATCGCTCCGGGAATGAACAAAATCCACCATTCCTTTTTCAGCTGCGTTCTCCAGCTCTTGAGCTGCCTCGGCAATCCCTTCGGCTCCGATGTTCCCTGCGGCACTCTTGATTCCATGAGCATATATTCTGTACAACGACAGATTTTCTGCCCTGAGACATGCCTTCATTTCCTTGATTGTCTCAAGAGTATCTTTATAAAATGTAGTCAGGATCTTCAAGTAGCTTTGTATCGATCCGCCTGCTATCGCCACGCCCACCTTGGTGTTCAGCCCGTCAATATTAATGTTCAGCCCATCAATATTAATATTCAGCCTGTCAACAGGGCAGCTTATGCCGGCGCGGATGTCATCTGGCGTCCGCTTTATCTGCTTTTCCGGCGGAAGCCATCTTGCCAGCATCATGTCCAGCTTAACAGTATCAATGGGTTTAGACAGAAAATCATTGAATCCATTCTCCAGAAACATCTTTTTTGTGCCCACAACCGCGTTGGCTGTCAGCGCGATAATCGGCAGGGATGTATAATACGGGTCTTTGCCACCCAGAGCTCTGATTTTTGCCGTAGCTTCCATGCCGTTCATTGCGGGCATCATATGATCCATGAAGATCAAATCATAACGCTCTCTTTTGAGTATTTCAATAGCCACCTTGCCGCTTTTGCACACATCCACCTGCATGCCATAAGGCTTGAGCAGCCCTTCGGCAACCTTCAAGTTCGTTTCAATATCGTCAACAATAAGGATTCTCGCCTGAGGCGCGGTAAAATTCACGACAGGTTCATGAGGGATGACCCTTTCTTCTGAGGCTGATGTCCTCACCGCACCTGAATTGCCTATGCCAAGGCTGGTGTCCTCCGGTCTGCCGATTAATCCTCCGGCGTGCTGGTATCCTCCGGCTGTGGTATGGGACACTTTGTTTAAGAAGTTGGCTACAGGCAAAGAATAAATGGGGGTGGTCAGGAGGCTGATATTATGTCCCGCAATGGCCTCCCCAAATTCCGCAATCAGCAAAAACTTGACCCCGGACTTATATCCTTCAGCGCTCTCAAGGTTCGCATATTTTTCTTTGACCCTTTCATAGAGAACAGAGGCCAGGAAAACAAAAGAATACTTGCGGCTCATAATTTCGTCATAGAACTCAGCATCCGTGGAAATTGCCTTATAGGGAACGCCCAGACTTTCCATGGTCTGCACTATGGAGTGTCTGTAGAGTTCACGACGTTCATAAATCAAGACATTCTTTTCCTCCGGGTTTTCCACGACCGCCATCTTTTGGTTCGATCTGACCTTCTGTGGCAGCGTCACAGTAAAAGTACTGCCTTCTCCATAGATAGAGTGAACCTCAATCGTTCCCCCCATAGCGTCAACTAAATTTCGTGTTATGGCCAGCCCCAACCCTGTCCCTTCGATGCCTTTATTGTCTACAAGATCCCCCCGAGTAAATTCATCGAACAGCTTCCCGATTTCTTCCTCTCTGATGCCTTTACCGCTGTCTTCGACAGTTATGATAAGAATAACTGTATTATCATGATCATCATGATAATCATCATGATCATCATCATCATAACCACCATCATCATAACCACCATCATCACTGGGATTTGCCATCTCCTTGAGAATGGATAGGGAAACATATCCTCTTTCCGTATATTTTACGGCATTGCTTAACAAATTCATCATGATTTGACGGATTCTTATAGCGTCCCCAAAAAGATCATTAGGAATGTCATTATCGACATTAACCACGAAGCGCAGCCGCGACTCCAGGACCCTGGTTTTTATAATATTGACCACATCATTAACCAAAGAGGAGAACAAATAGTCTGCCGGAGCAATTTCCAGGTTGCCTGATTGAATTCTGGAAAAATCTAAAATATCATTGATGATCGACAATAAGGTAGACCCCGTGTGCTTAATGGTCAGAACATTTTCCTGGACATCCAGCGGAATACTTTTCCTCAGGGTCAGCTCCGACATGCCGATGATCGCATTCAGAGGGGTGCGCATCTCATGGCTCATTTTCGCTAAAAAAGCGGATTTCGCCTGATCCGCCCCTTTGTAATAGTGGGCTGCCGCCGCTTGATCCCTCGCCTCAATAATATTGGTCAGATCTCTGAAAATCACAAGGAGTCCGTCATTTTTGTCGCGTTCATATGTAAACGGCGCAGCGCTTATCGCATAATGGCGCACCGTTCCCGTATCGCCAAGATCAAGGTTATCTTCAGATTCTTGGATTGCGCCCATGGCAAAAGCTTTCTGGAAAAGATCCTCCATATGGTCAAGCCACTCTTCGTCAGCAAAAACGGAAAAAATTTGCCTGAAGGGCTTATGGTGCAGAAACTCGGGGCTGGGTATGTTCAAAAGCGTTAAAAACGATTGGGTGGACAGAAGAAAATGTGCCGCGCTGTCAAGGAGGATAATCATATCCGGCGAATATTCCATGATAACTTGAAGGTGCTTTTCCTGTTTGGATTTTTCAGCAGTGACGACGGCACTGAGGGTTTCTTGGGCCATCATTATATTTTTATACGTCTCTACCAAATGCTCTGACGCTGCGAGTTGCCGGGTCAGTCTTCTATTTTCAAGCTCAAGCCGGGTGATTTCTTTAAGCAGGGTTTCCTTTTCCGGCCCCTCAAATTGTTCTGCCATAGATACATCTCCTAAAGCGGGCTGCACCCGCAAGTGGTCAGCGATCAGTGGTTAGGGACTTGTAAGCGCAGGCAATATTCGCAGCGATTACCCTCTATATTTTGGCTCGTAGTGGACAATTATAATTATCCATTATTTTCTATTCGAATAATTTCAGTTGGGCAGCGCTATTTTCCCTTGCATAGGAAGGCATTTCACCCGAAATATCATATGTCTTGCAGCTGGTTATAAAAGCGGATTTGAGTTTTTTGTACTGTGGCGATGTGCAGTGATAATAATTCTTGTAACGATTTATGTATTTCTTTCTTAACTCCTCGTTGATGTGATTATAGAAATAGGTTCTTTGCCGGTCTCGCAATGTGACGGAAAAAGAGGGATAGACAAAACTCGCTCCAGCTATTTTGGCGTGCTTCACAATATTAACGATATTTTCTTCGTTGTCGGTTAGATAAGGAAGCGTCGGCATAATGACAACACCGGCTCTGATGCCCATAACAGAGAGGATGCCCATAGCTTTGAATCTCTCGCTGGGCAGCGGGGCATGGGGTTCTATGGTTTTGGCTAAAGTATCATCTGCTGTTGTGATTGTGAAGGCGACACACGCGTAATTTTGTGTGTTGATTTGACTGAGTATTTCTGTGTCCCGTATCACGAGGTTGCTCTTTGTTAACAGAAACAGAGGGAATCGAAATTCTTTGATGACTTCTAAGGCCTGTTTGGTTAACTCGTACTTCTTTTCAATAGGAACATAGGGGTCGCTTGCCGAGCCAAATCCGATTGTTTCTCTATATCTTTTACGAGATAATTCTTTCCTCAAGAGCTGTATGGCGTTTGTCTTGACAGAAATAGAAGTGTCAAAATCATCTATATGATAGCACTCTGACCGTGTGTCGCAATAAATACATCCGTGCATGCACCCCCGGTAGATATTTAAATAGTATTTGACTCCAAACCAGGAGCTGGGGTGTTTGTTCGTGATTAAAAGGCGTTTGGCTTCGATTTCATTGATCATAGAATGATTGTATCTTACCGGCTAAGCAAGGGGCAAGAGAAATTTATGAAATATATAGCGCATGGCTTTTGTCGCTTCCCCTTAAAATCTTCTCGCTTTTTCTTTATGCGACAGTGCAATCTCCTGAAACTGATCCGCAACACCCAAAAATAACTCCACACAGTCCGGGTCAAAGTGTGTCCCTTTCCCGTCAACAATAATGTCTCGGGCTTCCTGATGAGCAAAAGCTTTTTTATACGGCCTGGCCGAAACCAGGGCGTCATAGACATCAACAAGGGCCATCATCCTGCCCAGCAGTGGAATCTCCCTGCCTTTTAATCCCTTCGGATATCCGCTCCCATCCCATTTTTCATGATGTGTTCCAACCAATACCTTGGCATAGTCCAAAAACGCGTGCTCGGTTGTATTTTTTTTGATCCTTTCAATGATTTCTTCGCCGAAAGTCGTATGTCCCTTAATAATCTCAAATTCCTCCGGGGTCAATTTACCTGGCTTTTGCAGAATCGCATCCGGGGTGGCAATTTTTCCCACATCATGGAGCTGTGACGATTGCAGAACAAGATCCATATCCCACAAGGAGGTTTCTTCCGGATACAGTCCCTGTTCCAGCAGCTCCCCTAAGAGAACCTTCAAGTAGCTTTGGGTTCTATCGATATGCGCTCCGGTCACATCATCCCGATACTCCACCAGTTCCGCCATGGTTTTTAACACAGCATTTTGCAGTTCCACAACTGTTTCCGTCTTCGTGTCAACCATAGCCTGAAGGTTATTATTGAAATGGATGAGTTCCTGTTTTTGCGATTCGACCAGAAGATGAACTTCAATGCGCTTGAGCAGCAGGGGAGGGGAAAAGGGTTTGGTGATATAATCAATGGCCCCTAACGAAAGCCCTGTGAGTTCGCTTTTGCTGTCACTTTTTCCTGTCAGGAAGATCACAGGGATGTGACGGGTTTCCGGCTTCGCCTTGATATGCTGTATGGTCTCATATCCGTTCATTTCCGGCATCTCCACATCTAAAAGAATAAGATCCGGAATATGCCTGTCCAGTATTTTTAAAAGCCGCGGCCCGGAGTTCAGCGAAAAAACATTGTAGAAGTCGGAAAGTGTGTCGTTGCCTATTGTTAAGTTGGTCATATTGTCATCTACAAGAAAAATGGTCTTTCGATCTGTTTCCATTGCGGCTCTCCCTTATCTATCTGGATTCTCTCTCTAGCATAGACTGTTAGGCGCAAAAATATTTGTGTTCATGGAAGTTGATGCTTTACAAGTTCCAAGTCGTTCAATTGGAAGGAACGAGAGGATTGTGATAAAATGGGTTTTAGATTTGCGACGCTATTGGGGAAAATACGACACTTGGCAGTCAGGGGAGGCAGGAACATATGTCAGGATTATTCCGCAAATTTTTCAACTTTTTAAGATCCCTATTCAAAGGTAAAACCCGGTCGGATCATACCGGGCCTGGCGGCACAGACATATCACACACAACAGACACTCTTGATAACGCTGACACAGACCGGCTCAGCTCAAGCAGCGGCCCCACACGGATCTACAAGCGTGACGCGCACCCTTTAAGAAAAATATACTTATGGGGCTGGGATCAAGACAACAATCCCAGCTTTCTCGTGCTGTACGGTGTCCATGAATTTAAAAGCACAGGCCCTCGCGGCAACGTTCTCAAGGAGGATGTGCGCTATACGGATTATGCGATTTTTAAAGGCCGGGACGGACATTTTCCTTCCTTTGAGGCTGTGAAAATTATTGAGACACGGGAAAACCGCGCTCATGTCAGGCGCATGTACTATAAGAAGGATGTGGAAGGCGTTTGTTATTGGAGCCAGACCAAAAAGGAGACCATGTTAACCTGCTTTAAGACATTAGGCAAGGGCTCCCCAGTCTCTTTCCCATACTTCCAGCAGATGACTCATGAAGCTTATGTCCATAGCCTGGAAAAACTCCCTGTAACATTTGATAAGTTCAGGCTCGCGAGAACCCCCAGCGACGTTCTGCAGCCGGAACCTGGGCTGGCCCCCTATACGGAAACCCTCTGTACTCTTTTGAGCCACCCCAATCTCTATATCCGAAAAAAACATCTGCGTGACCTTCTTCTGTCGAACCCGCCAAGAGAATTGTACACGTTCCTGATCCGAGTTGGAAGCAATGAGCTGATTTCCGGCCTGTTCTTGGAACTCAGCCGGCTGAGAAATGATGTCTTGGTCAGTGAAGCGAAAGCGATGCTGCAGGAGGAAATCACATGGGTCAGCGGCAGGTATTTGGAAGGTCTGAAGAGATGTGCCGCTCTCTATGTTACTGTTTTTGACAAAGACGCCCGTGAGGCCAGGACAGCTTATCTGCGGCAGACCCTGCTCAAGGGGCCGATAGCCAAGAGTTCGTTATGCGAAGGTTCAATAAATGAGAATATCAATGGTGTCAACATGATCTCCGCCGACATGATTAATACCGTGAAAGCTATCCTGCAAGAAGCGGAGATCTACGGCTTGGCTGATGTGATCGGGAAGACCGCTTACGAGTTGGATGCTCCTGAGCTGACGCACCTTTTCAAGAACAGCGGCAAAAGCAAGGCCCTCATATATTTGAGACGGTACGCCCGGCGCATTATGGATGCTTATGCTGTTCATGATGAAGCGAGGTTCGTGGCAGCTATGAAGACACTTTTTATAAGCTACACTGTTAAGGATTATCTGAGCAAATTTCCCGGGAATTTTCAAGACAATTATTTTATCAGACACTACTTATATGCCTTTCAGCGTGAGATCTGGGCGCGGCATGTGGATGACCTCATTGAGATTCTAGCCGAAGCAAAGGTTCCTGTTGTGGCCAAAGCCTTCTACTCTCTGCTGAAAGAGTGTGTGAACACGGAATATCTGACGCAGGAAGTCCCTTACGAAAAACTCTTGCGGCTCATTGGCTCTCCCTATTCAGGTGCGGCGGATATGTTTATGCAAATCTTAGCCCGGAAGCTGGCAGGGGAAGAGCAGTTCGACAGCACCCTTATGCTTCAATTCTTCCACGGCTCCCATCTGAACACTGATCAGGTTCGGGCGAAAATTCATGACATGGCCATGGCCTATTTTGACCGAACCGGAGGCAGGCTTTCTCCTCAAGGGGTGATGACCTTGATGTTTGTCCCCGACAGGGATGAATGGCTCGACATGCACCGTCAAAACCTGGAAGCTTTTGATCGTGACGAGTATGTGGCGTTTTTGCATGCGTTGATCCGGCATGTGGCCACAGCCACTTCTCCCGGACGGGGAGGGCGGACCGCTGCCGCCACTTTTGGCTTGGGCATGACAGAGAATCACCAACAGATACTGATTCAGTCTTTAGGCAAGCTGGCGCCGGTTTCCCGGCCGCAAATGACCGGCTTAATATCCGCGGTCACAGACCTCTTACGCCGGAGCAAAAAACTGCCGGATACTCTATATCCCTTCTTGGAAGCCCTTGTTTTAGCCGGGCCAATGACTCAGCCATTGGATAAACTGAGGAATCTTCTGCCGTCCGTAGATATTTGGGGGAATCAGCACACCCAAAATGTTCAAGGCAGGAACCTCTTCCTCCTTTCTCTCCTGCACGCCGTCAAAACAGACACCCTTCCTTCCGACACCACTCTGTCGGACATGCTGGAACTCGATTCGGCCCCTATGATGAACACCTTGATTCAAGTCATCGCCTTCCGGCAGGCTCTGCTCAGTTCAAGATTTTCTACAGTACTGATCCTTCTGGAGTCCGATATCCCTCCCGTGCAGGGGATTGCTCAAGACGTTTTCAACACCCTGCCCCCAAGAGAGCAAAAACAGCTCCACGCCCTCATCCTCGATTCCCCTGACCAGAAGGTCTCTGAGTATGGCCTGCACAAATTGCGCGACCTTTATGAACAGCCCGGAGCCCTGATCCCGGAGGATCTCCTCCTAAGACTGCTCGAACACCCCTCTCGTAACGTCAAATCCTATATTGCCGGCAAATTAACGGACATTATCAAAACCTTGGGCAACGGCAGCACAGAAGTGTTCATGTACTATGCCAGAACCCTTCTCCTGCTCCCCAACCGGATCTCCCAAGCCAAAAACACCCTCTATGACGTTTTTCCCGCCTTTGTCAAAGCCCATCCGGACCGCCAATCCGAAGTAGAATCTCTGCTGCTGGATATTGGCGGCTCCAACATTATCTTAGATGCCGAACGGGCGTTGATGGCCCTGGCCAAAATCAGAAGGGAGGTCGCTTAGATGCAAGTTACTTATCAATACGCCGGTCCCTCCAAGCTTGTGCGGCATCCCGATCATGTTACTTTCGGCATGAGCCCGGATCTGTCGCGAGAAGAAAAGGTCTCCTTTGTGGGGAAGTTGAAAAATCCCCTCATCTTTCGGGACGCCATGCTCATGCTCAGAAAAATTATTGTGTCGGATGCCCGGCAGAAAAAAAAGGAACGCACAGAATTTTTCCAATGGCTGAACGGGGAAATTGAGAGACGCATACAAGAACACGAACAGGATCTGCCCGGCGTCAGAGACGCCCTGCAGCAGGAGATCGAAGCTTTGCTCCAGGACATGGCCGGCAAAGACACGGCTCTGGCCCAGCTTGTCAAAACTCGCAAAAAGATTAGCCAAGAGATAGAAAAGTCCGACGCCTGGCGCGACTATCATAAGCTGGAAAAAAAGTTTTGGCAGTTTATCCGCGACCGGGACAGAGACTTATGGTTCGTCCTTGATCCTGTGATCACGGTGCATCCGGATCAAGTTTCCTTTGAAGCCTTCTCTCTGGATGAATCCATATACGGCTGTCTGTCTATAGGCATGGATGAATTTGATCTGCGCGCCGAACCCAAGCTGGGTACGACCAACATTGACTTTTCCGCCAAACTCGCTCAGGAAATGGAACGGTTTCGCACCTACTCAGATGTGGAACTCTCTGTGAACCCGGAAGGATTCACCGTAGATACAGGCATCCTTCCCGACTATATCGAAAAGAAAATTGACCTGCCTGATACATGGATCAAAGGCTTCACCCAAGTTTCGTCAGCGGCCAATCTAAGCGGCGCAGAGATCTCTTTGACTCCGGTGGATATGTATGACATCTGTTCCTTTTTGCGGCGGCATAAGGCCCAAAAGAGCCCCAGGCATATGACATGGATTCTGAAAAAAGACCACCCTGTAACAGTACGCTTTGAGCCCTTTGGTCACGAACTCACGTTACAGGCGATTTACCACGGCGACAAGGACAGGGAAGAAAAAATATGGGGCCGGCAGCGCTGGCTTGTGGCTGAGAAGCTTCTCCCTCTGGCCAAGTCCTTTACTGTCAAGCTATTGGGGTTTGGTATGCCTCAGTTTATCATCGCAGATTTAGGAAATATGAACATGACCATCGGCTTTTCTTCCTGGTCCGCCAACGACTGGGTTAAAGGAACAGCTTTTAACATTATGAGCGGCTTCATCGGAGAAGGGAACTACAGAGAAGTTTATGCCCTGCTCAAACAAAAACGCTCCATGACGGTAAACGACATCTGCAGCCAGATCCAATCCCGCACACGAAACACAACCCTTTCCGGTATCGGCAGCCTGCTCAAGCGGGGAGAAGGGTACTTTGACGCTGTCAATACCCAGGTACGCTTCCGCCAGCTGTGCAATACCCCCATCCCGCAGGAACTGTACGCCACAACGGAAGCGGAACTCCGAGTGACAAGGTGTTTGGATGCCGGGATGGATCTTTTCCGTATGAGGCTGTCAGAAAAGAATGAGTATGTTTTTACGAATTCCTATTTGGACAGAGATCCGCTGCGAACACAGCACAAGGCACAGCATGAGACAGAAATCATGATTGATGAAGACGGTCAGATTGGTCGTGTGGTATGCTCATGCAAAGAATTCAAAAGAGGGCCGCGCAATATCTCCGCACCATGCCCCCATATTTTAGCCCTATACATCACCGCCGCGAAATTCACCCGGCTCAGGCTGGAGCAGGGGAGAGTGTATGGGATCAATGATATTATGGAGGTGGTGCTATCATGAGACAAGAACACTATCGAGCTGTCCATGATATGGGAAAAAAAGAATATACCCTGCTCAAAATGCAGGAATACGGCTTTTGGCCGGAAGATCTGCCGACGCCCTATGAAAGGCAAGCGCACGAATCCGCGCAAGACTACAACAAGAGACAAGCCCTCTTCAAGGAATATGAGCAGATCGCTGGTCGGATAGCCAATTTGTATAGTGAGAAAGACGAGATCAATACCCGGTTAAAAGACTTACGGAAACACTATGATCAGACATGGGATTATGAAAAGATAAGGAAAGACGTCGCCCAAACCATCCTGCGGGAATCCCTGGCCCGGCGCGCGGAAAGAAAACGACAGAAAGAACTTCAGAAGCAAAGGATCTCTGAAGCCTGGCAAAAACGCAAGGCCGAAAGTATTGTTTTCATTGGCCGGGGCTATTCGGGGCTGCTCTCTGATAAGACCGGCGACGCGGACAAACTGCGCGCCTCCAATCTGCCCCTCATCCCTGACGATAAAGCCCTAGCCGCTCTTCTTGGCCTTACGTATACAGAGCTGCGTTTTTTGGCCTATCACAGAGATGTGGTTGTGGCCGATCATTACCACCGGTACGAGATTCCTAAAAAGAATGGCGGACACAGACGTATTGCCGCGCCAAAGCCGCTGCTCAAAAAGACCCAAAGAAAGATCTTGGAACTCATATTGGAGAAAATAGATATCTCGGAACAGGCTCACGGGTTCGTGAAAGGGCGATCTGTAGTCACCGGCGCTCAAGCTCATAAAACTCATATCGGAAATCCTTCGCTGCTGATCACTCTCGACCTGGAAGATTTCTTTCCCACCATTACTTTTGAGCGCGTCCGAGGCCTTTTTAAATCTTTTGGCTATTCAGGGTATATTGCCTCACTTTTGGCTATGATATGCACCTATTGCGAACGCGTGCCCATTGAAGTCAAAGGTCAGATCAAATATGTACGATCCTCTGAGAGAATCCTCCCGCAAGGATCCCCGGCCAGCCCCATGATTACAAATATCATCTGCCGCAGGATGGACGCCAAGATCAGAGACCTCGCCACGAACTTCCCGTCCGGCCACCCTGTCCAGTCCGGTCACCCTGCCCAGTCCGGTCACCCTGTCCAATCCGGTCACCCTGCCCAAACAAATTCCCCTGCGAGCTGCCGGTGTACATATACACGGTACGCCGATGATATGAGCTTTAGCTTTGACAGCACCTTGCCCATAGACGCGGAACACATCAAAAAATTCATCCACCAAATTCAGCGCATCGTCCACAGCGAAGGTTTTAAAATTAATAAACAGAAAACACGCTATCTAAAACACAACAACAGACAAGCCGTCACTGGCATTGTCATTAATAATGAAGAGATCTCTGTTCCCAAGGTATGGCTCAAAAAGATGAGAGCGGCCCTCTATAATGCCAAAAAGCAAAAAGAACAGGGGACTCTTGATCCCGGCAAAATACATGAGATAGCCGGCATGGCCTGCTGGTTGAACTCCGTGAATCCCACCAAGTACAAAAAAATGATTGATGAAGCCAAGGATTTGCAAAGCTCGTCTTAGAATGTTAAAATTAGGGCATAGGTTTTTTGGCAGGTATGCTATGGTGTTGCGCCATAGTTGAGGAATGTTATGTATACATCACCAAATTGTGCGCAATTCGCTTCGCATCGACTAATGGCGCCTTAAAATCTATCCTACGGTGTAGGCGCCATTAGTCGAGCTCCGCTGAAGTGTCACAATTAGATGAGAGATCTTTTAGCAAAAAACCTATGAGATAGGGGCTGTTGCCAGCCTCTTCAATCATTGATGAAGGTCTGAGGATATGATGGAAAAATTGAGAGATCTGCCCTTTCAGGTCATTGTCACGGATCAACAGAAAGCAGACATTGAGGATGACTCTGAAGATGGAGAAGAGGTTAATTTGGAGGGGTTTGATGTGGAAATATGAAGCAGTCAATGAATACAATACAATCAGCTTGCATGATTGCTATATAATGCATATTGATGAGCAAGATGGCAATATTATATTCAGCTTTGAACGTGGATTTTGGATTATTGAAACCAACAACAAAAACCCTTTTCACAAGACTTTAAGAACTGAGGATGGGGCTAAACTCACACTCACAAATGCTAATTGTGTTGAAATTCTTTTCGAAGATAAAAATATCAGTTGGCATGAGTTTTGTCGAAGAATTAATGCTGACGAATGGAAATTTGAGTGTATTCATGATAATTATACAGCAAATCAATGCGCCTACGAAGGTTGGATTTACTTTGACAAAGAACCTTATCATATGGAGTTAGGCCTAAAGTTTACTTTTGGTGACGCAATATACCATTGGAATGAAATCTGTGAGAATAGGCCGTGGTAGTGTTTACACACTAAAAGTATTTTCCATACTTCAAATCGCTCATTAATATAGGCACCCCAACGAAACAGATTAACTCCTATATTCATTGCTGATTCATATCTCTCATGGATATAAACGACCATTATCTGTCACTTCCAAAAGTAAAGTCTTATGCATCTTCTCGAATCTCGCCTCGTGCCCACACTGTGATGGTATCATGAGCCGTCAGAAGAACAGAATATTTTCTTCCTTGGATTTCCAATTGAGGCGGAACGAGGCAGAAACGATTCCATTCAATCCATTATTTATAAAACTTCCATTACCCAGTACGGGCTACTCTCCGTAGACCATGTTTCACAAAATGCTTTAACAGCGGGTAACAAATCCTCTATTCCAACGCAATGTTTCTTAAGTTTTCCGCTTACATTTTTAGGGTAATGAATTGACGTGTTATATCATTCCCCATATCCCATCAGTCCTCGGACAGACACCTCACTTGCATTTAACGCCAAAGTCTCTCCTGTGGGAAGCTGCACAATCAATTCTCCGGCAGGGTTGAGGGCAACAGCTCGTCCGCAAATCTCTTTATTGTGGTAAATCGCCTTGATCTCCCGGCCCAAAGTTACACAGTTGTCTTGGTAAAGAGGAAGAATATCCGTGACAAATTTATGCCGTATAAGGAGATCATACAGAGGTTCAAAACAATTGAGAATAGCAGCAGCCAAGGAAGTAAGTTGAAAAGTTTCAATTTGTTGAGATTTTTCAACCCGTGAATACGCTCTTTTTGTCTCTAGGAACAAAGAAGTCGCTGAATCCGCCAATTCCGGCGGAAATGAAGAA
Organism: Peptococcaceae bacterium; assembly: GCA_009782825.1. Taxonomy (GTDB): domain Bacteria; phylum Bacillota; class Desulfitobacteriia; order Desulfitobacteriales; family Syntrophobotulaceae; genus WRJI01. The sequence continues at coordinate 31,018 of WRII01000027.1, forward strand.
ATATGCACATTGACGCCGATACCCACCACCAACGCTTTAATATGTTCAACCTCAGCTGTCAGCTCTGTGAGAATTCCCGCAGCCTTCTTATTATTGAGAAGAATATCATTCGGCCATTTAATGACGGGTTGCAAAGCGGTATTGTGCAATGTGCGTTGCAGGTGATACTCTTCATCCGTTCCTTTGTACATTGCTTGCTGCATGGTCTGCTGCATCACCTGCTGCATCTCCTGCTGCATGGCCTGCTGCACGGCCAATCCGGCAGCCAAGGTCACTTGGGCCGCATTATTGATAGGAATCTCAGGACGCAGCAGGAGAGACATCATAAGACATGTATGCCGTGGAGCATACCAGGCACGACCCAGACGGCCCCGTCCCGCTGTCTGTTCCTGAGCGGCAAACACAGCTCCATGGACGGCCCCGTTTTCCGCCGCATGCAAAGCCTGCCGGTTGGTGGATTCGACACTTTCATAAAGAGTCAGGCTGCGGCCCAAATATTCAGTGGTCAACAGAGATTGCAGATCATCAGCCTGCAAAATATCCGGGCTGGCCGTGAGACGATAGCCCCGGTTTGTCACAGCTTCAATTGTATAACCATCCTCTTGCAAAGCCTTGATTGTTTTCCAGACAGCAGAGCGAGTCACCTCCAGGACACGGCTGATGTCCGCCCCAGAGATAAAACTGTCCGGTTTTTGGCGCAAAAGAAAGAGCACATCATCTTTCATACACTCTATTTTTCCCTCTCAAAAACCGCGAAAGATTCTCCTATCATCCCTATCGTATCTCCCTGGTAGTTCAACGCTCCTTCGGTGATTACAAAGGCAAACTGTTCAACTTCATCACCCAAAAATCCATAAAAATCTCTGGAACTCACCTTGCATTCTATTTTATCCCCATTACGGCTGTATGTCCCGTTGATATTGCCCATTCCTTCATAGAGATTTACAACCAACTCAAATGTCATATCTTCTTTCAAGATCAATACATTATAGTGTTCCAGTTTTGCAGAGTCGTTTTCCCTGAAAATCCATCTTCCAGTAACATCCTTGACGGTATCATTGTCCTGATTGTTCTGATTGTTCTGATCAGTATTATTCTGTTGGGAATTCGTCCGATCCGTATTATTGTTTTGTTCTAAAATAGTATTTGTAGTACATCCCGCCATAAAGAATACCGCCATAACAACCACAGCCACAAACATCACGATCCATTTAACTTGACTTTTGTTCATCTGTCTAACACCTTCCTTAAAATAATAGAAACCCTATCATACGTAAAATATACTTAATATTTTGCATCTTAGCAAGATTTATAATACTCTCTTTTTGCATACCCCGGAACAGATGGCTGAAAGTGTTGACCAGATATATTCGCGACAAAAACGAGGGAGGGAAGAGGGGGCTATAACCACAGACCACAAGGCAGGGCTGCAGAGCTATGACCACACTGCAGGGCACCTGCAGGGCTATGACCATTGCAGGGCTATGACCACTCGCCAAATCCCATCATATGATGTACAATAGAGACGTGTAAAAACATTACGCAGAATTGACAGAAAGGCTCAGATCATGTCAGAAAAAAAAAGAATCATGAGCGTCTTTGGAACCCGCCCCGAAGCCATTAAAATGGCGCCGCTGGTTCAAGCCTTGCATGGCCATCCTCAGATTGAAAGCTTGGTCTGCGTCACCGGTCAACACCGGGATATGCTGGATCAAGTGCTCACCATTTTCTCCATCACCCCCGATATCGATCTGAATATCATGCGTTTCAATCAAGATCTCACTTCCATTACCACACGAACCCTAGAAGGATTAGCGCCGGTTTTAGCCGAATATCAACCTGATTTGATCCTCGTCCACGGAGATACCACCACATCAGTCTCCGCAGCCCTGGCAGCCTTCTACCAGAAAATCCCTGTCGCTCATGTGGAAGCCGGGCTGCGCTCCCAGGATCCATATTCCCCGTTCCCTGAAGAAATGAACCGCTGCCTGATCAGCCGTCTGGCCCGGCTGCACTTTGCGCCCACAGAGTCCAATGCCAACAACTTACGGCAAGAACATATCCAAGGTCTGATCGAAGTCACCGGGAACACCGTCATTGACGCGCTGCTCTCTATGGTCTATGATGCCTACACATTCCAACACCCCCTTCTGAGTGACTTCAATTTTGCCGCAGGCCCTGCCATTTTGCTGACAGCCCACCGCCGGGAAAACTTCGGCCAGCCGATTTACAACATATGCCAAGCTGTGCGGCGCCTGCTCCAAGACCATCCCTCTTTGCGGGTTATCTATCCGGTTCATCCCAATCCGCAAATCCAGGAACCCGTCAGAGACTATCTGGAAGGCGTTCAACGCCTCAATTTGATTGCTCCGCTGGACGTCCAAGAGATGCACAATCTGATGGCCCGCTGCACCTTTGTGATGACAGATTCCGGCGGACTGCAGGAAGAAGCCCCCGCTTTAGGCAAGCCCGTTCTCGTTCTCCGCACGGAAACAGAGCGCCCGGAAGCCGTTGCGGCGGGAACTGTCGAAGTCGCCGGAGTCGAGGAAGAAAAGATCTATCAATCAGCCCACGCCCTGTTAACAGACCCGCAGAAATTTGACCGGATGGCCATGGCCGTTAACCCTTACGGAGACGGTCATGCCTGTGAGCGCATCGTGGCCTGTATTGAAAAATGGGCTGGTATTCGAACCTGACGACCCTCAAAACCTGGCGAACCTCAGACCCTGACGACCCTCAGACCCTCAAGTAAAAGTAGGAGCCTGAACACATGCAGGAGATTCTCAGACAGATTTCAAATTTACCTATGAATTGGTTAAGCATCATCGACATCATTATTGTGGCGGTGATCATTTATCAAATCCTAATCCAGTTCAAAGGCACCCGTGCCATGACCCTGTTGAACGGCCTGCTGATTCTGGCCATCGTCACCTACCTGGCTGCTCTGCTCAACCTGCAAACCCTGTCCTGGGCGTTGACCGGCGCCTGGGCTATGATGGCCGTGGCTCTGCCCGTGGTCTTTCAGCCCGAATTGCGCCGAACCTTGGAACGGCTCGGACGTCAGTCGCCTTTGAATATCCATACCCATTCGGCCAGCGCGGAAGAAATGGAAGTCGCCATGCGGGAAATCGTGAAAACTGTCAAAAATCTCTCCGACAATCGTATCGGCGCCCTTATTGTCTTAGAAAAAAACACCGGCATTCAGGAATACATCGACACCGGCCTCAAAATAGAAGGTTCCGTCTCCGCGGAACTTTTGCTCAGTATCTTTATGCCCTCGACCCCTCTCCACGACGGAGCCGCCATTATCCGCGGCGCCCGTGTGATGGCCGCCGGATGTTTTCTGCCTCTGTCTCAGAACACCTCTCTGCAGCAAACCCTGGGAACACGCCATCGAGCCGCGCTTGGCCTGTCAGAAGTCTGCGACGCGCTGATTATTATTGTCTCAGAGGAAACGGGCATTATTACCACCGCCCAGCATGGTCAGATAAAAAGATCCCACGATGAGAAGAGCTTGCGCGACGCCCTCAGAAATGAATTTATGGTAGACAAAAAAGAAGATATCAAAAAAGATTTCATGTTTTGGAAATGATTCAGGAGGTTATAGGCATGAACATCAAGATTCGTCATCTCTTCAGCCGTAATATAGGTTATAAAATTTTCTCTGTGGTGTGCGCTGTCATCGTTTGGTTTGTGGTCACAGGACAGGCGGAGACATTCAGCTTTCTTGGCACCAAAACCGTCCCCGTACAAGTTGAACTGCGAAACACCCCGGCTAATCTGATTGTCCTTAATGAGCTGCCAACTATTCATGTGGATGTCAGCGCTCAAAACAGCGATAAAGAAATCCATGCCTATATTGACCTCGAAAATGCCGCCATTAATACCGACACCGGGCCAACCTCTTACACCATCAAAGTCGATCCCGGAGAAGGAGGCACTGTAAAAAAGGTTAGTCCCAGCACCCTCCCTCTGGATATTGACAAGTTAAGTGATAAGTCGATGCATGTCGAGACCCAGATAATAGGAAAACCAGCCAAAGGATATGTGGCGGGAGATCCTATTCTGACCCCCAGTGAAGTAGTGGTCAGAGGACCTCAAAGCATCATCGACAAGATGGAAAAAGTGGGGGTGGAAGTCAATATCGACGGCGCAGACAGTACATTGCGCACATCCCGTCCCATTGTGTATAAGGATTTTGGCGTATTCAACATTTTTTCTCCTGATCCCGAATATAAGAGATTGACAGCTTTGACAGGGGCTGTGGATGTCATTGTCCCCATTTATGAAGCCGGCAGTATAAGTAAAATAGTCCCTCTCAGCGTCACCATCGACGGAACAGTTGCCAACGGATATGAAGTGCTCTCCGCTGAACCGCTGCCTGCCGTCATAACACTGATCGGTCCTGAGCAGACGCTGGCTGAGATCTCTGAAGTTCATCTCGGCGCCCTCTCTGTTGACGACCTGAACAGCAGCAAAGTTTTCGACATTGACTCCGCGGCTCTCTCTCTGCCGGAAAAGGTCATCATGGTTCTGGATACAAAAATCAAGGTTCTAATCAGCCTCCATGATAAGATAGTTAATATCTAAAGTCATTACGAAAGGAAGTCGTGCATAGATATGGAAAAACTATTTGGAACTGACGGTGTCCGCGGTATAGCCAATAGAGATCTGACACCGGAGCTGGCTTTTCGCCTTGGGCAGGCCGCTGCCTACCATCTGGGAAAACAGAGGACTTCGGACACCCCCCCCAAGGCAGAGACGAAAGGAAAATTTATTATCGGACGGGATACACGGATATCCGGCAGCATGCTGGAAGCCGCGCTGGCGGCGGGCATTTGCTCCATGGGCGTCGATGTGTATACCGCGGGAATTCTCCCGACACCGGCGGTGGCTTTTTTGACCAAAAAACTTGAAGCCTGTGCGGGGGTGGTCATCTCGGCATCCCACAATCCGGCTCCGGATAACGGCATCAAATTTTTTAGTCTGTCAGGATATAAATTTCCTGACGAGGTGGAACAAGAGATCGAAGCCCAGGTTCACCGGGATCTGGAAGGCGAAAGACCTGTGGGAGACCGTGTGGGGCGCATTATCCCTATGCCCCAAGCCGGAGAGGAATATATGGCCTTTCTGAAAGGCCTGGCGCCTTCTTTGGAGGGGCTCAACGTTGTGGTGGACTGCGCGAATGGCGCCGCGGGAGCTATCGCGCCCCGTCTTTTTAAGGCTCTGGGAGCGGCGAGTGTGATTCCGGTTTATGACAGTGTTGATGGCATGAGCATCAATGTGATGTGCGGATCTACGCATCCTGAACGGATGTCGCAAAAAGTGGCGGCGTGTCACGCGGATTTGGGGCTGGCTTTTGACGGCGACGCCGATCGAGTTATTGCTGTGGATGAGAATGGCTGTATCGTTGACGGAGACGCCATTATGCTTGTCTGCGCCCTCCACTTGAAGGAACGTCAGCTTTTGAGACACAATAAGATTGTGCTGACAGTGATGAGTAATTTGGGACTGCGCCGGGCTTTGGCTGACCACGGCATTGATATCGAAGAAACGGCCGTGGGGGACCGCTATGTTTTGGAGCGGCTGCAGGCCACGGATACGGTGTTGGGCGGGGAACAGTCCGGACATATTATTTTTGCGCAGCATGCCACGACTGGGGACGGGATTTTATCAGCGTTGAAGCTGATGGAGGTCATGAAGGACACAGGAAAGAAGCTGTCGGAGTTGACAGCGCCTTTTCAGCGCTATCCTCAAGTGCTTCAAAATACCCGGGTCAAAGATAAGGAGGCTGTTCTTCAGAGTTCTGAGCTTCGCACTGTTATTGCCCAAGTGGAGGACCGCTTGGGGGACAATGGCAGAATTTTGGTTCGTCCTTCGGGCACAGAGCCGCTGATTCGCGTTATGCTGGAGGGTCCTGAGAAGGAAGAGCTGGAAGCTATCGCTCAGGAAGTGATTGATGTGATTGATGGGGTTGATGGGGTTGATGGGGTTGGGGAATAAGTAGTATTTGATAATCCTACAAATTTAGATTAGTTAGGAAAGTGAGTGGAATTATGGGCAACGAAAAGATATTTTATTATATGTCTGGAGAAGAAGCAAATAAAGTTTTTGATTTAGAGACTTTGACTCTTCACACAGGTGGGTTGTATGAACCATGCATAAAAGGCCGTATGCTTTTTGTGTACAACGGGGATCTTGTCATTGATCTTAAAGAAAACGAGAATTTCTATATTAACCTAAAAGTCGGCTAACCTGTACTTAAGACGAAACCCCCACCAATAACCCCCCCCTTATATTAAAAAAAGCTTGAAATAGAGCATTTTCCGCTTGCGTTTTATTTAAGTATATGATATAAT
>WRII01000028.1 GCA_009782825.1 Peptococcaceae bacterium
CTCTACAAGGCCACTCGGGCCGGCTTAGAAGCGCACAATCGCGTAGAATCGAGCGCGTTAAATGTTCGCCTGCTCTGTGTGGCCGGCTCAAGAAGCATCATATGTTTTTGGAATATTATGCTACAACAATTAATTGGTGCGCCCAAGTTCTTTTCTTCGCAATAAGTGACACAAAGAGAAAGCGGCAGATTCTGCCGTTTTTGTTTCAACCCTGAATCTAACCAATTTGAGGAAGCGGGAAAGTGCAAAGTTTATTGTTTATTTTTAACTTTTACATGATTCATACAAACAATTTGCATGCTATTGCTTGGGGTTTTACTTTACACCACTATAATTATTTTGACAAAGATAGGAGGTGTAAGAAGAGCGATTTGTGTGTGAATTATCACGGCACGGAAGTCAGCACTTAACAGGAGGACTTAACAGGAGGACTTCAACGAAAAGAAATTTATAACAGAAGGAGCGTAATTCCATGAAAAAGATAGTTTCATTTATTCTTGTGGCATGTCTTTCACTGTCTTTAGCGGCATGCTCAAGCGACTCAAACGATACGGCAAACAAACCGGTGAAAATCGCATTCTATACCTATAACTACATGGCTCAACAAAAGGATGGTGTTGATAAACTCATAGCAGACTTCAAAAAAGACAATCCGGATATTGACGTCGAAGTTGTCTACGTAACAAGCGAAGAAATCAATACCAAAATTCAGGCTGATATCGCCGCCGGTGTTGAACCGGACGTGATACAAGTCGTTTTTGACGCGTTGGATTTTGCTCAAAATAACTATGGTGTACAAGATCTGAATGAACTCGTTGATAAGACAGAACTTGAAGAGCATTTAAAAGGGTTTGAACCCGCAGCACTTAATGTTGCAAAAATTGACGGTAAAATGCTCGGCTTGCCCTATACTTTCAGCACACCCGTATTATTCTATAATGCAACATTGCTCGAAGAAGCGGGATTGGATCCTGATACACCTCCGACCACATGGGAAGAGGTAGAAAAATACGCGCTTCAAATTAAAGAACAAACCAGTAATGACGGCTTCTTATTTGGGGGGTACCTCCTAAGTGACTGCTTTTTACAAGCCCTTATAAAAAGCAACGGTGGCAGCATTATGTCCAGCGACAGGACAACAATACAGTATGGCGAGCAGCCGGCAATCGAAGCTCTGTCCATGTTAAAAAATATGGTCACTAACGGCGCACAACCGAAGATCACCGACTCCATGCAAGGTGTAGAAGCCTTCTCTGGCGGCAAATTAGGTATGATGCTATACACATCAGCTCTGCAAGCCAGTATGATCAAGGCGGCCGATGAGGGAGGCTGGGAGCTCAGAACCGCTAAAATGCCTGCATTTGGTGATAAACCTGCGGTACCCGTCAACACAGGCAGCGGATTGTTCATTTGCACAAAAGATAAAGCCAAGCAGGAAGCTGCTTGGAAATTCATCAAATATGTGACCAGCGACGAAGGTTATACCGTCATTACTTCCATGATGGGATATCCCCCCCTGCGCCCTGCTATTATAGAAGATGAGCGCTATCTCAAAAAATGGGCGGAGGAAAACCCTCTTGCCGGTCCTAACCTCGAACAATTAAAAATAGTGACTCCATGGCAATCTTATCCAGGCAATAACTGGTATCAAATTGAACAGCTGCTCATGGATGCCAGCGTTAAAGCTGTATTCACAGATGCCGATGTCGCCCAAACAATGCAGGACGCACAGAATCAAGCACAGTCCTTAATGCCTAAGAAATGAGGAAAATTTCATGAAAACAATACGATTTGCGCACTTAGCCGACACACATTTATGCCGCGAAGGTAAGTCCGCTTTCTTAGATATCGCTGTCAGAGACAATTTCGAAAAAGCGATTGACTATTTTTGTGCGATGAATGACAAGCTGGACTTTGTCGTTGTCACCGGCGACATCATTAATGATAATGATTTAGAAGATTACCGTTATGCCAAAGGGTTTATTGACCGTATGCAGGAAAAATTGGGCTCGCCTATCTTCCTCACAATAGGCAACCATGATGACCGCGGGTATTTCTTTGAAGGGTACCTGGAAGAAGAACCCCAGTCGGCTTATTACTACAGCAGGGATATTAACGGCCTTCGCCTGATCGTCTTGGATTCAAAGGATAATGACGTGGACGGCGAGATAGGCGAGGAACAATTGCTATGGCTTAAACAGCAATTAGAAGAACCGGCAGAATGCGGTACTGTCCTTGCTTTTCATCATCCAACTGCGATGAGCGAGTTTGGACTTGGCGAAAGCAGTCTTAGAGATACCAGCGCCCTTTATGATATCATCTGGGGAACTGATGTTATCGGCGTATTAACAGGGCATACGCACAGAAGCAATCAGAACATTATCATGGATAATATTTTGAGCCTTACAGCGGACAGTATGGCGTACAGCCTTGTTGTCAACGGCGACGATGTGAAAATGATAGAACGTTTCGGATTTAATATGGTTACAATCCTTAACCAAACGATGCATAACAATACGGTTACTTTCGGGTCTGAAAAAGTTTTGGCACAAATTTCACTTAAAAAAATCATGAGTATGGTTGGCCAAATCAAAACAACTACCGAAAGCCTGAAAGAATTTGAAACCCTTTTAAAAGGAGCATAATGTGTTTCTATCTAAATTCCAAAATATTAAAATAAAGGATTTCATCAGGACATTAAACCCATTATGGTTTATGCTTCCCGCCCTGTTCCTGATGGGCCTATGGACTTACTGGCCGCTTATTAAAACAGTTTTTTACAGCTTTATGGAATGGAACATGCTTCCTAGCAGCACCCCTGAGATGGTGGGATTTGAAAATTATCTCAGGCTGTTTGACCATCCCGATTTCGGCAAAGCACTTGTCAACACACTGTGGTATATCATTGGCATGTTACCTTTTGCGGTGATTATTCCTTTGATCTTAGCGATAGTTACGGAGAACATGAATACAAAAGCCAAAAATATTTATCGTACGTTGTTCTTCCTCCCCATGATTATGCCTCCTGTGACGGTTGCCATCATTTGGCGCTGGCTTTTTCACCCCTCGGTCGGGGTTATCAATCAGGCGTTGATGGGGCTGGGGCTGATTGACCAAGGAATCAATTTTTTAGGGTCTGAACCTACCGCTCTCTTTTCTATTCTCCTCATTGCGGGATGGAAAATGATTGGCTTCAGCACACTGATGTTCTCCGCGGCATTGACCGGCGTTGACAAGTCATATTATGAAGCGGCGGATCTTGACAGAACCTCTAAGCTGCGTCAGACGCTGACCATTACGCTTCCTCTGATCTCACCCATGGTCATCTATATGATCATGCTTAGCATTCTCTTTACCGCACAATGGACATTTGTCTACATCAATGTGTTAACCCTGGGAGGACCTGCAAGCGCAACAACAAATGTTTATTATTTAATGTATGTCTATGGCATTAAGAATTTTAATGCCGGCATGGGCTCGGCGGCAGCCATCCTGTTTTTCGTCCTGTTTGGTATCATTGCGATCATGATAAATCAAATCAATAAACGCTTTGCGTTTTATGATAACTGAGAGAGGAAAATGTATGATCTCGTCAATAAAACAAATACCCAAACATGCTTTGCTGATTCTGCTCTGCGCTTTCGCGATTTTCCCATTATATTGGATGGTGATCAGTTCTCTTAAGCCCCTTGGCGAAATCTTTACCCCCAGCATGTTCCCGTCAGCGCCAACGCTTGAAAATTATACGTACGCTGTAAACAATGTCCCCATCTTCAGATTAACCCTTAACACACTCATTATTGCTTCTGTACAGACTGTTGCACAGTTAGTATCAGCCGTTATGGCGGCCTATGCGCTTACACGATGGGAATTTAAGGGCCGGGGTCTTATTTTCACCATCTTCAGTCTGACCTGGCTGGTTCCCATGCAAGCCATTATGATCCCTAATTATATTACCATCACTTCTTTAGGTCTTAGAAATACCATGCTGGGTGTGATATTGCCCTTTACAGCGTCAACCTTCGCAATACTTTCACTGTATTCTGCCCTTAAATCTTTCCCGAAAGCATTAATAGAAGCCGCTGTTATGGACAAATTAAGTGAATTTTCCATTCTAACACGTATTGTGCTTCCCAATATCAAGCCGGCCATGGTTTCACTGGGAATACTGCTGTTTATCCATGGCTGGAATGAGTATCTTTGGGCCATGCTGGTCAATACGAGAATCGATCAGGCGCCTATACAGATTGGCCTGCAGCAGTTCCTGAGCCTTGAAAGGAATGAATGGGGAGCGCTGATGGCAGCGGCCACGCTTTCCAGCATACCGATTATTGCGCTCTATTTAGCGCTTCAAAAAATGATTATAAATTCATTTGTGAAATGGGGGATTAAATAATGGAAGCCGCCTTGAAACAAACAAGACACCCCAAACAGTGCCTGAACCTTACAACTGCCCATAACGCGCGCGACCTTAGCGGGTATCAGACAGCAGATGGTTTTATAACCTCAGATCGGTTCCTGAGATCAGACTGCTTCATGCCGCTCAGTGACAATGACGCGAAGACGCTTTGGGGGTTAGGCGTGCGCACGGTAATTGACCTGCGCAATCAGGATGAGTATGAGAAAGTCCCCAGCGGGCTTTCAGAGTATGAGCATGTCACGTATGTTTGTTTGCCGCTCTATTCAGAAGAGACTAAGCGAAGCTTGGATTTTGATAAACTGCCGCCCGATTTTAATTTGGGCGCACTCTATATTGATATGCTTGACACTCATCAGGATTCAATCCGCCGCTTCTTTGCCCAAGCCGCCCAGGCCCGGGAGGGGAAAATTCTGTTTCACTGCAGCGCGGGCAAAGACCGGACAGGGCTGCTAGCAGCGTTGCTGCTCAAGTTATGCGGCGTCAGCGATAATGATGTTATACAAGATTATGCCCTCACCGAAGTTTTTTTGGCCCAGATGCTGCCCATTCTGAAAGAAAATGCCGGCATGCCGGCGCAATTGGATAAGCTTGTGGACGACATGCTGGGCTCAGACCCTGTTCATATGGAGCGCCTTTTGAAACATTTAAACGCCAAATATAACGGCGCCCAAGGCTATCTGGAGTTCATCGGCGTGAGCCATGATGACATAGAAAGCCTTAAAAACTGTATGATAGAAAGGATTTGAAAAATGAGTAATGTAACAATTCAAAACGTTAGCAAAGCTTTTAAAGAAGTGACTGTACTCGATACCATTAATTTGAACATTCAGGACAGTTCGTTCACCATATTACTGGGTCCTTCGGGATGTGGAAAATCCACGCTGCTTCGCATCATCGCCGGGCTTGAAACGCCTGATCAAGGCAAAGTCCTTTGTGACAATAAAGATATGACTAAGGTTCTGCCCGGTGACCGTAATGTTGCTATGGTATTCCAAAACTATGCCCTTTACCCGCATTTGACTGTGTATCAGAATATCGAATATGGCTTAAAGGCCAGAAAGGTCAAAAACCCTGAACGGACTAAACTGGTAACGGATGCCATCAATATGGTACGTTTAGAGGATCAGGTCAAAAAGCTGCCGGCGCAGATGTCCGGCGGACAGCGCCAGCGTGTCGCCTTGGCCCGCGCTATTGTCAAGCGCCCCAAAATATTTTTGATGGATGAACCTCTTTCTAATCTTGATGCCAAACTTCGCAACGTTATGCGCTATGAACTGACTGATTTATATAGCAAATTGGAGGCAACTTTCCTTTATGTAACACATGACCAGATTGAAGCCATGAGCATGGGAACCCATATTGTGATCATGAATAAAGGTATTATTCAACAGGAGGGCAGCCCTAAAGCTATTTACGAAGACCCGGATAACTTGTTTGTGGCTGGTTTCATCGGCTCTCCTCCGGCTAACATTCTCTCGTTTGAGGGCTATGACTATTCTTTTGCCGTAAGGCCGGAGCACATGATACTGCACACCACACATGAAGAACACATCTCGATTTTCGGTGACATTGTTTCCAGCGAACATCTGGGATATGAAGCTATCTATAATATTAAAACGTCAATTGGAAATATAAGCGTTAAAACACCTAACCTTTGGGATAACATCTCTAACGCAACGGTAGAAGTCTGCATTAAAATGAACAAGATTATGGCATTTGATCACTCCGGCGAGCGGATTCGCGATCCCCAGCACCACGCTTATGCCATATCTGTCTTCAAACAAGTGATTCTGGACAGAAGCGAATTCCTCGAAGGTGTGGTTTAAACTCAAGCGCTCTTCTGCGTTTTCTGTTATACTGTTCTTGGAAATTATATAGGAGAGGGAGCTATCAGATAAAGTCATGACCGAAAAACCCAAAAAAGCGCCCTACGCCATGATCACTGTCCTCATGATCAGTGATTTTATCGCCATGTTAAATAATACACTCCTTAACGTCGCCTTACCTTCTATGATGGCTGATTTAAATCTGGAAGCCACAACGATTCAATGGCTGGTAACCGGCTTCATGCTGGTTATGGGAATCCTTGTTCCCATAACCGCTTTTTTAATCCAAAAATTCTCTGTCCGTCATCTATTCTTAACCGCCATGGCCTTATTCTCTGCCGGGGCCATAGTTGCCGGCTTTGCTTATACTTTTCCCGTGCTTTTTGCAGGGCGGTTGCTGCAAGCTGCCGGCTCATCGATTGTGATGCCGTTATTAATGAATGTCATGCTTGTCAGCTTCCCTGCCGAAAAACGCGGCTCCGCTATGGGATTCCTGGGGCTGGTTATGATGGGAGCGCCGGCAATAGGACCCACGTTGTCAGGCTGGGTTATTCAGCACTATGACTGGCGCATGCTTTTTCATTTTATCACACCCATCGCTATTGCCAGCCTCATCGCCGGGATCCTTATTCTTAAAGATAAAAAAGAAAAAAGCAGCCAGACCCTGGATCTTTTCTCTGTTATTCTATCAAGCTTCGGCTTTGGCGGTATTCTTTATGGCTTGAGCAGTGCCGGCAGCAAGGGTTGGGATACCCCCCATGTCTACATTTCACTGATCATCGGTGTGACTGCTTTGCTCTTCTTTGTCCTTCGACAAATTAAAATGGAACGGCCAATGCTGAATTTTGAAATTTTTCGATACCCCATGTATACCTTGTCGGCAGCCATCTCAATCATTCTCTCTATGGTGATGTTCTCTTCCATGCTGCTGCTCCCTATATATGTTCAAACCCTGCGGGGGATCTCCCCGTTCCAGGCAGGTCTGCTGATGCTGCCCGGAGCCTTGATGATGGCGCTTCTTTCGCCAATTACCGGAAAATTATTCGACAAAATCGGCGGCAGACTCCTCGCTGTTATCGGCTTATCCATAACTGTGATCACAAGTTACTCATTTAGCCAACTCACCCTTGACACACCCTATCTGCACTTACTCCTCCTGTATTCATCCCGCATGCTGGGAATGGCGCTAGTCATGATGCCGGTTATGACCAATGGGTTAAATCAATTGCCGGCGCGGAACTACCCCCACGGAACCGCCATGAACAGCACCCTGCAACAAATCTCCGGCGCTATTGGATCATCGGTTCTTGTGACGATTATGTCTATTCACACAACCTCAGCAGCCCAGGATATTGCCGCCGATATGATAAAAAGCGGCGCCGTTATGACACCGGAATTGCAACACCAGGTTAGTGCTCAGGCTATGCTCAAAGGGATCAATTTCTCTTTTCTTGTGACTGCCTGTGTTGCTGTCGCTGCCTTAATCCTGGCTTTTTTTATCAAGCGCGTTACGAAAGAGAGGCAGGATCAGGGTGAAAAGGCAAAGAGAACATCAAGTTTAGCTTCCTGAAAATTAATGCTAAAATAGACATACTCAAGCCGGAGGTATGAGCCTATGCGGAAATTCAATGTAACAGGAGTGTGTGTCCAGTCGAAAAACTACATGGTAGACATCAGCAATAAGATAGAAAAAATTAAGGAACTCGTGGATGATTGCAGCTATTTTACAATTAACCGCGCCAGACAGTATGGAAAAACAACAACACTGTACGCCCTCAAAAGAAGGCTGCGCCACGACTATATCTGTCTCAGCCTCAGCTTTGAAGGGGCGGGAGAAACCATGTTTACTCATGCGCAGTCTTTTTGTCAGCGGTTTCTTTGGCAGCTGGATGCTGCAACCCAAAACGAATATCCCCATGAAAACATTAAATGGCAGAACCCGGAAATTACCGACTTTGATGAACTCAGCGCCCATTTGACGCATTTGTGTGCTAACCGCAAGATTGTTCTGATGATAGATGAGGTCGATAGGGCTGGTAACCATCAGATTTTCTTGTCTTTTTTGGGGATGCTGCGCCACAAATATATTGAACGGCAGGGAGATCTCGGCGCCACCTTCCACAGCGTCATTCTTGCCGGCGTGTATGATATTAAAAATATCAAGCTGAAGATGATACATGAAGGCACTCATACACCTGCAGCAACGGAGAATAAACAGTACAACTCACCATGGAATATCGCTGTAAACTTCAAGGTTGATATGTCTTTTAATCCTGATGAGATCGCCACAATGCTGGCAGAGTACGAAAATGATCACAGCACCGGCATGGACATAACAGCCCTATCTGAAGAAATTTATCGTCACACAAGAGGGTACCCGTTTCTGGTGTCAAGAGTCTGCCAGTGTCTTGACGAGGAACTTGGCAAAGAATGGACGTATGACGGTATCCAAAATGCCGTCAATAGGCTCCTTGATGAAAAAAACACTCTGTTTGACGATCTCTGCAAAAACCTTGAAAATAATAAAGATCTCTACCATTTTATCTACAACATATTAATTATGGGTGAGAGTTATAACTTTAAATTCGGCAATCCTGTTATAGAGTTAGCCCATACCTTTGGCATTATCGAGAACCATAACACCGTCGCCGTCGTATCCAATAGAATCTTTGAAACCTTGATCTACGAGTATTTCATATCCAAAGAACAGACCAATAAAGAAAAAAAAGCCGTCAAGGCCGTCCTCTCATCTGATGTTGTCTCTGACGGCAAATTCAATATGCAGCTGTGCCTGGAAAAGTTCGCCGCCCACTATTATGAGCTGTTTAGTGTAAAAGACGTTCAATTCCTCGAACGGCATGGACGTCTGCTTTTTCTGTCATATCTGCGTCCTCTGATTAACGGCGCCGGTTTTTACCATATTGAAAGCGAAACCAGAAATCAGCGCCGCATGGACATTGTCGTGGATTATAATAAAGAACAGTTTATTGTCGAATTGAAGCTTTGGCACGGTGAGACGTATAAAGAAAGCGCATACATGCAACTGCTGGACTATATGGCAGGAAAGAACACTTCTACAGGATACCTTTTAACCTTTGATTTCCGTAGAAACCAAAATAAACAGCCCTGTGCTCAGTGGATGGAATTCAACGGCAGGCGGATATTCGATGTGGTGGTATAGAACCATCATTCCCCTTCCTATTTGCCAAAACCCGCCCCAAAAACTGCCCTGTATACGACCGCTCAAAAGCCGCCACTTCCTCCGGCGTCCCCGCCACCAAGAGCTCACCTCCCCGGCTGCCCCCCTCGGGGCCCAGGTCAATAATATGGTCGGCCGTCTTAATCACGTCCAGATTATGTTCAATCACAAGAACACTGTCCCCGGCTTCCACCAGGCGGTGCAAAATGGCCAGCAGTTTATCCACATCAGCAATATGCAGCCCCGTGGTGGGCTCGTCCAACACATAAAGAGTCTTACCCGTGCTTCTCTTGGCCAGTTCCGTGGCCAGCTTAACCCGCTGGGCCTCTCCTCCCGACAAGGTGGTGGCAGGCTGCCCCAGCTTGATATAGCCAAGGCCCACGTCATATAAGGTCTGGATTTTACGCTGAATACGGGGGACAACCGCGAAGAAGTCCAGCGCCTCCTCCACCGTACTGTCCAGAATATCAGCAATAGACACCCCTTTGTATTTGATCTCAAGCGTTTCACGATTATAGCGGCTGCCCCGGCACACTTCACAAGGCACATACACATCAGGCAAAAAATGCATTTCAATTTTGATAATCCCATCCCCGCGGCAGGCCTCGCAGCGCCCCCCTTTGACATTGAAACTGAAGCGCCCCTGCTTATATCCCCGGATCTTGGATTCAGGGACTTGCGAATACAGCTCGCGAATATGGTCAAAGACACCGGTATAGGTGGCCGGATTGGAGCGAGGCGTGCGCCCAATGGGCGATTGGTCAATATTGATGATTTTATCAATGTGCTCCAAGCCCTGAATGTCGTCAAACTCGCCAGGCTTCACATACTTCCCAAGTTTCGTAACCCCGTTTTTCTGCAAACCGGCCCGGAGTCCCTTAATCACAACCTCGTTTACCAGCGTACTCTTGCCGGAACCGGAAACCCCTGTGACACACGTAAAAACGCCGAGGGGAATGCTGACATCAAGGTTCTTCAGGTTATTCTCCGAGGCTCCGCGAACCGTCAGCCACTTGCCGTTGGGCTGCCGGCGGCTCTCAGGTATCGGGACAGAACGCTTGCCGCTTTGATACTGCCCCGTAACCGAGGCTTCACTGGCGATAATATCGGCTAATCTCCCCTGAGCCACCACTTCACCCCCATGGGCGCCGGCGCCGGGACCGATGTCAATGATATGGTCAGCTTCATGCATGGTTTCCTCATCATGCTCCACCACAATCAGCGTATTGCCCAGATCCCGCAGTTTTTTCAGCGTCCCCAGTAAGCGGGCGTTATCCCGCTGATGCAGGCCGATACTTGGTTCATCCAGCACATAGAGAACCCCCGTCAGACTTGACCCAATCTGAGTTGCCAAACGAATACGCTGAGCTTCTCCCCCCGACAGGGTTCCCGCCGCCCTGTCTAAGGTCAGGTAATCCAGACCCACATCAATCAAGAATCCCAGCCGCTCTAAAAGCTCCTTGAAAATACGGCGGGCAATGGTCTGTTCCCGGGGAGAAAGAGAAAGGTCGCAGAGAAATTGCAGCGCGTCTGTGATCGGCAGCCGTGTATAATCATATATGGATAGGCCGCCCACTTTGACCGCCAAGGCTTCAGGCCTGAGCCGGCGGCCGTCACAGTCCGGGCACAGTTTCTCTGACATATAGCGTTCCATCTCTCCGCGTACATAATCCGACGCCGACTCGCGGTACCGCCTCTGAAAATGGGGAATCAGTCCTTCAAAAGGCGCGCGCCAGACACGGCTCTCCCCCAGAATATTGATATACGAAAAGGTGATCACCTCAGGGGTTCCATGAAGAAGCCTGTCCCACTGTTCCTCAGTCATGGCTGCTACAGGCGCGTCCATATCGATCCCTTGGCTGTCCGCAAAGCTTTTGATCAGGGCGGGATAGTATGTAGACGTGGAATTGGACCAAGGCTCGACAGCTCCCCCATTCAGGGATTTTCTTTTATTTGGAATGATAAGGGTAATATCAGGTTCCAGGTTGGCCCCTAATCCGGTGCAGGACGGACACGCCCCAAAAGGGGTATTAAATGAAAACAGCCGGGGTGCGATCTCATCCAGCGCAATACCGCAATCCGGGCAAGCGAAGTTTTCGCTGAAAATCAGAAGCTCCTCGGTGTTCTCCGCGGCTGTCAGCAATACCAAAACTGTCCCTTCCCCCATTTTGAGAGCAGCTTCCAAAGATTCCGCCAAGCGCGAGGCGCTGTCCGCTTTGAGGACAATGCGGTCCACCACCGCTTCAATGGAATGTTTCTTGTTTTTTTCTAAAGCCAGCTCCGTTTCCTGGGTCAGATCGACAAGAACGCCATCAACCCGGGCGCGGACATAGCCATTCTTGCGGATAGAGTCAAGGATTTTGCTGTGTTCGCCTTTCCTGCCACGCACGAGCGGCGCCAACACATGAAGTCTGCTGCGTTCGGGATAGGCCATCAGCTGATCCACCATCTGCTGTATCGTCTGCTGGGAAATCTCCTTGCCGCACTGGGGGCAATGAGGATGGCCGATCCTGGCATACAGCAGCCTTAAGTAATCATAAACCTCTGTCACAGTCCCTACTGTCGAGCGCGGATTGCGGCTCGTGGTTTTCTGGTCAATAGAAATAGCCGGGGACAGGCCTTCGATGGAGTCTACGTCCGGTTTATCCATCTGGCCAAGAAATTGCCGCGCATAGGAGGATAGAGACTCCACATATCGTCTCTGGCCCTCGGCATAGATTGTGTCAAACGCCAAAGAGGACTTGCCTGATCCGGACAAGCCTGTAACCACCACAAGCTGGTTGCGTGGGATATCGACGTTCATGTTTTTGAGGTTATGCACCCGGGCGCCTCGGACTTTAATGAAGGGCTGTCGATCCATGAGTTGGGTATCTGCATTTTGGCAGCATCGCTCATCATCGGCAGCCCTTTCCTTCTCTGTCATGGGTTACTCCTCATGTCTTCTCTTAAGTTCGCTCCCAACACTGCATGTATTACTATATCAAGATTTACGGAAAATCACAAATGCTATAGCTGTAAGCGGGTGTAGTTGTAAATTATAGGTTGTATAAAAGTCCTGACCTTCAATACCTATAAAATATAATTACACCCGCTGTAAGCTGCAAGCTAGTGCAGCAATCCGTCCCATCATAATAAGCGTGGTTCTTCTAATTCCCCGAAATTACCAGAAGATACAAATCCGTTGTCTGCAAGAACGATCCTCGGGCTCATATCCTGATATAATCAGGCTTTCCGGCTTTCTCCAAGAGCTTTGAAAGCCTATTGCGACTGTAAAATAATAATAAATATATTTGTTTTAGGCGTTATTTTGTGTTATATTTTGTTGGAATACGTTGTGGATTTGTCTTTGCATATGTGTTCCAACCCAAGCGACAGTATAGGCCAAAAAAAGGGGGGCCACCATGGGGAGGCCGTTATCCATTCTTCTCATAGAGGATGAACCACAAGAATGTCAAGAAATGATTCAGTGTATAGAATCTACAAATGACGTTCACTTGGTGGGTGTTACCAATAACGTTATTCAGGCCTTGGAGTATGTTACGGACTTCCTGCCTGATGCCATTATTTTGGATTTGGAATTACATAAGGGATATGGAAACGGATTGGAATTTTTAAATTTATTGCAAAAAACGAATCTATCTGTTCCGATATATGTGCTTGTCACAACTCACAATATAAGCTATGTCACACATGAAGGCGCGCGAAAAATGGGGGCCGATTTTATAATGGTTAAAAGTCAGGAGGATTACAGCGCGAAAAGTGTCATCGACTTTCTGAGTTCATTGAAGAGTATTATTCATGGGAACAGGAAGGTTGCCGCCCAATCCGACACTGCAGAATCCCCTCAACAAAAACAGCAGCGGATTGTAAAAAGGATTATCACCGACCTTGACCGGATAGGGATCCCTCCCAACGCAATGGGACGAGGATACTTGATTGATGGTATTACTCTCATTATAAACGGGCAGAATGAAAAAATCTGTGCGGCCTTGTCAGCAAAATATGCCAAAACTGAGGCCAGCGTGGAGCGGGCTATGCAAAACGCTATTGAAAAGGCATGGCGCACAGCACCTATTGATGATTTGGAAAAATATTATACCGCGCGGATAAATTCGGTTAAAGGTGTGCCGACTTTAACCGAATTTATGTATTACTATGCGGAAAAAATCACGAATGGATAATATGGAACATTACCTAATGATTAGAATGTTTGGACTCTTGATCATTTCTTTTTATGTCTATAAAAAAATACTAAATATGAAAAATGTATCAAAGTTGAAAATCGCATTCGCCATTCTCTTTTCGCTCATAATGAGTGTTCCGCTCTCATACTTTCCTCCTTTATACGAGTTCATATTTGTTATATCCGTTTTTGTTTTTGTTGCCATTACATCGAGAGTTAAACTACCTCTTATGATTACTGCTGTTATTATTTCCGTTGGTATAAGCTTAGGAATTGATATTTTAGCCGACCTAATCATATCTTTTATAGAATATCCTATCTTAATTGTCAATTACTCAGCAAAGCTCATACAGGAATATGGCATAGCAAACGTGATACAAGATAATATCCCTCTAGAGGATTTGAAAAATATAGTCCTTTTAGTGAATTCAGATCCTTCATGGAATCCTTTATTGTCTATCCCTTTGATAGTCACGGAATCCATATCGCTCATTATGAACGCTGTGCTTGTCGTGCTCTTTTTTAGGATAAAGCGCCTAAGACCAGGATTCGTTTTTTTACATAATAAAGAGGCCAGGTGGATTGGCATCGTTTTCAGTGTGCTCATTATGGCTATCAGGAGTTTTTGGGGAGAAAATACCTCTATCGCTTTAGGAGTTTTCTTAGTTGTTTTAACGATTATTTGCATAATTGGAATTAATTTTTGGTGGCGTCATAATACAACCATGCTCTATCAACAACGATTGAAAGACCGTACCATCCAAGAACAGCAGGGCGAGATTGATGAAAAGAACAAACAAAACGAAAGCTTGGCTACATGCAATAAATTTTTATCAGAAACGGTGCATAGGGACAACAAACTTATTCCTGCCATGTACACCGCGGTGGGCACCTTTTTAAACACCTCAGACAAAAACATAGAGGCTGAGACAAAAAGAAAAGGGATGCAGATTCTCAGCGAATTGGACGAAATGATGCGGGAACGCAAAGAGATGATTCTCAAGATTCAAAGGGAACATAAGCCTCTGACCTCCACAGGCATGGAACGGGTTGACAATATTCTCAATTATATGTGTATGAAAGCCGCAAAAAATGGAATTCAATTCGATTTTGTCATGACAGGAAACGTTAAGGACAGTGCCGAAAGTGTCATCCCAAAACAACAACTAGTAACATTGCTTGCGGATTTGATTGAAAACGCTATTATTGCTGTTACCCTGACGCCACAAGTTCACTTGACACTACAAGCTTCCGACAGCACACACAAGAAAATATTGGTGACCATGGGCATCGCGGAGGACTGCTATGAAATAACTGTACAGGATAGTGGCATCCCTTTTGAAATGGAAACTTTGATGGACCTGGGCTTAAAAAAATCTACCACCCATGCTGATCAGGGTGGCAGCGGCATTGGATATTTAACGATTTTTAAAATCCTTGACGAAAGCCGGGGAAGCCTCGCTATAGTAGAACATGAGCCTGCAAAAAATACATTTTCAAAATCAATAAAGGTTCGTTTTGATGGCAAATCTGAGTTTGTCATTTATTCTTATAGGGCCGAGATCATTAAATCCTTCTCAAAAAGGAGCGGAAACCACTTTACTGTCAAGGGAGATCCAGCGAAAACTCCGGAAGAGACCCGTCAAGTAGGCAGGGATCCGAATGCTGGAACAGCTTAAAGTCAAATTATCTTTTTTCAATTGCAGAGGAAGGCCTGCCTTATTGCCTGATTTTCCCTTGTTTAGAATTTAGAATGCAGTCCTTTCCCGTCTAAACGTTAACAAAGTAGCCTTAGTTGCAGAAAAAGGGTTTGTCAGAAAAGAATTTGAGACGAGTTCCCATCCTTCCGAGGCCCACGCATTAATGAACTCGTCCATTTTTTCTACGTCTTTCGTTTTAGGTTTGTCACTTACCCAACTAATAGACCCTTTCCAAAGCTCGCTTTTATATTCATATATCAATATTTTCACCTCCTTTCGTTATACATACATCCTTCACCTCTCTAGAAAAACGTGGCAATCCAGGACCCTAAAAAGTATCCCCCAACGCCTAATCCTGCAAATACCAACACGGTTAACACTATTTTTGGTATGTTTGTATTTTTCACCTTTATCCCCCTTTTCTAGATTTATTATAATAGATAGTTATCTGAACCCCCAACAACTATCTTGAACTCATTGTAAATGGTGATTAACAATAAATAAATTTGTTTATATTGTTGTTTCGTGTTATATTTTGTTGGAATATGTTGCTTAAGTTTTGCGGCTGCGCACTCCGCCAAAATACCAAATCCGACAAAATACCAATTGTTTTTCATGCAAAATTTTGTTACAATCATCACAAGAAGAGTTGCATACAGGTAATATCTTTTCACCTGCGTGCACTCAAGAATATCCTCTGCAAATGGCAATATACATCATCCAAAGGTGTTATCCAGCCAAGTTTTTCGACGCCAAATCCCCATAAGAAAAGAAGGTGCACCATGCTGCAACTCAAAGATATCACCAAAACTTACACAACAGCCAGCTTTGAACAGACCGCCTTAGATGGACTCTCTGTGACCTTCCGTGACAATGAGTTCGCCGCCATCCTTGGCCCCTCCGGCTCGGGCAAAACAACACTGTTGAATATTGTCGGCGGACTGGATCACGCCGACTCCGGCGAACTCCTGATAGAAGGAATCTCTACCGAGCTTTATAAAGACCGTGATTGGGACACCTATCGCAATAACCGGATCGGCTTCGTCTTTCAAAGCTACAACCTGATCACCCACCAAACCGTGCTGGCCAATGTGGAGCTGGCCTTAACCCTTTCCGGCGTGTCCAATGCTGAACGTCAGAGCCGGGCCATTCAGGTTCTGAAAGAAGTCGGCCTTGCCGATCATATCCACAAAAAACCGAGCCAGCTTTCCGGCGGTCAGATGCAGCGGGTGGCCATTGCCCGGGCTTTGGTTAATGACCCGGAGATCGTCCTGGCCGATGAACCGACCGGCGCCTTGGATTCGAAGACCAGCCTGCAAATTATGGATCTCTTGACACACATCGCCAAAGACCGCCTGGTTATCATGGTGACCCACAACTCTGATCTGGCTGACACCTATGCCAATCGTACCCTCACTCTATCCGATGGACGCCTTGTTTCCGACAGCAACCCCTACACGCCGGAGACCATGCAAGCCGGCTCCGGCGAAGCCATCAAGCACACCTCCATGAATTTTTTGACATCACTGTCCCTGTCTTTCTCCAACCTGATGACCAAGAAGGGACGCACCATCATGACAGCCTTTGCCGGATCCATAGGTATTATCGGCATTGCCGCTATTCTGGCTTTAGCTAACGGTGTTCAAGAGTACATCAAAGATGTGGAGGAAAGTACGCTTTCTCAGTATCCGCTTAGCATAACACGCAGCGGCATAGACCTGACAACCATGCTGGTTGGCAGCAATCGGGCAGAGGGAAATGAGGGAAACGAGGGAAACGAAGGCAGCGATAACCCCCATCATAGCTCGGGCAGCCAGAACTCTGACGACGGCACGCTACGTGAAATCAAACTGCTTTCCAGCGTGTTCAAAAGCATTACAACCAACGACTTAGAAGCTCTGAGAGTCTTTTTAGATGACAAGTCCCAAAGCGCCATTGACCGATATGTCAATGCCATCGAATACGCCTACGACCTCACCCCGCAGATCTATCTGGGAAACACCTCCAAGAAAGTCTGGCAAGTCAACCCTGATATCATGTCCCGGATGATGGATCCCTCAGCCGCCAGTATGGGCAGCTCCAGCTCAGCCTGGAGCTTCGGCATGAATATGAGCATCTTCAATTCCATGCCGCGAAACACGTCTCTCGTAACAGATCAATATAACGTTTTGGCCGGCAAATGGCCTGTGGCCTACAATGAGTGCGTCATCGTCCTGGCGCCCGGCGAAAGAATCAGCGACTATGTGTCCTATGTCTTGGGCTTGCGCGATCCGGATCTGTTGCAGCAGATGTTTGACGACTTTATGGATCAAAAGAATGTTACACCCCCTATCGATAATCGGACATTTACCTTCCAGGATTATTTAGATGTGGATCTGAGGCTGGTTTTGGCCCCCGACTACTATAGCTATGACAGCGTGTACAATGTCTATGTGGATCACCGCGACGACCAAAACTACTTAAAAGACTTAATCAACGACTCTGAGCGCCTGCACATTGTAGGCGTCATCGCTCCAAAACCGGACAGCGCCCTCACGCCGCTGCGCCCGGGTATCAATTACCTGCCGGAGCTTACTGACTACCTGATGGAAAAAGCCGCTGAAAAGGATATCGTAAAAAGTCAGCTCGCTCAGCCGGACACTGATGTCTTCACCGGCAAGACCTTTTCACAGATAAACAGCGAGGGCGGCCTGGCCGACTTTGACATGAGCAAAATGCTGACCATAGATGAAGATGCTCTTGGCAGCGCCTTTAAATTCGACGCCGGCTCCCTGGGCAATATCGACTTTACCAAAGCCTTGGATCTGGATTCTCTGATGGCGAACATGCCCGGCCTCCCTGCCATAGACTTAACTTCTGTACTTGCGTCACAGGGGATGGGCAGCTTTCAACTGAGAGGGTTATCCGATTTTGCGGGTAGGGTTCTTGGCGACTACCTGGCCAGCCGCTCGTCTGCGTCTGACCCGGACACTCAACATGTGTTGAACGGTTTTAGCCAATATCTGCAACAGCCGGAAGTCCGAACCAGTTTAGCCGCCATACCGGCCAATGCCATCGGATCCCCAGGGCTTAATGACCTGGCCGCAAACACAATCGCCAGATATATGCAGTACTGTGGTATGCACGGGATTACAGATCCCGGCATCATGATTGCCCAATTCCCCGCTTGGCTGGAGCCACAGGTTCCGGCGCTGGAGGCCGCTCTACAGCAATCGCTTGACAGCGCCATGATTATGCAGATCAATGGACTGATAAACATCTACCTAACTCAGGTCGGGTATGCTCCCCATAGTTCGTCAGGCACTAGAACCGGTGATTTCTCCCTATGGCTGTCCCAACCGGATGTATCCGCCCAAGTACAAAACTATTTCTCCGCATCTGTAAATACAGACCCGCTGCTTCAGAGCATCTCCACCCTATTCAACACCTATCTTCAGCAAACTGTATCCGGCTTCATGACACAGTTCATGACTGCCCTTCAGCAGCAGTTGTCGACCGCAATCACCAATTCTATGAATCAGCTGACAAGCAGCATGGGCTTCTCCCCCGATCTCTTTGAAAAAATCTTTCAGTTCAACATGGATCAGGACCAACTCGCCCAGTTGATGCTCTCACTTATGGGCGCGCAAAAGAACTGCGAATCAAACCTGAAGCTCTTGGGCTACGCCAATCCGGATGATCCGTCAAGCATTTCCATCTATCCCAAAGATTTTGAGAGCAAACAGCAGGTTCTCAATATTTTAGATGACTATAACAGCCGTATGAAAAGCTCCGGCGCCGAAGACCAGGTCATTGTCTACACCGATATTGTCGGCGCACTGATGAGCTCAGTGACAACAATCATTAATATGATCAGTGCAGTGCTTGTGGCTTTTGTCACCATCTCGCTTATCGTGTCCAGCATCATGATTGGGATTGTCACCTATATCTCAGTCTTAGAGCGCAAAAAGGAGATCGGCATCTTGCGCTCAATCGGCGCCAGTAAGTTGAATGTCGGCACTGTTTTTGTCGCTGAAACGCTCATCATTGGTCTTACGGCAGGCATCATCGGCATCGTAATCACCGCCCTGATGTGTATTCCGGCTAATATCATTGTCGAGGCCAAGTTCGATGTGGCCAATCTTGCCCAGCTGCCGCCGATCCCCTCGATTATGCTGATAGGCGTCAGCTGCCTGCTTTCGTTGGTCGCCGGACTGATCCCCTCATTCGCCGCCTCCCGGCGTGATCCTGTGGAGGCTCTGCGCAGTGAATAGGAGGCCTGATATCGATGAATATTTTTTCGATTAATTCAAAATATATCCTATATACTCTTTTTGAGGAGGATGTAGCGTGAGAAACTATCCCAAGGCCTTGTTGGATCCGGCCCAGTGTGCTGTTGTCATTATCGATCATCAGCCTCAAATGTATTTTGGTGTCGAGAGTGCGCCGCGCTGTATCATTGAAAACAACGTCATCGGCCTCGCCAAAGCGGCACAACTGTTTGGGGTACCCTGTATGCTCACTACAGTAGCAGCCCAAACCTTTTCCGGACCGACATACGCTAAACTGCAATCTGTATACCCTCAGGTGGTTCCCATTGACCGTACGGCAATCAACGCGTGGGAGGACGCCAATTTGAAAAAGGCGATTGAGGGAACCCAGCGCAAACGCCTCATCATCGCCGGGCTATGGACCGAAGCCTGCGTAACGTTCCCAGCCTTGTGTATGATGGAAGACGGCTATGAGGTTTTTATCGCCGCTGATGCTTGCGGCGGGGCTTCCGGGGCTGCCCACGATATGGCCATTCTCCGTATGACACAAGCCGGTGTGAAGCCGATGACCTGGATGCAGGTCATGCTGGAGTGGCAGCGTGATTGGAATAACTTAGAAACCTACGAAGGGGTCATGACAATTGTCAAGGAACACGGCGGCGCGTATGGTCTTGGGGTGGAATACTCCGAAAGCATGCGAGCGTGATTCCCGCGATCCGTTACCGTGACCCACGTCTTCCGCGCATATACCAGTGAGGTATTTCTTCGCTTGCTCTGTAGGGGTTCCTCTCTATAGAGCCTGTCCCCCTCGCCCCTTCAGTCCTAAATAAAGAAGACAACTTTGAAAAACCGCTCTTTTTCGGACGTGTCCCCCGAAAGCTGTAAGATCGGTTTTTTTCTTGCGAAGCTGGTGAAGCTGGTATCCTATAGCTAAGGCTGGCATCCTCAGCTATGCTGTCTGATCTTCGCTCGGCTACGGCTGGTCTCTTATAGGCCGGCCTCCTATACCTATAGTTAAGGCGAGTCTGTCCCCTCTCTGAATCTGGCGTCCTTAGAGAGGTCATGCTGTCCGGCCTTCGTCCAATACAGTTGGGATCCTCCAACTGTCTGATATATCGGCCGGAAGCAGACTGATATTCTGCATCTTGCGCTCTGTACATCGATCGCCCCTTACCCACCAAAGCGGACACCATGGCCAACAGGACAGCACCTGTCAAAACCTTAACCGCACCAAAAGGCAGCACCTGAAAATAAAAAGACAGAAGCAGTATAGCCAGCACCACATAAGCCAGAGCCGCCACAACCCCCGGCATAATCCGGCTTGTTGCGCAGGCCCCATAATAGCCCGCCACAAAGCAGCTTAAGACCAATCCCACATCTACACTTAGCAGCATATACTGAGCGCCAACACCCCACCATGCCATACCCACAACCACAACAAGAGCCAAAACCGTTACAGCCAAAGCCATCATCAGCCCACGAAAAACGCTTGTCCACATAACTCTCCCCTCCCTCAAGACTCCCAGAACTCCCAGAACTCCCAGAACTCCCAGAACTCCCAGACCACCATCCCTATATCCCTAAAAATTAGCGTAAAAATTACGCCTGAACGATAAAGGTTCCCCAAAACGAATTCTGTAGTATGTATATATGAGATCTCTTGATTCCTTATTCCAAAATTAGGAAACTATTCCAAGCTATGACTTCTTTACCCCTGCACAATCGCCTCAACCGCCTCATGCAATTCCTTATACCCCGTCTGATCCTTGCTGGAAAAAGCAATAATTACATCCACATCAATCTCCAGCGTCCCAGCAATCTCCTTGAGATACTTCCCCCTCTGAGAACGGGCAATCTTATCCGCCTTCGTCGCCACCACCAGCACAGGATAGCCATATGTCCGCAGCATATCCATCATAATTCTATCATCCTCCGTAGGCTTATGCCGGATATCCACAAGCAGGACCACCCCGCGCAGCGTCTTGCGGCGCGCAAAATACTCCTCCATCATTCTGCGCCAGCGGGCCTTGGTCGTCTTTGGCACCTTTGCGTACCCATACCCCGGCAGATCCACCAGATACCATTGATCATTGATATTGAAAAAATTAATTGTCTGCGTCTTCCCCGGCGTCTGCCCCGTCTTCGCCAAATTGCGGCGGCCCAGAAACTTATTGATTAATGAAGATTTTCCCACATTAGAGCGCCCCGCCACAGCAATCTCAGGCACAATGGGCGGAGGATACTGACTGTATTTAACTGTGGATATTATGTACTCAGCTTTCCGGATAATCATAATACCTCACGCAATCGGCGGCGGCGCGCCGTGACCCGCCTCCCCTACCGGCATGGTCCCATAAACAGGGTCAAAAGCCGTAATCGGCATCGGCACAAAAGTCAGCGCCAGTTCCAGAACCTCTTCCATCCGCTCCACAAAACGTATATCCAGCTCCTGATGGATATTGAGAGGAATCTCCTCCAGATCCTTGCGGTTCTTCTCAGGCAAAATCACCATCTTGATCCCCACACGATGAGCCGCCAAAACCTTCTCCTTAATACCACCCACAGGCAGAACATGCCCCCTGAGAGTAATTTCCCCCGTCATCGCCACATCCTGTCGCACAGACCTCTGAGACAAAGCCGACGTCATCGCCACCGCCATAGTAATCCCCGCCGACGGGCCATCCTTAGGCACCGCCCCTTCAGGCACATGGATATGAAGATCCGTCTTCTCGTAAAAATCCTGCGGAATTCCCAAACTCAACGCGTGAGCCCTGACAAAAGTCCATCCGGCCTGAGCCGATTCCTTCATGATCTCCCCCAGCTTGCCAGTCAGAGTCAGGTTCCCCCTTCCCACCAGGGGCGTCACCTCAATAGTCAGGACATCCCCGCCATACTGAGTATACGCCAGCCCTACCGCCGACCCCACCATAGGCTCCATGAGAATTTCCGTCTGCAAATAACGAGGAACACCAAGAGTTCTCTCCACAGTTTCCTCCTCCACCTCTCCGGCAGTCCATTCCTTACGAACAACCTGAACACTGATTTTGCGCAGCAGATTGGCAATCTCCCGTTCAAAATTGCGCACCCCAGCTTCCCGCGTATATTCACGAATGATTTTGCGCAGGACATCCTCATTGACATTCACTTTTGACGGCCTGAGACCATGGGCTTTAATCTGTTTCGGCAGCAGACTCTGCTGTGCAATACTGATCTTTTCCTCTTCCGTATACCCATTGATAGGAATCACTTCCATGCGATCCAGCAAAGGGCGCGGAATCGTATCCAAAGTATTGGCCGTCATAATGAAGAGAACCTGGGACAAATCCACCGGAATCTCCAGATAGTGATCAGAAAAAATATTGTTTTGCTCCGGATCCAAAACCTCCAGCAAGGCCGCCGCCGGATCTCCGCGGAAATCCGAGGCCATCTTATCAACCTCATCAAACAGGAAAACAGGGTTCATTGTCGCCGCCTTGCGCAGCCCTTGCACCACACGGCCAGGCAGCGCGCCAATATATGTCCTGCGGTGCCCCCGGATTTCCGCTTCATCCCGCACCCCTCCCAGAGACATGCGCACAAAACTCCGGTTCAGCGCCCGCGCCACCGACCTGCCCAAGGATGTCTTGCCCACACCCGGAGGGCCGACAAAACACAGCACAGGGCTGTTCATTTGAGAGGTCAGCTTGCGCACAGCCAAAAACTCAATAATCCGCTCCTTGACCTTGTCCAAGCCATAATGATCCTCATCCAAAATCTTTCTCGCCCATTGGATGTTGGTCTTATCGCGGCTCTGTGTATACCAGGGTATCATAAGAATCCAGTCCAAATAGGTGCGGATCACCGTGCCCTCCGCCGAGGCATACGGCATCTTCTCCAAGCGCTCCACCTCTTTGAGCGCCTTCTCATGAACCTCACCCGTTAATTTAGCTTCCTCAATCTTAGCCATATACTCATCAATTTCAGCCTGTTTCTCATCCTTATCCCCCAGCTCCTTTTGAATCGCCTTGATCTGTTCACGCAAATAGTATTCCTTCTGGGATTTCTCCATCTGTTTGCGCACACGCAGCCCAATACGCCGTTCCAGCTCCAAGATCTCTATCTCACGCATGATGTATTCCGTAAGTTTTTCCAACCGCAGATTTAAATCCACCGCTTCCAAATAACTCTGCTTATCCTCAATCCGCAAATTAAGCTGCGCCGCGATAAGATCCGCCATTTTATCAGGAGATCCCACCGTCAAAATCGCATTGCTAATATCCGCCGTAATTTTTTTATTCAATTTCGCGTATTCCTCAAACTGATGCGTCAATGAACGCAGAATGGGTTCAATGCCCGGATTGGAACTCTCAGCAGGAAACGCAACAACCTCAGCCTCAAAATAAGGTTCTTCACGCAGATATCCCATAGCTTGTCCCCGTCGGTTCCCTTCCACAAGGGCTCTCAACGTTCCTCCGGGCAAACGCAAAAGCTGCTTAACTTCACCGATGGTGCCCATCTCATAAAGATCGTCACTGTCAGGGTTATCCAGCTCCACTTCCGTTTGAGACACAAGAAAAATATTCCTGTCCCTCAGCATAGCCTCTTCCACAGCCGCCATGGAACGTTCCCGGCCCACATCTAAATGAAGAACCATATAAGGAAAGATGACAATCCCGCGCAAAGGCAGAACAGGGATGCTGTAATTTGACATAAAGCGTCTCCTCTATTTGGAAAATATCCTGACACAAAGCTTAACCCTTGGTTCTGGTGCAATCCCCCTTAAGATAACTATAGTTTACCATGTTTGAGTCTGGTCAGGCAAATGACTTGCCGCCGGCGGCCCCAAACGCTGCCACGACGACGAAATACCCTCTTTGGGCACGTCCGCGTTAGCAGCATCCTGTTGCTGTGAGGGAGACAAAAGAACCTGCTCCAACACCTCTTCCAATGTTTCTACAGGCACCACGTCCAATCCTTCCATCAGCTTAAAGCGTTCCTGCCAATTATCCCGGGGAATAAACACCCGGCGGCATCCACTCTGCCGGGCTGCCAGCAATTTGGCTTCCACACCTCCGACAGCGTGCACCATGCCCCGGATGGAAATCTCACCTGTCATCGCCACAGTGTTGTCAATCAATCCCATCGGAGCCGGCTGCTTGCATCCCAGAATAGCAGAATACACAGCTGTCGCAATCGTAATCCCCGCCGACGGCCCATCCAAAGGTACACCTCCGGGAATATTGACATGCAGATCATAATTGCACGGCTCAACCCCCAATTGGCGGCGCAGCACCGTCAGCACATTTTCAATGGACGAACGCACCATACTCTTGCGGCGGATTCTGCGCACAGTATCCCCTTGTTCTTCTTCTTCCGCCATCCCGGTAACTTCTAATTTCCCCTTCCCCGGCGCAACAGGAAAAGCAGACACCTCCAATTCAAACATCAGCCCCACATTCGCCCCATAAACCGCCAGCCCGTTGGCCACTCCAATCTGCGGATAAGACGCAATTTTCTTGTGTGGACGGGGCATATGGCCTCCGGTAGAGATGACCCACTCCAGAATTTCTGTCGTGATATACTCATCATTGTCAACATCCAGGCCCTCATTGTGAACATGCCGTCCACCACTGGCAACCTCCAGTCCCTCACTGTGAACCACCCCGGCTGCCAGCTGGATCATGTTAACAGCTTCCCGTCCGTTGGTCGCATACTCTTCCACAAGCTTGAGAGCCTCCCGGGAAATCCCCACCCCGATACGCTGAGCCGCAGTGCAGGCAATAGATCTCACCTCATCGGGCATAAGTTCACGGAAATAAATCTCAATACAGCGAGACCGCACCGCCGACGGAATCTCTGCCGGCTGGCGCGTCGTCGCCCCCACAAGCCGAAAATCCGCCGGTAATCCATTTTGAAAAATATCATGAATATGTTCAGGAATCGCCGGGTCTTCAGAATTATAGTAAGAACTCTCCAACGTCGCCTTGCGATCCTCAAGAACCTTAAGCAGCTTATTAATCTGAATCGGGTGCAGCTCTCCAATTTCATCAATAAACAAAACCCCGCCATGAGCCTTGCTCACAGCTCCCATTTTAGGCTGAGGCACACCGGCGATCCCCATAGCGCCTGCTCCCTGATAGATCGGATCATGAACCGACCCAATCAACGGGTCCGCAATGCCCCGCTCATCAAAACGAGCCGTTGCCCCGTCCATCTCAATAAACCTC
Source organism: Peptococcaceae bacterium (assembly GCA_009782825.1). Taxonomy (GTDB): domain Bacteria; phylum Bacillota; class Desulfitobacteriia; order Desulfitobacteriales; family Syntrophobotulaceae; genus WRJI01. The sequence continues at coordinate 25,785 of WRII01000028.1, forward strand.
GCCTCCGGGCTGAAAGGAGAGACATTGGAGCGCTTCGCTTCCTCCAGAATCAAGCGTGCCGCCGCTGTCTTGCCCACACCAGGCGGACCATAGAGCAAAACATGCTGGGGATTCGGGGAACACAGCGCCGCCCTTAACGCTTTGATGCCATTCTCCTGCCCCACAATCTCCTCAAAACTCTGGGGCCGTGTCATCTCCGCCAGAGGCTGGGACAAAGACACCTTCCGCATGCGGTTAAGAATCTCTTTCTGCTTGCGGGATTCCTTTTCCACCGCTTCCTTGTTATTATGCTGTTGGCGCAGCATTCCCCAAAAATACATGCCAATCACAAGCATAAAGATAATTTGCCCAATAAACAAAAAGCCGACAACACCATCCAAGCCATTCCCTCCCAGTCACCTCATATATTGAATCCTGCACTTCCTGATAGTATATACCACTACAAACATTTCCAAACACTGAAGGGGCTGGACAGAGAGAACTAAGAAAGGTACAATGAGTGTAAAAATAAGGAGTTTTGCACTATGAAATCTTCTAAACCCCAAGAAGCTCCGGAAGCCACTTTAAAAGAACTTCTCAAAGCCTCAGACAACATTGTGTTTTTTGGCGGCGCCGGTGTCTCCACAGAAAGCGGCATCCCTGATTTTCGAAGTGAAAAAGGCATATTCGCTACCAGACAAGCCTATGGATATCCCCCAGAAGTCATCCTCTCCCGCAGTTTCTTTTTAAGCAAGCCGGAAATCTTTTTCAAATATTATCGCAGCAATCTCATATTTGAATCCGTCCACCCCAATGCTGCCCATAAAGCTTTGGCCCGCTTGGAAGAAATGGGCAAACTCAAGGCCGTAATAACCCAAAATATTGACGGCCTCCATCAGGCGGCCGGCAGTCAAAACGTATTAGAACTTCACGGCAGCGTAACCCGGAATTATTGCATAAAATGCCGCGCCACTTACGATCTGAGTAGTGTCACCAACTCTGCGGGCATTCCGGAATGCTCCCAATGCGGCGGCATGGTGCGACCTGACGTTGTCCTGTATGAAGAAGGCCTCGACAACCACATTCTGTCAGACAGCGTCGGCTTCATCTCCGCCGCCGACGTCCTTATTGTCGGCGGAACCTCCCTCAACGTCTACCCCGCCGCCGGACTTATCCAGCACTATCCCGGCAACAAGCTCGTTCTCATCAACAAAGGAAGTACCTCATATGATACAAGAGCCAATATCCTTATCAGGGACAGCATCGGCAAAGTTTTGGGCGAGGCTGTAGATACCCCTTAAGAAACCTCTTTTGAAAGGACGGATCCATGTCACTAGACAGTTTGACCCTACACCATCTCGTACGCGAACTCTCCCCCCAACTCATCGGCGCCCGGGTCGACCGTGTTCAGCAGCCGGAAAAATACGAAATCCATCTCTCCTTAAGACCCCAAGTCCCCAGCGGCCACCCTTTTCCCGGCCCTCTCCGCCTGCTGCTCAACGCCGGCGCCGCCTGCCCCCGCCTCCATACAACTGAAACCGCCAAAAAAAATCCCAGCCCTCCCCCCATGTTCTGCATGATTCTGCGCAAACATTTAGAAGGCGCGCGCCTTCTGGACATACGCCAAGCCGGCCTGGATCGTGTCGTCATTTTGCTTTTTCAGAACTACAACGAACAGGGCGATTTGCAAGAATATCATCTTCACTTAGAAATCATGGGCAAACACAGCAACCTCATCCTGATCAATCCACAGACCCACACAATTTTAGACGGCATTCGCCGCTACTCCCACACCCTCAGCCGCCACCGGGAAATCCTGCCTGGGCGGCCCTACATCCCACCCCCCCCTCAGCAAAAAATCCTGCCCATTGACGAAACCCCATGGATAGAAGCGTTATTCACTGACCCAAACTCCCTTGATCACCCCCTAGCGTCCCTCCTGCTCAAAACCTTCACCGGAATGAGCCCGGAACTGGCGCGGGAGCTCGTCGCCCGGGCCGGCCTAAGCCCCGATACGACCCTCAACATGTGCGGGCACATCGACCTCAGCCGTCTCTATCAGGCCTATGCCGATCTGCTTTTGCGGCGGGACACTACGTCCCTTGCCCCTGCCCTTTACTACGCTCACACGACACAACACCCTCCCACCGCCTTTTCCTTCACTCCCTACGTCCAATACGCCGGCCTCCGCGCCCTGAGTACTTCCACCCTCAATCAAGCCCTTCGCCTCTTTTATGAATCCCACTATCTCGCCCAAAAACAAGAAGCCTCCCGAAGCTCCCTGCGCCGCGTCATCCAAGACGCCTGTGCCCATGCCTGCAAGAAAGTCACCCTTCAGCAAGATACCATAGCCAAAGCCGAACGCACCCTCCCCACCTGCAAAACAGGGGAACTGATCATGGCCAACCTCTACCGCATCCCCCCACAAGCCACAGAAATCACGGTAGAAGACTATCTTCGCGACACTCCCACATATCCCCTCGTCACCATCCCCCTCGACCCCCAGCTCACACCCACAGAAAACGCCCAACTCTATTACCGCCGCTACAATAAAGCCAAAGCCACCTTAGAGAAGACAGCCCCTCTGCTCCAGGCCTCTCAAACCGAATACACATACCTGCAAAGTCTCTTGGTCAGCATTGATCTTGCCCAAACCCCCCAGGAACTTTCTGAAATTCACGCCGAACTCACCGACCAGAAATATCTCGGCAAAACCCCTGCCGCGGCCAAAACTCACTCCAGAGTCACCCCCAAATCAAAATCCTCCAAATCCAAATCCTCCAAATCAAAATCCCAAAATCCCAAATCCAAATCTCCCGCCTCCGAACCCCCGTCCCGCCCCCATCACTATCTCTCCTCCACAGGAAACACCATTATCGTCGGCCGCAACAATACCCAAAACGACCGCATGACCTGGCGCGACGCCCGCCCCCACGATCTTTGGCTCCACGTCAAAAACATCCCCGGTTCCCATGTCATCGTTCCCCTCGCCGCAGATCAGGAATTCCCCGATGACGCCACACTGCTGGAAGCCGCCACCTTGGCCATTCACTTCAGCCAGGCCGCCAACTCCTCACACGTGCCCGTAGATTATACTCATGTGGCTCAAATCAAAAAACCCAAAGGCGCCAAACCCGGTATGGTCGTCTACGATCAGAACTGGTCCCTCTTCCTGACCCCGGATGCCGATGTTGTGACGACATTGCTGGCTACAGAAGGAGGACAAAGAGAGTGAAATAAAAATCCTTCTGTACAAAACACAATAAAAATTCAACTCCCAACAACACCCATACATATTTCGCCAAGCAAAGAAGAAGATATAAGTGATATCCATAACCAAATCATAAAGGAGTTTTATTATGGCTACAACAACCAAAAGAAAGAATCTGTATATCGTCTTTGGCGTCCTGGCGATATTCCTGCTTTCAGCTATCGTTTACGCGGCGGCAACCGGGACACTGTTTTTCAATGGTACAGCCAGGCTGAATCCCGACTTGCTGTTAGAAATCGAAGACGCTACAATAACCGGCGGCATAGATACAGCTAACGGAGAAAGCTGCGTCATCAGCGGGGACAAACAAACCCTAACCTTTACCGTTTATCTGGAGGAGCCGAACACTTCACGCGAAGTTACTTTTGACATTAGAAATGTAGGGAAAGTAGATGCTCAACTCGCCCCACTTCTGGAAGTCGATGATACAGAGGCCTTAGCCGCAGGCCTTATCATTACTTGGCCAGATTCAGATTTGGAGGATCTTATTATCTATGCCAACACAAGCTCTGTTGCCCCGGAAGGGCCCTTTTCCATTGTAGTGGAATGGCCCTCTACGGCTCCCGATGCCGCAAGCTTATTAGCGGAATCAGATTATGAAGTCACTTTCAGCGCGTCAATTGACTATATGCAATATGTTACACCCTAATCCTCTGCCATGAAAAACCGTACCCTCACCCTTACTTTGTCCCTCTTACTCTCCCTTCTCATCTCTTCCGCCGCTTACGCAAGTCTTACTCGATCCTTGAAGTTTACAGGTTCAGTGGTGTCCACACCACCACTGAATCTGGAACTTGCCAACCCCGTCATCGGGAGCATGCGGCAGGATGAAAATATCGACTTGGATCCGGATAAAAAAAACCTGAGCTTTCACATTATCCTGACCCAGCCCGGCGATCAGAGGCTGATCACTTTTCAAGTTGAAAATTCCAGTAGTTTGCCGGCCCGGCTGCAAAATCTGACGGGACAAGATCCTCCTTCCACTACCGGCGTATACGTCGTCTGGCCGGAACTGGATGATGTGCTGCTGATGCCGGGCGCCGAATCCCCCGAATACTCTATTCTTGTCATATGGGATCCCAGCGCTTTCGGCGCTCCGGCAGCCGACATCACTCTTCATGCCTCTCTTCAGTACACACAGGATGCAGAGGGAGGAAGATGACATCCAGGTATACACCGTGATCAAACTCATCAAGAGACTTTTTATTATCTTAAATATCCTTCTGCTGCTTTCCCTAGGCGTCGTCTACGCCATCCAAGGCAACAATCTTGGCATCTTGGGAATTGCCCATATCACTGGCTATGACCTGAACTCTGATATTCTCCCCCTTTACCCGGTTCCCTGGCCGGATGGAAGTTATTTCAATTCCACCACCCTGCCTGCGGCTTTGACCCATGGGGAAGAGGACTGGATTGTAGATACCTTTTATCTCGATATCATTAAACCTCCCAGTGTGGCCAACAACGGAATGAACAACTTTACCATGACATTTCAGATCACGAACCCCACTGTTTATACCTGGACAGCCGGACAGGCCGGCGCAGTCATCGTATCCGGTATATACAGCTCAGTCAGCGCCACCTTAAGCGCCGCCACGGTCAATCCCGGCGGAAATGTGATCATTACCTTCTCGTTCAGAACCAAAATCGATATTACCAGCTATGATGAAGCCCGCATTACCGTATCCTATACGATGGCTGGAAAACCGCGTTATTTCTATATTGATATTGTTATGAGGCCTGCCTGATGCGAAACAGAACCATCGCCTGCCTCTTGCTGGGGACAACGGCGGCAACCCAATTGCTTCTTCTCCTGTACCCCGGGTACTTGTTATCCTCCTATCTGACAGCCTTCCGCCCGCTGATGTACGGACTGATGCTGATCTTTTGCCTCGTTCTCACTCGAAAGGATGAACGAACCTACACCTTTCACTCTGAAATCCTGATGATTGCGAGTGTGGGCGCTTTAGTCTATTTGAACCTAATGTTTATCAGCGGATTTTTTCTCGGATTTGCCAAAAACCCTATGGCCACCGGACAGCTAAAAGGCTTTGTGAGCAATACCTATGCTTATCTGGGCGTCGCGCTCATCCGGGAATATCTGCGCAGCAAGATCATGACATTAATCTCCGGCAAACGCCGTTTTGTTGTCATCATGTTCATTGTTACGCCTCTGGTGTTTACTTATTGCGGCATTGACAATATCAAAAACATCATAACTTACGATGCTGCTCAAATGCTGGATTACGTTTTCACGATCCTGCTTCCCATGCTTGTACTCAATACATTTTTATGCTATACCGCCAGACGCGGCGGCATGATGGGAAATATGATTTTCCAACTTGTGTATTGGGCTGTCTACCTGTATTCTCCCACCATGCCCGACATTCCGAAGATTATGGAAGCTATATTTATCCATGTCCTCGTCTTGATCATGTTTGTCATCCTCGACAGTCAGGAGTGGAAATATCGGCAGGTTGAAAAAAAACAGCCTGTCAAAAACAGCCGTCAATGGCTATGGATGACTCCCGCCGGCATTGTCTTGGCCTTCTGCCTGCTGTTCGGCCTGGGAGCCTTCCCTTTTATTCCGGTCGCCGTAGCCTCCAACAGCATGAAAGATGTCTTTGCCAAAGGGGATATGGTCATTATCGATAAAATCACCGAAGAAGCCGCGGCCAACATTCAAGAGGGAGACATCATCCAATACCGCTACGGCAAAATCTCCGTCGTCCACAGAGTTGTGGCAGTCTACTCCACCACCTCCGGCGCCAAAGAATATGTGACCAAAGGCGACAACAATCCCGTTGAAGACATTTTCCCGGTTAAAGCCAGCCAAGTAATCGGGTTTGCACGATGGCACATCCCCTATATCGGATATCCGGCGCTGTTGATCGCCTCTCTCACAGCGACACCCAGTCATGCCGGAGACATTCAAACACCAGACTAGTGCTGCACTCGTGCCGCATTCGTGCCGCATTCGAATTCCCAAACCAGAAAGCCCGTGAAATAAGGGGGAGGGACAGAGGTGACGCCAAAGATCAAAAATTTCTACGCCAAACACGCCAAGAAAATTCTCATCTTACTCTGCGCCCTCTGTCTGATCCTATCCATAATCGCCGGCGGATATATGGGATACCGGCTCCTGAAGATTCGCCACGTGGAAAATGTCTTCAGTGTGGTTCAGAAGGATGATATCGAGTATCTGGTACATCTGAAAGAAAATCCTTATATCAACCAACCCTACCTGGGTATGGACGAAAACTATCTATACTCCTACACAGACTATGTCGAACTTCGCAGTCACTACTCTTTTTTGAGCAGCCAAGCCACAACCACCCATTGTGACTATGAAGTAACCGCTACGATTATTTCCCGCTATAACAAATCCTCAGGCAGTTCCAACAATCCCGATGTCATGAGCAAAACCTATATCCTCGATCAGGAAACACTGGACTTCACCTCGGAAAGAGCTAGAATTGACAGAACATATGATATCTTCCTGGAACCTTATAAAAGCGAACTGGAACAATTCGCCTCGACGATCAAGCTCGATTTGGCAGGCGAAGTCCGGATCGATATCACAGTCACACTGACAAGCCCTGACAATTATAACGATACCTATATCAGAGGCATTACGATTCCGCTGAGCTCTGAATTTTACACTATTGAAACTCACGGGGATACGACAGACACGAAAGAGCATAAGGTCTTGGAAAAGCCCCTTTCCATATGGGCAATTATTGCATTGTCCCTGTTAATTATTGCCGGTATTGCAATCTCCCTGATCTCTCTGCGCAAACTTCTTGACCGCCGAACCGCCTATCACCGGGAAGTCAGCGGTTATCTGAAGTCCTATGACGACATCATTATCAACACCAGTTCCCCCATCGATTTCAGAAACTATCGAATCGTTAATGTGGAAAGTTTTAAAGAGATGCTGAACCTGTCCAATAAAACCAACACGCCCATCATGTTTTGGGAATACGAGGGGCGCGCTTATTTTTATATCTTGAGTCAGGGGCTGTTGTTTTTGTTTACTGTGCGGAATCCGGAGTATATGGGAAGAATGTAGACGGGAAGTCCTTAGGATTATGGAAGTGCTTCTTTGAGGGTTTTTTTGTCCTCGTACATCAGGCTGTCGGCCAAAGCAATCACATCATCCAGATTCTGCCCGGCATTGTCCCTGATCGCGCTCCCCAGGGCCATGGACAAGGTGAAGGGAAGATCCTGACGTTGAGACATCTCCTTTTTGATTTTATCTGTATACACGGCGGCATCTTCGCCCGAACAGCGGGGCAGGAGAAAAACAAACTCATCTCCGCCCAACCGGGCCAGAAAACCTTTGTCAGGACAGATCCGCTCCAGTACTTCGGCGGTTTTTTGTAACAACATGTCGCCATATTGATGTCCCAGAGTGTCGTTGACTTCTTTCAAATTGTTCACATCGCCGACAATAACAGCCAGCGGCAGGTGAACGGGGGCCTCGAGCCTTTTTCTGGCGCCATCATAGGCGCCGCGGTTGGGGAGGCCGGTCAGGGTATCCATTTTGGCCCGGGCCTCCAGTCGCTCAATAAGCATGCGGTTTTGGGTGACATCTGTGAAAACGGCAATGTGTCCAATAACAGAATTATTTTCATCCGTAAGATCATGCACACGAAGATTCAGGACAATCGGAAAAGGGTCATTCTCTATATGAAAATCATTTTCAACCCGTTTCCCTCTGCGCATCAGGACGTCTGTTATGTTCTGCAGGGTGGCTGCGGTCAGGGAAATTCCCTGGCCCAGGAACCATTGGGCCGCGGGCTGATTGGCATCAACAATAGTTTGTTTCTCATCCAGAACGAAAATATATTCATCCAGGAAATGCAGAATCTGCCGTCGTGTGTAACGGGCAAAACGGCTTCTGTCATTCCCGATGATCGCTTTGTTAAACAGGAAAAGGGACAAGCTGGCGCCAATAACCGTGGTGTCCAGGAAGGAAGGAAAAATATGCGACAACGTAATGATGTTGCTGAATAGGGTCAACACGATACCGGCAACCATAAAAGAAGATGCAGAACGGTAAAATCTGGGCTCCCGAAAATGATAAATCAGGCTTATGACCGCTGTCGCCATGGCCATGATCCAGGAATAGGCAGCATGAACCCAGAACCATATGCCCCATGAAATATTAAAATTCCGAACCGGAGCCAGGGAAATGACGTCAAAACGCGCGACCATCAGATGATGCCAATGACCGGTCAGGGCTACGATCGCGGTAAGAGAAGGAAGAATCAGCATCAGGATGATACCATAGCGGGGAACTTTATCAAAAACGCGATAGAATTTCATCATGAAAAACAGCAGAAATACCGCGAAGAAAGCCACAAAAACAAGCTTGCACTGATAAAGTATATTGATGAGAGCGATGTCATCTGTCAACAGCATAAACAGGTTGAAGGCAATCCAGCCAAGAACACAGAAGCATGACAGGACAAACAGATAATCCTCGCGCCGTTTGAGCCTTCTGTTCAGTTCGATTATAAAAATAATAACCATCATGGCGCTAAAGGGGAGATATGTTAGAAAAATATCCCGGATAAGCATCTCTGTTTCCTACTTCCTACTTCCTACTTCCTACTTCCTACTTCCTACTTCCTACTTCCTACTTCCTAAAATTAACGCATGGAGGTTGTGCAGACTCTTCCATAGTATAACCTGATACTGATAAAAACCCTCTGCTTTCCGGCAGCGTTTCATTCCGGTTCATTGGGGCGCACCAATTAATTGTTGTAGCAATATATGGAATAAACTTATTAGGCTCGCGTATGAAGGCCACACAGAGCAGGCGAACATTTATAAGCAGCGACTTTGCGAAGGGATTGATGCGATTCTTAGCGACGGCGCCGCAAAATTCGACTGTCTGAACGCAGCGAAGCGAAGTGAGT
>WRII01000029.1 GCA_009782825.1 Peptococcaceae bacterium
GATGGAGGGGTGTCCGGGGCAGCGGATGTTGTGTGCTGAGATGCCAGGGCCTGCCGGATTTCTTGAAAATGGCTGGGACCGGGCAGGACTTTGACGAGCATCCCATCTGGCTTGAGGAGACGTTTAAACTCGGCATAATTTGCCGGAGCGAGTATGTTCAGAATGATGTCTTGGGTCCTGTCGGCAATAGGTGGCCGGGCCAGGTCGGCGACACACCAAGTGAGGGACGGGTGCGTATGGGAAGCGATTTTGACGGCGTCTTTGCAGAGGTCGATGCCGAGACCTAACGGGGCGTGATTATGTTCAGATAAGGTTTGGGTGACAGCGGCGAGAAGGGAGCCGTCGCCGCAGCCGGCATCGAGAAGAGAGAGGGAAGGGATGTGTGTGTGTGCGTGTGTGTGCGTGCGTGTGTGGGCATTTGTGTCAAAACACACGCCGGGATCATGATACATGCCGGTGTTAGGGGGTACATGGGTGCTGCAGGGCGTCCCGGCGCTGCGGTGTTGGAGAAGGAGGGCACTGAGACAGGCGACAAGGGGGTCAAACACGCCGCTTTGGAAAAGGCGCCGGCGGGCTTGGTAGAGGTCTTTGGTGTATTTGGTTTTGACGGGGGATAAATGGAGATTCAGATAACCTTGGCGTGCCAGGTCAAAGGTGTGGCCTTTGGGGCAGCGGACACTTTTATCGGTTAGAGTGAATCCTTGACGGCAGACGGGACAGATGAGATGGTCGAAGTGTGGCATGGTGGTACTGCTTTCGTTATTTGCTTCTTTGGTTCTTCATGCTTTCCGTTGATGAGTGTTCTTTGTTGGATAATCTTATGCGTCGGTTATGATTTGATTTTACCATAAAGATACACAGTATGGCTAGTGCAGCAAACCGTTTTGTGGTTAACCTGTGATAATGTCAGGATGTAAATTGATCTGAGAAAATGTCACCCCCCCTCAGAAAACGGTTTAAAATTAGACCATGAGAACGGGAGTGATATCTCTGATACGAGAACAACATGATCGATTAGACACGATCAGCAAGGCGAACGCAGGATTCATAACAGTCAGGGAAGCGGCGGAGAAGCTTAGGCTATTGGAACGGCAGGTACAAAGGCTAAAAAGAGAGGTGCAAGAGAAAGGCCCTGCCGCACTTGTTCACAAGAATACAAACTGATCACCAGCACACGCACTCTCCCCAAAAACCAAAGAAAGGATTTTGGCGATTCGCAAAAAACCAGGGTACACAAGATCAAACTTTATCTGCTCCGGAAATCACACGAACTGTCACTGCAGGCATAGCGTTCTCCAGGACTGTGCGTTCACGGCTCCTTATAATTCAAACACATAACTTTTCAAATGCGGCTTTCAGGCCTGGAGGCGCACTGACGCAAACCGCAAACCTGAGTTGCGCAAAAGCAAACCTCGGTAGGTTGAACGCAACCGCGAATAATCGTATTATAATAATAATAAGTGTAGAATTATTCACAAAGGAGCTGTTATTATGGGATTTTCTGATAATTTAAAGAATATCCGAAGGGAAAGGAACCTTTCACAGGAGCAGTTGGCTGAATTGCTGAACGTATCGAGACAAGCCGTTTCAAAATGGGAACAGGACGGCGGATATCCGGAAACAGAAAAACTACTCCAGCTTTCGCAAAAATTAGACATATCGCTGGACGCACTTTTGTTGGATTCTGATCCCAAAAAGGGGGTTGAGACTCTCGCACCTCAAACCAACACCACTTTTTCCGGGGAGAGAAGAATTTCGATTCACTCTCTTGACGGAGCATCTCTTTCCTCATTTATTAAATTCGCGATTGTACCACGCTTGGGAACAAAAGGTCAGGGGTACAGCCTTTGCGGAATCGATCGGCAAGGCGATGGTTTTTGGAGTGTTGACAGCTTTGTTGTGCTTGGATATTACACAACCAAAGCGAGTGCACAAAAAGAGCTGAGTGAAATTCATCAAGCCATCCAGAACGGCGAGGCCGCTTATCAGCTTAAGCATCACATGAGCCTGATTGCTGTTCAGTCTCACAAAGGGAAAACTTATTCCGCATGTTGTCAGTTCTCGATTGAACCATTCTCTTCAAAAAAAAATCTGCTGCGATTCCGTGTTAAAGGAGTAAGGATACGTTTAGCTGATAAAACAGACATAAGGTACTCCGCCGGAGACGACCCTGTTACACTTGGATGGTATGCAACCGAAGAAGACGCGCAAAAAGAGCTGAATGAGATTCATCAAGCTGTTCAAAATGGTGAACCTGTCTATGAAATTAAATATCATGTGAAAGCAAAAGGAATATTGAACCCAAAAATTATAGATTGACGCTTTAAATATTGGAAGTTCAGAGAACAGATTAATAGCCTCCCCTAGAGTCTGGCGTGATTGTACTGGCAATGTATTCTAGTATCTTGACTTTTGAGTCAACCGGCCCAAACGCGGTATAGTGTGTCTCCCAAGCTATTATGCCATTTTCATCTAACAGGCGCAAGGGCGCAAGGGCATCCCGTTCGGGTCATTCTGGTAGAAATACAGCTTTTTCCCAACGTTCTTATCCTCCAGGCGCTCCTCCAAAAAACGGCGCAGGAGCTGGACAAAATCATTGCCGGCACCGGAAGGAGCAAATACAGCAAAGAAATACGGATTGGCAAAGTTGTAAATAAGTATAACATGGGAAAATTCATCATTTTTGAAGGCGAAGGGGACACAGTGGCATACACTTTAAACCAAGACCAAATAGAGCAGGAAGCCTCATTGGACGGATGCTATGTCATCTTCAGTGATGTCATGGCAGAAGACATGAGTTCCGCCCAAATAGTCAAGAATTATAAAAGCTTGATTGGGGTGAAGTTATAGCCATACTGATTTAGCCATACAGGCTAACTTAAAAAATGCTCTCCAAGCCTTGATACATCAGGCTTGGAGAGCATTTTTGTGCCTGGAAGTTACGTAAAATATGACAATCGCCTAAGCGCCTCTGAGTCGAAATAACCATCCTCCTGTGCCTTAACCGCTTTATCAAGCGACATTGCCAACTGCACAGCGACCTCCAAACTGTTGAGGCTTTTTGCCTGAAAAGTCCTATAACAAATTGACCACAACAAATTGATACCGATCACCTGAGATCACCCGATGATCACCTGATGATCACAATCACCTGATGATGATCACACTAGCCAAACGGTGCCTCTATATGGTAGAATCATATCATAATCGACCCACATGGTGTCTGATAAAGAACACCCGTCAACGGAAAGAGGAACCTATGGAATTTCATTATGATGATTACTATCGTCCCAGTCATGATGTTGTCTTTGCGATCACTTTCGCGAAAAAAGAATTGTTCATCAAATTATGTTCTGCTGTTTATGGGCAGGAGATCACCATTGTTGGAGAACCCCATTCACAAGCTGTCGTCCGTGAAAACGATGTCCTGCTGAACAGCATCCGTTTCGATGTGCTGGGCATCGCCGATACCGATCAAATCTTCACACTGGATATCCAAAGACGTTACTCAAAAGGACGTCAGGAACGACGGGGCGCATACTACATGTGCCGGGCCGTCTCAAGCCAACGCGTGAGCGAAATGAAATACGAAGACCTTTATCCGGTTCATATCGCTTTTGTCCTAACAGATCCCAACCGTATCCTCGACAGTAAGAACACATCAAAAAGCATACGCAAAGTCGGTCTCTGCTATCTCGATACCGGGGAACTCTACGATGATCTCATCGAACTGGTGTTGGTGTATGTGCCGGCAGTCATTAAAGAAACCACAGCAACCGAAGGCAACAATCTTTATATATTTTCAAGGTTTTTCGCTGTAAGCAGCCAGGAAGAAGCGGCAGCATATGCTGCCGAATTCGGAACCAACGATTTAGCAAAGGAGCTGGTGCATGTGTATAATTCATTAGTGGCTAATTATCAGGGACTACAGGACGTTGAAAACAGTGTCTATTTCACGCAGAGGCTTAATGAAGCGCAGCTGGCCCAAGCCAGAGCTGAGGCGGAAGCCAGAGGCGAAGCTAGAGGCGAAGCTAGAGGCGAAGCTAGAGGCGAAGCCAGAGGCAAAGCAGAAGGCGCATCTCAGCTGGCCAGATTGATCAAGGACGGTTATGATGTAGACACAGCACTCAAAATGATAAAAGAAGGTTCTTAATTGGTTGGTCGCGATTGAGGTGCCGGCCAACTCTATCCGTTTTACATGTTGCATGTGATCAGCACATCCTGAAACCCGGAAAGATCTATGCCCCGTCCATTCTTTCAGGAGGTGAAAACGAGCATACCACAGGCGACGAGGAGGAATTCGAACTGATGGACGGGGCGTTGCTCACCGACCACGGCGGCGAGCTTCGCATCCGCACCAAACAGGGCCTGATTGCTTGGCTGGTTTAAGCGGCATCATAGTGTTGTCATGCTTTTCAACCTAGTTCTGCTATGCAAGCCAGCTGCCCTTTGCATATCGCCTAGCCCCTCCCAGCACCCCATCCACTGGCCTATCTTGTTCTCTTTCCTATTTCGTCGTAAAATAAGAGGGAGAACATTGTTTTTGGGGTTTGCCAGGGTATTATCACGAAGGGGTCAAATGTTATGAGGGCTTCAATACTTATAGGGAGGGAAGATTGAACAATGAATTCTAATAAGGTAACAGGGCTTGTTTTAGCTGCAGGGAAAGGAACTCGCATGAAATCGGCAATTCCCAAAGTTATGCATGACCTGGCTGGCAGGCCGTTGATTGGCCACGTGCTTGCGTCCTTGAACGCGCTTGAATTCACAAAAATATTGGTGGTTGTGGGGCATGGGCGGGAGCAGGTGACGGAGTACATTTCCCAAGCTGGCGTGCAGGCTGAGGGCGGCAATCTTGATATCATTGTCCAACGGGATCAGCTGGGCACGGCCCACGCTGTCCAGCAGGCGCTGCCTTACCTGCCAGAAGGAACGGTCATGGTGCTGAGTGGCGATCAGCCGCTCCTCGCGTTAGATACCCTGGGGGCTTTGCTGGAAACCCACAGGCGCTGCGATGCTGCGGCCACTGTTCTGACAGCGGAAATGGAAGATCCCAGTGGTCTGGGGCGCATTGTACGGGGAGAGGGTGGATGCGTGGCCCGCATTGTGGAGCAGAAGGATGCGGATGCCGAAACTCAGCACATCAAAGAAATTAATACAGGGACTTACTGTTTCCAGGTGGAGGCTTTGAGGCAGGCTTTGGCCCACGTCCGTCCGAATAACGTCCAGCAGGAATACTATCTGACGGATGTCTTCGGCTATTTGACCCAGAAACAGAGAGCAGTGGCTGCTCACAAACTGACTGATCCTCAGGAGGCCATGGGAATCAATGACCTATACCAATTGTCTGTGGCGGAAGAGATCTATTGGGAGAGGATGCGCAGATATTGGATGAGAGAAGGGGTGAGGATGGTCCGCCCAAGTACAATTCTGATTGAAGGGGATGTGACCTTGGAGGCGGATGTAACTTTGCTGCCCAATACTTGGCTAAGGGGGCGCTCGTATATCGGCCGGGGATCTGTGATTGGTCCTCAGACCACTTTGGATACCTGCCGGTGTGGCGAAAAGTGTGTCATCGAATGTTCGGTGGCTGAAGAGGCTGTTTTGGGGAACGGATGCCATGTGGGGCCTTTCGGCCGGCTGCGGAAGGGAAGTGTGTTGGAGAATGACGCCCATGTGGGGAACTTCGTGGAGATCAAGAACAGCATCATTGGCCGCGCTTCCAAGGCGTCTCACTTGAGCTATATTGGCGATGCCGAGCTGGGAGAACGGGTCAATGTGGGTGCGGGAACTATCACGTGCAATTATGACGGCGCTCATAAACATAAGACCCTTATCGGAGATGGGGTTTTTGTGGGAAGCAACGCCAATTTGGTGGCTCCGGTTTCCATAGGAGCCGGCGCGACCATTGGAGCCGGATCTACGGTGACGAAAGATGTGCCGGCGGAAGCTCTGGCCCTTGAACGTGCCGATCAGAGGATGGTTTCCGGGTGGAAGACCAAAATAGGTGTTAGCAAAGGGAGCTCCCAAGGGGCCAAAAGAGCCGGAAAAGCTGAGAAGGAAAAATAGGAGGATCGAAGGTGTTATGTCGCAAGAACTAAAAATATTCACGGGGAACGCCAACCCGGCGCTGGCGCAGGAGATTGCTGACTATTTGGGCGTTACGCTGGGTGTGGCTAATGTAAAACGGTTTGGGGATGGAGAGACAGGTATTGAAATCACTGAGAGCGTTAGGGGGGCGGATGTTTTTGTTATCCAGCCCACATGTTTTCCGACCAACGACAATATTATGGAACTGCTCATTATGATCGATGCTCTGAACCGCGCGTCAGCGGCCCGGATTACAGCTGTGGTTCCCTATTACGGGTACGCGCGTCAGGAAAGAAAGGTGCGGGCACGGGAGCCGATTACGGCCAAACTGATTGCCAATCTCATCACCATAGCCGGAGCGAGCCGCTTGGTGGCAATGGATCTCCATGCGCCTGCCATTCAGGGTTTCTTCGATATTCCGGTGGATCATTTGCCGGCTGCCCCTATTTTAGCCGAATATTTTCTCCAGAAACAGCTGGACAATGTTTGTGTGGTTTCCCCGGATATCGGCGGGGTGGGCCGGGCCAGGAATTTTGCCGAGTTCATTGATGCCAGATTGGCCATTGTGGATAAACGGCGCCCGGAGCCTAATGTTTCAGAGGTTATGCATGTGATTGGCGACCTGAAGGGGAAAGATGTAATCATGATTGATGATATTATTGATACGGGAGGGACTATCGTACAAGCGGCGGCAAAGCTCAAGGAGAAGGGCGCAATCAGGGTGTTTGCCTGCTGTACTCATGCGGTGTTTTCGGAAAATGCTGTGGAAAATCTGCAGAACTCTGTGATCGAGGAAGTGGTGGTGACCAATACGATTCCGCTGGCGCAAAAGATTGAAGGGTCTAAGATCCGTGTGCGTTCTGTGGCGTCGCTGCTGGGGGAGTCGATTCTCCATGTGTATGAAAATCGTTCCATTAGCAAACTGTTTGCGAAGCCGGTGAAGCTGACGGCGCAGGGACCATAAAGAAAGGGGGATCTAATCACTTTCTGTGAGGTGTATCTGTCGGCTCTTCATTTGGAGGGAGGGCATCCGTGGGGTCAAGCTCAGTTTTCTTTCTGTGGAGATTCCTGAGCTTACGGAGAGGTGTAAATTGATTCAGGCGTTTTTTGAGCAGGGAGGCCTTGTTCGAGGTGGCCTGCCAGATTTCCCGGGCGTTGTCATTGAGTCCTTTGTTTGTGACAAGAGTGTCAAGGCCTTCGTGGCGAATGACGACAGCATCTTTGCCCAAAGTTATGATATTCTCAATGTGTATGCGGACGCGCCCCGAAAAGAAGCCTTCAATCCGGCCGCTTGAGACTTCCAGTTCAACAATGCTGCCGGTTTCCGGATCAACAAAGTATTCATCTATAAGCCCTAAGGCTTTGCCCTTGTCGGTGACGGCCCGCAGCCCGACAATCGAGATTTTTTCCTTGATAAGGTCTATAATGTTCGGCAGATTGGCGGTTTTTTCCGCCTGACTGCTCGTGGAGACAGTAATGGCATCTTCCCCGATACTGGCAATCCGGTTGAAAGGAATTATTCGCTGATCCTGGAAAAATCCTTGGGGATCTACCACCAGAGCGGCTATGGATTGGGTTTTGGCATTGACGATGAGGGAGCGGACATGTCCAACCCGCCGGCCTTCCTGAAGAGAAAAAATGGGTAAAGATAAAATTTTTCGACTGGCAAACATTTTCATACCTCCTCGAGGGCAGAATATTTTGGAAGTTATCCTTCACTCTATTCTGCAAATGAACAGAATATGCAAATGAATGGAATATGCAATTGAACGGAATAAGCAATTGAACGGAATACACAAAGGAGTCAAGATTGGATGAAAGCAATTGTAGGACTGGGCAATCCCGGGATTGGATATGAAGGGACGCGCCATAATGTAGGTTTTCTGGTGCTGGATCAGTGGAGTAAGGGTCATAAGCTCAGCTATAAATCTCGTTTTCGCGGTAAATTCGCTGAAGAACGGGTGGCTGATGGGAAGGTTTTGCTGCTGAAGCCTCAAACATATATGAATTTGAGTGGTATGGCCGTGGCCGAGATGTCCGGGTTTTATCAGCTGGATCCTCGGGATATCCTTATTGTTCATGATGATATCGATTTGGCCTTAGGAAAATTGCGTCTGCGGGCTCAGGGGAGCGCAGGAGGCCATAACGGGCTTAAATCTATTCAGACTCACCTGGGAACCACAGAATACTGGCGCCTTAAAATCGGCGTGGGGCGGCCTGGGGGAGAGGATGTTGCAGAGTATGTCTTGAGTCCTTTTGCCAAGGCGGAGAGAAAAGACCTTGAGGAAGTGGTGGCTAAGGGTGTGGAATTTCTGGAGCTGTGGCTCCGGGGGCAGGCGGAGGAAACAACGTTTTCGGTGGGGGGATGATGTTTTAAGGTTTATACGTTATAATGAACCGGGGGGATTAATATGGTTGATATTCTCATTGTTGAAGATGATGAGGAAATGGCTGAGCTGATAAGAGATTTCCTATTGAAAGATGGGTATTCGTGTAAGATTTGCTATTGTGGTGAGGAGGCTCTTGCCTTCTTGCAGGAGCGCTGTGCCCGTATTGTGCTTCTGGATCTTATGCTTCCGGGTATCGACGGATTTTCTGTATGTGATGAACTTCACAAAAAATTAAATATTCCCCTGATTATTGTCAGCGCGCGTTCGTCTAAGGACGATAAACTGTCTGGACTTAAGCTTGGAGCCGATGACTACATAGAGAAACCCTTTGATATAGATATTCTCCGCGCAAAAATAGCTGTTCTCTACCGGAGGCATTACGCTCCTGAACCCCTGGGATACAAGATGATCGCGGGAGAGTTAGTGCTTAACTCCCAGAAACGTGTGGCCTCTTTCCAAGGGAAGCCGATGGAGCTCAATCAGAAAGAATTTGATCTGCTCCACTATTTAGTCGAACACAGGGGCAAGGCTCTGCGTAAGGAAAAGCTGCTGGAAGTGGTGTGGGGCGCCGGGCGTGTTTCGGAGTTATCTTCTACGTTAACAGTTCATATCAAACGCCTGAGAGATAAAATCGAAGTTGACAGCGCCAACCCGGCACACATTCTTAATGTTTGGGGTGTAGGATATAAATATGTGGATTAGCTTATGAAAAAGTAAGAGGATTAGCTTATGAAAAAGTATAATGTACTGATGTTTCTTAGTATAGGGGTATTCGCGGCGGGTATGATTATGGCGAATACTTTGTACATAAGCGGTGACAGTGGTGATAAACTGTATAATGTGGAAGCAAACCGCTTGATGGATGTCTATCAACAAAAAGGCGCCATACCTGATCAGGATATTGAGGCCTGTCAGCTTATAAATGCTGTAGAATTTCTGCCCGCAGACGCACCCGAAAGAATGGAAGATTTTTTTTATGACGGTGGATATCTGATCCGTTTGGTGTATCAGGACGACCTTCTTATGGGGTATTTCAAATTTACGTATCAGGTGCCGGACAACAAGCGAGGCGGTTTTTTGCTGTGGCAGAATATCATTTTGGCAGGGGTGTTTTTGGGGGTTGTCCTTCTGTTAATTTACATTAAAAAAGAAATCATCCAACCTCTGCACGTGTTTGAATCCCTGCCGGCCGCTTTGGCGAAAGGCGATTACACCAGACCTGTCCGGGTGGAGAAAGGGCGTTTTTTCGGACGTTTCCTTTGGGGATTAGATATGCTGCGGGAAACCCTGCTCAAAGAGCGCAGCCGCAGTCTGTGGCTGGAAAAGGAAAAGACTCAGATCATACTTGCGCTGGCTCATGATATCAAAACGCCCCTGGGCACCATTCTGCTCTGCTCCAAGGCACTCAATGAGGGGCTGTACGGTGATCCCCACAAGCAAAAGGAGATGCTGACGAAAATAGATAAGCAGGCGCTGAAAATCCAGCAGATTATTCAAAAACTGCAAGAGGATGCGTCGGAGGAGATGTTGGATTTGCCTGTGGAAATGGGCGAATTCTATCTTGACGATTTCGTCAAACGGGTTGAGGAGGCCTATCGCTGGCGCATGGATCTGACTGATACCGAGCTGTATATCCAGTCCTATGAAAACTGCCTTCTTTTTGGGGATGAGGCTCGGGCCTATGAGGCGCTGTGTAACCTTCTGGAAAATGCTATGAAATACGGTGACGGCAAGCGGATTGAGATCAGCCTTGCCCGTGAGGAGGGCTGTCAGCTGATAACGGTGATAAACACCGGCGGCATTCTTGCGCCAACAGACGCGGTTCATATGTTTGAGAGTTTCTGGCGGGGCGCGAATGCACAAGGCAAGCAGGGCAACGGACTGGGTCTGTTTGTCGCCCGCCGGCTCCTGGTCAGGATGGGCGGCGAGGCGTTTGCGCATATTGATGACGATGTGGTGAGTGTCACGTTGGTGTTTAAATTGAATAATGTGTGATTCTGCTGCACATAGTTTACATGAAAGAGTATGGGTGCGAAAGGATAACACTATGAGCTATACAAAAGATGACATATTGCGTGAAGGCAAAACGAAAATTATAAGGTGTGGACCCGATGAGGAGAGCCTGATCATGTGTTATAAGGACACGGCCACGGCTTTTGACGGAGCGAAGAAAGAGGATCTTGCGGGTAAGGGCAAACTCAATGCCGCGATTTCACATAAGATTTACACGTATCTGGCCCGGCATGGCATTGAAACACATTTGATAGGAGTTATTGATGACACTTCCGCTTTGGTGAAAAAAGCGGAGATCATTATGGTTGAGGTCATCATCAGAAACGTTGCGGCAGGGAGCTTTTCCAAGAGATACGGGGTGGCCGAAGGAACGGCTCTTAACAATACAGTGATTGAATTCAGCTTAAAGAACGATGACCTGGGGGATCCCATGATCAACGAGAGCCAGATTACCGCCCTTGGGCTGGCGACGCTGGAGGAGCTGGCGGAGATGGCTGGGCAGGCGCTGCGGATCAACGAGCTGCTGAGCCGGTTGTTTGCGCAGGCCGGGATCAAGCTTGTGGATTTCAAGTTGGAATTTGGCAGGTCTAGCGGGAAGATCCTGCTTTGCGACGAGATATCCCCGGATTCCTGCAGACTTTGGGATATGAAGACACATGAAAAGCTTGATAAAGACCGGTTCCGGGGGGATTCTGGCAATGTGCTGGACGGGTATCAGGATGTGCTCGGGAGACTGAAGAATGTCTGATAAGTATGAAAATCCCCTATGCAAAAGATATGCCGGCGCGGAAATGCAGTATATTTTTTCCGATGACAATAAATTTTCCACATGGCGCAAGCTTTGGATTGCTTTGGCCGAAAGCCAGAGAGAATTGGGACTGGGCATCAGCGCGGAGCAGATTGACGAGATGAAGGCCCATAAAGATGATATCAATTATGAGACAGCGGCAAGGATTGAAGCTGAGACACGGCATGATGTCATGGCCCATATCCGTGCTTACGGGGAGCAATGCCCTCTTGCCCGGCCTATCATCCATCTTGGGGCAACGTCCTGCTATGTGGGGGACAACACCGATATGATGTTGCAGCGTTCGGCCCTCAGCCGTATCAAGAAGCTGCTGGTCAACGCTCTGGCAAAGCTGTATGATTTTGCGAGGACATATAAATCTCTTCCTTGTTTGGCCTATACTCACTTTCAGGCGGCGCAGCCGACTACGGTGGGGAAACGGGGGACGCTGTGGATGCAGGATCTGGTGTTTGACCTGGAACATCTTGAGTTTGCGTTGGATCGTCTGAAGTTTCCCGGCTGCAAAGGCGCCACAGGAACTGGCGCGAGTTTCCTGAGTTTGTTTGACGGGGATCATGACAAGGTTAAAGCATTGGAAGGGAAGATTGCCAGGAAGATGGGGTTTGATCACATATACGCTGTCAGCGGTCAGACCTATTCGAGAAAAGTTGATTATTATACGGTGTCTGTGTTATCAGGTATTGCTCAGAGTGCGTATAAATTTTCCAACGATATGCGTTTGTTGTCGCACTTAAAAGAAATGGAGGAGCCTTTTGAGGATCAGCAGGTGGGATCCTCCGCCATGGCCTACAAGAGAAATCCCATGCGCAGTGAGCGCATGGCCTCCTTGGCCCGATATGTGATGGTGGATGCCCTCAATCCCGCGTTGACGGCAAGCGCCCAATGGCTGGAACGAACCCTGGATGATTCCGCTAACCGGCGGATTGCGATTCCTGAGGCTTTTCTCGCTGTAGACGCGATCCTTTTGCTGTATATCAACATTGTCAGCGGGCTGACGGTTTATCCCCAGCGGATAGAGAAACATTTGAACGAGGAGCTGCCCTTTATGGCCACTGAGACGATCTTGATGCACTGCGTCAAAAAAGGCGGCGACAGGCAGGCGCTTCATGAGAGGCTGCGGCTGCACGCGGCAGAGGCGGCGCGCAGGATCAAGGATACTGGGGAGGAAAATGATCTGATGGCCCGTATTCTGGGGGACAGCGCTTTTGGCGTGAGCGAGGAAGAGGTGCAGCCCTTGCTGCGCCCCGACCAATTCACGGGTAGAGCCAAGGAACAAACGGAAGAGTTTTTAGGGGAAGTGGGGTCAGTTCTCGAGGCTCATAAGGATCTGTTGGGTGTGGATGTTAAGATATCTTTGTAGAGAGTATGATATAATAAAAAATGCACGAAAAAGGAATAAAAATGGGGATTGATGAAAAATAATAGCTAAACAAGAGAAATAATATAAATAAAGAAATTAATAGTGACAAATCTGTTGAAATCCAGTATCCTTATTCTTATCAATATGCTTTGGGAAGAAAAGGGCATAATATACACTTTTTCTATCACAAAAAGTGCATGATTTAAGGACTTGTTAATAATTTTCATGCTAGACTTTCAGGAGAGGATTAGCCGCTCATGAAACCCTGTACAGAGACACATTTAGTAAGAAGATGAAAATGAAATGAGAGGGGGAGGGACATAAGGGCGAGATAACATAGTGTCTTCAAGGAACCAGGAAAATTGTGGCTATGTCCTGCGTGTTCGGCCGAAACTCAACACAGTAGAAGCAGCAGAGAGGGGAACCAATGACACTGACGTACAAAATAAAGCTGGATCCCAACACGAAGCAGGTCATATACTTTGTTTTGGTTAAGACGGCAGGAGACGCACATATTGAAACGGGTGAGGTAAGCAAATGACGGGAGGATCTACTCAGGAGGACTTGAGATCGTTTGAAGCGATTTACAACCATTTTTATGTTCCTGTGTATAGATTTTTTACAAAGCGTCTTGTCTCCAAAGAACTGTGCGAGGACTTAACAAATGATGTGTTTTATTCGTGCCTTAAGAATTACGACAGATACGACCCTGCAAAAGCAACAGTGGCAACATGGGTGTACAGCATAGCGAACAACAGGATTAAAAACTACTATCGTGACAAAAAGGATTATATTTTGACAGATGATACCGATGTTTTTATGGGCTTGCCCAATGGTATAGACACAGATATGGATGGCGCCGTTTTTCTGTCCCAGATGAAAACACATCTGACTGCGGCACTGGGGTCGCTGACAGACAAAGAGCGCTCAATTGTCATGCTTCGGTATTATTCGGACTTAACCTCTGATGAAATTGCGTGTAAAACCGGAACGACTTCAGGCAATGTCAGAGTCATACTTACAAGAACCTTAAGGAAACTGGAAAATTATTTTAAAGAAAATGGAATAAGGTGGGAATAACAATGGCCGATGTTTTTAGAAAATCTGCGCTGGAACGGCTTTCTAATCCGGAACAGCTCGACAAGGTGATAACTGTCAGTAAGCCGGTTTCATGGCTCGCTCTTGTGGGACTGGCGGCTGGAATTGTGGCATTGGTCTTCTGGGCGATATTCGGCTCACTGCCAACAAAGCAGTTTGCTCCCGGTATTGTTTCCAATGGGGAAGAGGGGAAGATGGTGGAGTGTTATGTGGCTTACACAGACAAAGAGAAGATTAAAACGGATCAGAAAGCAGTGGTTAAAAGCGGCGATAAAAGTCTTGATGCGACCGTTGTGGAGATTATCTTTGACGGTACGGAAATTTCCGACGCGGAATTGGCTCTTAAGAGCGGGGAAACCCTGGTTGCCATTAAGCTGCGGCTCACCGACGGGACATTAACGGAAAGATCTTTAGTTAACGTACAGATTATTATAGAAGAAACAAAGCCAATAACGATGTTGTTTCCGGGACTGAAAGGGTGATTTGGCTATGAGCAACTATGTAAAAACACCAACGATCTACCAAATGGAAGCTACCGAGTGCGGCGCCGCGTCCCTTTCAATGATTTTTGCGTATTTCGGCCAGCATATGGCTCTTGAACACATGCGGATCGAAACCGGTGTGTCCCGGGATGGATGCAAAGCGGGTAATATTATGAGGGCCGCCAAGAAATACGGGCTTGAGTGCCGCGGCTTCCGAAAAGAGCCGGAAGTGCTCCGGGTTATACAAACCCCATGTATCATTCACTGGAATTTCAATCATTTTGTCGTGTTTGAAGGTATCAAAAATAACTCGGCTTATATCAATGATCCCGCTGCCGGCAGACGGAAATTGACCCTTGAGGAACTGGATGAGGGATTTACCGGAGTTGTTTTAACTTTTGAAAAAACCCCCAGCTTTGCCAAGAGCAAGAAACCTAAAAAAATGGTGGGGCTGATCAAATCGCGTTTGAGCGGGCAGTATCAGGTGTTGGTCAAGCTTGTTGTCATAGGGGTGCTCCTTGTGTTCCCCGGCCTTGTTATTCCGGTGTTGTCTCAGGTATTCATGGATGACATCTTGGTGAAAGGGAATACGGATTGGTTTATCCAGCTCTTGCTATGTATGGTGGCGGCGATTGTGTTAAGAGCCGGATTGTCGTATTATCGCGGAAGGGTTTTGCTTAAGCTGCAAAATAAACTGGTTCTCCTCTCAACCAGATCGTTTCTGGCTCGGATGTTTCGTCTCCCCATCGCGTTTTTTGATCAGCGCTACGCGGGGGACTTGGTGAGCCGGGTTGACAGCAATAACGAGGTCAGCAAGTTTCTCGCGGGGGAGCTTGCCGAAACTGTCTTAAACATTATCGTCGTTGTGTTTTATGCGGTGCTTCTGATCAGTTATAGCTGGGTCCTGACATTAATCGGACTCATCAGCGTCGCGGTCAATCTGCTGATGGTGAAGTTCACATCAGGCTATATATCAAATCTTTCCATGAAGCTGCAGCAGGACAATGGAAAATATTTTGGCGCGTTAACCGCCGGGATCAGTATCACCTCGACCCTGAAAGCGTCCGGGGCGGAGAATGAATATGTCGCCCGCATCATTGGCTACAACGCAAAATCCCTCAGGATGGAACAGAAATTGAGCCGCCTGCAGCAAATCATTAACGCGATCCCTGATTCCGTGGGGCGCATTATTGATGTCGCGATACTTATGGTTGGCGCGGGGTTTGTGATTAGCGGCAACATGTCGATGGGTATGTTATTCGCGTTCACGGCGCTGTTTGGGTCATTTATCGAGCCGGTAAACAAGCTCGTAGGGTTTGTCAAGAGTATACAACAGTTAAAATCAAATATGAACCGGGTTGAAGACATTTTGAATTATGAAACCGATGTCAAATTTGCCGAGCGCGGAGATATGGTAGAGATGTCAAGCAAGCTGGCAGGAAATGTGGATCTGCGTGATGTCTCATTCGGATATAGTATTCTCGAAAAACCCCTGATTGAGAATTTTGGATTCACGCTGGAAGCCGGCAAATCCGTTGCGTTTGTAGGATCGTCCGGCTGCGGGAAATCGACAGTCTCAAAAGTGATCAGCGGCCTCTATCAGCCGTGGGGCGGGGAACTTCTGTTTGACCGGATTCCGGTTAATCAATTGCCGGGCGAAGTTAAAAACGCCAGTGTTGCGACTGTGAGCCAAAATATTACCCTTTTCTCCGGCAATATCCGCGACAATTTAACAATGTGGAACAGCTCTATCCTCATGTCGGATATAGTTGCCGCCGCGAAAGACGCCTGTATTCATGATATTATCACTCAGAAGCCCGGAGCTTATGAATATCAACTTGAAGAGGGCGGCGCAAATCTCTCCGGCGGACAACGGCAGCGGCTTGAAATTGCGCGGGCGCTGGCGACAAACCCCAGCATTCTTATCATGGACGAAGCCACAAGTGCCTTGGATCCCCTTGTGGAAAAACAGATCATTGACAACATCAAGCGGAGAGGCTGCACCTGTATCATTGTGGCTCACAGACTGAGCGCAATCCGGGATTGTGATGAGATCATCGTGATGTCCCGGGGTAAAATAGTTCAGCGCGGCTCGCATGACGAATTGAGTAAAATTGATGGCCATTATAAGGGCTTTATCAGCAATATTTAATGGAGGTTCCAAGGTGAGTAATAATTATTTTCTCAAAGGCGGCGCCAAGATCATAACGAATGACAAAGCGGATGCGTGGCACATAGCATCGGGCAGCGTGCTTGTCTATGTCGTGCCATGGAAAAACAATGCCTTGGGTCGCCGCGCCTTTCTTTATGAGGCAAGCGCGGGCGAGGTTGTTCCGTCGCTTTGTTTCAGGGACTATGAATATACAGAGTGGCGATTTTGTCTCGTTGCTGTAGATAACGCGGAGGTCTCTGTCATTAAGGGCGGAAGCACCTCCGCTCTCCGAACCCGCTTCGCTCAAAGGTCAAAACTGCGGGACGTTGAACGCGAGGGGTTTGACAACGCTGTTGTCAATTATTATAAGATGACGGTGGTCGCTGAAGATGGCTTGATTCACAAGACCAAGCAAGAACATAAGACCACATCTGAAAATATTTTAAAGCTGATTTATAATGTGTTCAACAAGCGGCAATTGCAGATTAAAACAACAAAAAGAGAGGGGAATACTCTCTACGACACCGTTGCTGTGATATGTAATCGGTCGGGCATTCCCCTGGCGCCGCTGGGAAAAATCCTTGAGGCGTGTCCCAGTGGATTCACAATCCATGATATTGCCCGTATATCCCACTTTACTTGTCGCGAAGTGGTCTTGGATGCGGATTGGCACAAATCGGATTCAGGCGCGCTGCTTGCTTTTGATAAGAACAATAGCCCGGTTGCGTTTATTCCGAAGAGGCAGAACGGTTATAAGGCGCATTTTGCGGATACGGGCCAGATAAAGACTGTGTCAACCTCAGAGGCACAGGAAATAAATCCCAAAGCCTACGCATTGTATCGCCCCCTTCCCAATAAGTCTCTTGGTGTAAAAGATTTATTCAAATATTGTGTGAAAAGCCTGAATAAAGCAGATATATTCTGGATATTGTTGTTTACTGCGGTATGCACGATTATTGGGGTATTGCTGCCAATACTCAACCAAAAGATTTATGACGACCTGATCCCGGTTGGAGCGCATGAGGCCATTTGGTGGCTGGGGGGGGTTATCGGCGCTGCGATGATAGGAAGCGTCCTGTTCTCGGTAGCTAAAAACATCGCCAATTTCCGTGTGCAGAGCCGGATCAGTGTTGATTTGCAATGTGCCTTGCAAGACAGATTGTTCAACCTGCCCATGAGTTTTTTCCGTGAGCATGAGAGCGCGGATTTAGCCTTAAGGCTTCAAGGGGCGTCGGCGGTTGTCAGCATGGTTGTCACAGCCATATTAGGGACAGGGGTTACAGCGGTGCTGTCTATCATTTACTTTATCAACATGCTGAGTTATTCCTCGCAGCTTTCGTGGGCCGGAATCATCATGCTTGTCTTGTATGCCGCTGCGCTGTTGCTGATTTCCCGACAAGAGAGCAAGATTCAGGGCCAGATTAAGGAGATTGATGGCAAAGTAAGTTCCTCGTTGTATCAGTTTGTTAATGGCATTTCAAAAATCCGCATGTCCGGGGCGGAGAACAGGGCTTTGTTCGAGTATTTAAAGCCTTATGTGAAGACCCGTGAACTTGAGGATCGGAGACATATCGCATCGAGTTTTTCCAGCGTTCTGACCGTGGCTGCAAGCACGTTGTTTTCCGTTGTGCTGTATTGGCTGCTCATCCAAGGCGGCGGAAATGTTACACCCGGTATGTTTATCGCGTTCACATCAGCTTTCGGCATGTTTTCCGCTTCCTTCATGGAAGTGGTTGCGGAGATATCCCATTTCCGCCTTGTTAAGCCGGAATATGAGCGCTGCAAACCTATACTTGCCGGGACGCCGGAGTTCGACGAAGCGAAGGAACTGCCCGGTGAGATAAGCGGCGCTATTGAACTCAACAACGTCACATTTTCCTACTCACCGGATGCTCCGGTTGTGCTTGACGATGTTTCTTTGAGTATCAACGCGGGGGAATATGTAGGAATCGTAGGTCCGTCCGGCTGCGGAAAGTCAACACTTCTCAGGCTGCTGCTGGGGTTTGAGACGCCGACTACCGGAAAGATATATTTCGACAACAAAGATATTGAGAGCCTTGACAAACGCGAGCTGCGAAAAAAAATGGGGGTCGTGCTCCAGGATGGTAAGCTGATTTCAGGAAGTATTTTTGAGAACATTACAATCACATCGCCAAAGTCCACGCAGAAAGATGCCCAGCGAGTTGTCCGTGAAGTCGGGCTTGAAAACGATATCAAGGATATGCCAATGGGACTTCACACGGTGTTAAGCGAAGATTGTGGGACAATCTCCGGCGGACAACAGCAGCGGATACTTATCGCGAGGGCGATTATCGGCAATCCCGGGATCCTGTTTTTTGACGAGGCGACCAGTGCCCTGGATAATGTGACACAAGCCATGGTCTGTGAGAGTTTGGACAAGATGAACGCGACACGGCTTGTGATTGCGCACCGTCTGAGTACGATTATCAACTGTGACCGCATTATCGTGATGAAGGCGGGAAAGGTTGTTGAACAGGGAAGATATCAGGAGCTTATGGATGCCCGCGGCTTGTTTTACGACCTCGCAAGCCGGCAGATATCCTAGCGGGCTTTGCCCGGACAAGTGGCAGAAGTCTGATGAGGAGTCTGATATTCGACAAAAAGCACATTAGTATAGAAAATCTTGTCTCCATATGGTACAATTATGATGGATACGCGAGGTGCGAAAAGACATTCTTGCATTTGCGAACATGGGGTGCTCTATTGCCGAAGAACGGAAGGGGATTAACACGTGATTCTCATTACAGGCGGGTGTGGATATATTGGGAGCCATGTCAATAAACAGCTCAATTTGGCGGGATGGGACACATTGGTACTGGATAATTTATCAACAGGTCATGAAGATGTGGCGCGCTGGGGGCATTTTGTTCCGGTAGACCTGTGCGATGCCGAGGAAGTTCTTGCAGTCTTTGAGAAATGGCCCATTGAAGCGGTTATCCATTTTGCGGCTTTTTCCCAAGTTGGAGAGTCGGTTCGCGATCCCCAGAAGTATTATCGTAATAATATAGGAGGCTCATTGAATCTGGCCTGTGCGATGCAGGCCTCTGGCGTTAAAAAAATTGTTTTCTCTTCCAGCGGCGCGGTTTACGGCATGCCTCTGGAGTCGCCTATTCCTGAAACCCACCCTACTAAACCCATAAATCCTTATGGATATACAAAACTGTTTTTTGAGCATTTGCTGGCGAGTTATCATGCAGCATATGGGATGGATTATATTGCCCTCAGGTATTTTAATGCGGCAGGCGCGGATGCGGATGGGGAATTGGGGGAGTGGCACGATCCGGAGACCCACCTTATTCCCCGGTTGCTTATGTCGGCCAGAATGGATCAGGCTGTGCACATCTATGGGGACGCTCATCGAACTCCTGACGGGACATGTGTACGTGACTATATTCACGTGGATGATCTGGCTTATGCTCATGTTCTGGCGCTGGAAAGGGTTCTGAACAGCTCTTGTGCGACAGTGTACAATCTCAGCACCGGTCTAGGCCACTCCGTTCGTGATGTGATAAAAGAAGTGGAAGAGGCGACACAGCGACAACTTTCTCTCGTTTACTCTGAGCGCCGCCCGGGGGATCCGCCTGTCTTGGTGGGGGATTCGGCTAAAGCCAGAAAAGAATTGGGCTGGCGCACCCGGTATGTCTTGCGGGATATGATCGATACGGCTTGGCGGGTGATAAATATGTGAGAAGGGGAGGAGGGGAGAGAGCATGAGAACCATCAAAATGAAATCGAAAGCAGATTTGGTGAAAGGCCAGGGCGTCCTGTCCGCTTATCATGAACAAGTTAACTTGGTTTCACAAGGGCTTGAGGGAAAATATAAAGTGGCGACCAACAAAATGGGGGTCTATGATATTACCCATTTTCACACGTTGTTCCCGTTTTGGTTTCTTAATGTGCCACTGGCTAAACAAGGGGGCGCGGTTGTGGGCTATGTACACTTCTTGCCGGAGACCTTGGAAAATAGTATCAAGATTCCCTGGCCCTTTAAAACTCTTTTTTATAAATTTCTTACCGCGTTTTATAAAAATATGGATTATCTTGTGACAGTGAATCCTGTTTTTGTAACCAAACTTATTGCATTGGGGATTGATTCAGAAAAGGTGCATTATATTCCGAATTATGTTGATGAGAAAACCTTTTTTCCCTATGACTCAGATGAAAAACTTAGGCTGCGCAAAGAATACGGATACGATGCCCATGAGTTTCTCGTGCTGGGGGTCGGCCAACTGCAAACCCGCAAGGGGGTTTGCGATTTTATTGAAGTGGCGCGGCAAAGACCTGATATGAAGTTTTTGTGGGCCGGAGGATTTTCGTTCGGGACTATGAGTGACGGGTATGCCCAAATTAAAGCTTCGGTGGAGAGCGCTCCTGAAAATGTCCGCTTTATGGATCTTGTGAACCGAGAAGAAATGAACACTCTTTACAATATGGCGGATGTTTTATTACTTCCCTCTTTCCAGGAGTTGTTTCCTATGACAATTTTAGAGGCGATGAATTGCCGCCTGCCTATTCTTTTGCGGGATCTTGATGAGTATAAAGAAATTCTCTTTGATTATTATCTTAAGGGGAATTCTGTGGATGATTTTGTTCAGGAATTGGGGGCATTGCAGAGTGACCGGGTTTTCTATGATTCTTGGTGCGAACGATCCTGGGTTGGCCACCAATACTATTCCCGGGAGCGGATTTTGGCGAAATGGGAGGCTTTCTACGATATGGTTTATGAGAAGACGCAGGGGAGGAAGGCGAAACGGCGGGGCGCTCTACGGAAAACGGATAGAGACAGCCGGGACGTCAGTTGAGAGTATGACATTTTTAGAGGATGCAGAGAAGGATAACATTAATAAGAATGACGCAGAGAAGGATAGCGTTAATAAGGATAACGCAGAGAAGGATAACGGTGTCAAGGATAAGGTTAAGAAACGCAGTTGGGGGAAAATCATCCTGGCCGTAATCACCCTGGTGATCATGGGAGTTGTTTTTTATGCTTTTTTCACCGATATTACGACGCCGGGAAAATTGGTGGAACTGTTGGAGTCTTTGCAGCCGTGGTGGATTGCCGCTGCTGTTGCTGCGGTATTTCTCTCCTGGATGGCGGAAGCGAAAATCCTGCAGATGTTCATCAATCGTTTATATCGTCACTCCAGTTTCTTGTATTCCTTTCGCATCACCATGATCGGGCAGCTGTACAATGCCATTACGCCTTTTTCTACAGGCGGGCAGCCTGCACAGTTCTACCACCTGGCCAAGGATGGGCACGACGCCGGCGACGCGGCATCAGTTCAAGCCTTGAGATTCATTATCTATCAAATTACCTTGGTCACGTACTGTTTGATCATGCTGATCTGGCGGCTGGCTTTTTTCAGGGAACATCTCAGCGGGTTGGTTTGGCTGACACTGATAGGGTTCATTGCTCATGCGGCTGTCATCGTTGGGCTGATTCTGTTTACAAAAAGCCCGCGGTTAACCGGAGCCATCCTGCGGAAATGCGTGGCTTTTCTGCGCAAGATCCGGCTTGTCCGCAGGGATGACCTGGTGGATAAAATTGAAAAACAATTGGAGGTATTTCACGACAGCCTGAATTTGATTGACAACAATCTCAAATTGAAAGTTCGGGCTTATGTCCTCAGCGCGGTGCAGCTGACCCTGTTGTTCACGGTTCCGTATTTTATCTACCGCAGCTTTGGGCTGAATGAGGCTTTCCCTCCCGACATGCTGGCAGCGATGGTGCTGGCCAATCTTGTCTATTCCTTTGTGCCGCTGCCGGGGGCTGCCGGCGCCGCGGAAGGGAGTTTTGTGTTGTTCTTTAATATGTTCTTCAAGTCTTTTACAGTGCCTGCGATGCTGGTGTGGAGAATTATTACATATTATTTCTGTATCATTTTTGGTGGGATAGCCCTATTTTTCAGTACGCATAAACGGCCGGTGCGGCGACGAGGAAGGAGGAAAGCGGCCGATCATTAAGCGGCTTATGATAGTGGCCTTTTTTGTCATCAGTTTATTTTTAACAATTGACGAAATATGGAGACTGTATTATTCTATAAGAGGAATACACTCAAAGTCATTAAAAAATTTCAGTGATCAGAGTGATCTTATGAAAGCGAGGGTTAGTACGGTATGTCGAAAGAGAGTGTCACTCAGGAAATAAAGACCTTATTTGGAAAAATTGTTGTTTATGAAGAAGTGATTGCAGCTGTCGCAGGCTTTGCTGCTGAAGAATGTTATGGTCTGGTGGGCATGGCGTCGCGTAAAATTTCTGATGGAGTGGCCCGTTTACTCAACCGTGAAAACATTGCCAGAGGTATTCAAGTCAGTATTCGGGAGGAGGAGTTGGTGATTGAACTCAATGTCATTGTCGGATACGGTGTAAAAATCTCAGAAGTTGCCGGGAATGTCATTGAACGTGTACGCTACTGTGTGGAGAGTATGACGGGGCTGAAGGTGGCTTTGGTGAATGTGAAGGTTCAGAGTGTCCGTTATGCGGAGTGATCCAGCGGAGGGATCCAAGAGTCTGAGATAGAAAAGAGAGAAGAGTGTATTGGGGGGATAATGTGCTGATATGGGAAAATTTTATACATTTATTGACGGATTCATGTTTAAAAAGATGATGGTCATGGGTCAGAGATACTTGGATGCGCGAAAGAAAGAGGTTGACGCCCTCAATGTCTTTCCTGTCCCGGATGGGGATACGGGGATCAATATGTCGCTGACCTTCGGCTCCGCAGTGAAATATACCGAAAAAGTCACGGGAAACAGCATTGCGGATGTGGCGAGTGCCGCGTCCACAGGGTCACTGTTTGGGGCTCGGGGTAATTCCGGTGTGATTCTGTCTCAAATTATGCGCGGGATGGCCAAGGGATTGGAAAATATTGATCAGGCTAATGCCGGACAGGTGGCGGAGGCGCTGCAAGCAGGGGTGGAATCGGCCTATAAGGCTGTCATGCGCCCTGTGGAGGGGACTATTTTAACAGTGTCCACCGAGTTGGCCAAAGGGGCTGTGGCGCTGGCTCAAACCGGAGAAATAGATGTTCTGTCCATTCTGCGGGCAGGATATCACCGGGGGCAGAATGGGCTGAAAAAGACGCCGGATCTGTTGCCTGCTCTTAAACAAGCGGGCGTGGTCGATGCCGGGGGATTTGGTTTGCTGCTTATTATTGAGGGATGGATTGCTTGTTTGGAGAACAAATCCTTGCCGGAGAGTCCACTCCCGGAGGAAGGGTCTTGGCCTGATAGGTCCCAGGAGGAGAAAATTCCGGAATCACGCGTGTTGGTAGGGATTCAGGAAGTGGCCGATTTGGAGTATCCGTATTGTACGGAGTTTCTGGTACAAGGCAGCAACCTGGATGTGGAGCGTATCAGGGGTGATTTGATAGATAGAGGGGACTGCTTGCTTGTTGTAGGGACGCCTCAGGTTGTTAAAATACATGTGCATACGGCTAATCCGGGGGGCGTTCTTGAATATGCGGTGGGTCTGGGCAGTTTGCATGAAGTGCAAATTCATAATATGCTGTCACAAAATGAGTCAGCGGCGCATGACAGGAAGTCGGAAAGGGATGTGAAGACCTTCCAGACTACGGCGATTGAGGCGGCGGCTGCGGCCGCTGAGGCCAAGGCTGTTGAGGCCAAGGCTGTTGAGGTTAAGGCGAAAAGTGAGGCGGTGGCGAAGAAAAAATATGGGATGGCTGCTGTGGCGGTGGGAGACGGGATTGCCGAGATTTTTTCGGGTTTGGGGGCTGACCGGGTCATTCATGGGGGACAAACCATGAATCCGTCTGCCCAAGATATTGTAGAGGCGGTTCAGACGATTCATGCTGACAATGTCTTTGTTTTTCCCAACAATAAAAATATTATTATGGCGGCGCGTCAAGCCGGCGATCTTCTGAAAGATCAAAGGATTATTGTGATTCCCAGCCATTCGATTGCTCAGGGGATCGCGGGGATGCTGGAATTCAACCCTTCCCTGGAGGCGGAGCCTAATGAGAAGGCTATGATCAAGTCTTTGACAAAAGTGGGGTCCGGTGAAGTGACCTATGCGGTGCGTGATTCACAAGCGGATGGATTTTCCATCAAAGAGGGAGAGGTTCTGGGGCTGGTTGAGGGAAACATTGCGGCCCATGGTGAGAGTGTTGTCCAAGTGGCTCAACAAGTGTTGGAAGGGCTTAAGTGGCGGGAGAGATCTCTTGTCACATTTTTCTATGGTATAGAAACCCAGGCTGCGGATGTTGATGCCCTCAAAGCCTGGCTGGCTGCCGAGGATGATACCATAGAAGTTGAAGTTTATGAAGGGAAACAGCCTCTTTATTATTTTGTTATGGGTGTGGAGTGAGCAAAACAGGATGAATCACAAAGTTATTATTATTGGAGGCGGTGTTGCGGGACTTTCCGCCGGGATTCACGCGCGGCAAAGTGGGTTTGATGTGACTATTTTGGAACAGCACAGCATACCAGGTGGTAACTGTACCTCGTGGAAACGTGACGGTTATGTGTTCGAGGGCTCAATGCACTGGGTAACCGGTTCCGGAGGCAGCAAGCCCCTCAATAAAGTGTGGCGCAATGTGGGCGTTATAGATAACACTACAAAAATGCATTTTCGCCATCAGTATTTTACCACAGACTATCATGGGCAGCAGGTTGGATTTTACAGAGACCTTGCCAAATTTCATGCTCATCTTCTTGAAATCTCGCCGGAGGATAAAAAGCAAATCAATTCGCTGTGTCAGGAAATAAAAGTGTTTTCAGCTTTCGGCATGCCTGTTACCGATATCAAAGGCGTCAAGGTAAAAGAAAAATCTAAAATGGACTTTTCAGATATCAGGGCGATGATGCCTGCTCTCTCAAAAATGAAAAAGTACACCAAAATATCCGCGGCGGAGTACGCCTCCGAATTTAAAAACCCTGCTATCCGCGCATTTTTAGAGAATTGTTTGGGCGCGGAAATGATCGCTTTTAATGTTCTGGTTACCCTGGGGCAGCTTGTTTCCGGTGACGGATACATAGAAGGGGGCTCCCTGAGAATAGCTCAGAATATGGAAAATAAATTCAAAGCTCTCGGAGGAGAGATTCACTATAATGTACAAGTAGAGAGAGTCATTGTAGATACATATAAAGGCAAAGTATTGGGCGTCCTTGTAAAGGGACAGGAAATGCTCTGTGACGCGGTTATTGTGACATGTGACACAATAACGGCGGTGGATACACTCTTTGAGGAGCCTTTAAAAGACACCTGGATTCTTGAGATGAAGAAAAACACTGAGGGAAGGCTTATGGCGTCTACATGTGTCAATCTTGGCATTCAAGCGGATTTGTCAGATGTGCCGTATTCGGTTACCTATGCCATGAAAGAACCGCTTAAGTACGCAGGAATTGAGTCTTCAGTGTTGGGATTTTTCCAATATTCAGAACACTCCGAGTATGCCCCTCCCGGTTGTACCGCAATGACGGTTATCCTGATGGGTGATACATATGATTACTGGAAAGCACGCAAGGAAGACAATACCTATGAGACGGAAAAACAGCAGCTTGCAAAAGAAATCATCAATCTGCTCTCAGAAAAACTGCCACGAATCAAAGAAAAAATTGTCGTTGTGGATGTTGCCACTCCAGTGACATTTGAAAGGTACTGCGGCACATATCGGGGGGCATGGATGAATTGGGTTCACAAGGGTGACAAGACGTCAACAGTTTATCCGCAGGTATCAGAATATGTAAAATCATTATACTTTGCGGGTCAGCGAATCATGACGCCGGGAGGCGGGCCGGTTGCGCTATATACAGGAAGGCAGGCTGTACAGTATCTTTGCCGGGATACGGAAACGGTATTTCAAGGATATATGTGATTACATGGATTGTTATCATTAATTTGATATCTTGCACAAGACTTCCCAAATCATATTCTTATTGACAGACCAATTGAGCATTTCCGCTGAATAAAACTTAGCCATAGTCACGGCGTCCGCCGTATCTAAAAGGCCAAGTTCCAAGCAAATAGCCGGTCTATTGTACTGACAGCGAAACCAGTTTTCCAAACCGCCCGCCCAGCCGTTTAAGGCTATCTTCGTACTTGGCAGCATTGTATATCCGGTAAGTCCCGAGATAGTTTGCGCTAAAAACTCATCGCCAGGCACCACGCCGTTCTTATTGTCCCGCCAATAAAGCACCTGACCAGAGCAATGACAGCTTACCAAAAACTCAAAATCTTCACTTTCAGATAAGGCTATCAGGGCCAGCGTCTCGGGTTCGCTGGCCGGAGAAGGGCCCTTGTTGTTAAGGTAATTGTTGGGAAACCCATCATAAGTGTTGCTTTCCCAATCAAACGGAAAATTTCGGTTCAGATTCACACCATTGGCATTGGCTTTCCATGTCTCTCTGGTGTTGATAGGGACGCAGGCCGAACCCTTTGCGGTCACAACATCCACACCATCCGGATTAGCCATAGGCACAAGATACACCGTAAACTCATCCAGCAGCCATTGCACCTTATCCGCCGCATAAGTGTCATACGGAGCTGAAGTGCAATAGGCGTTGGCGTATTCCTCAGCCATCAGCAGCAAATAAGCGCAGGTCATCACTTCCCGCGCATGGAGAGCGCCCACCCACAGAACATGCCGTTCGCCCCGGCCCAATTTCAGGAGCGGGATCTCCTTCCCCAGAACACTTTGCCCAATCGACGTTACAGAAAGAGCCTCCGGGTAAAAACGGGCTAATGTCCGGGTATCTTCATAGAGCCTTTTGCTGTCATAAGGCCGCAATGGATCCACAACACCAAGGAACGGTGCTGTTTCCGGTTCTTCCGGCGCAGAGGCCGCCGCCAGCGCCAGTGACCTCTTGGGGTGTGTGGTTTCCATAGGAACAAGCACGAAGATAAGAATGAAAACAGAAACGGAAACAGAAATGAAGAACTTGTCTCTTCTTTTTATTTCACACATCACGAGTCTCTCCTGAATGATAAATTTCTTAATGTTAGTGTTTGCTGAGCTTGGTGAAATATAAAGAGTCGCTTAGACCAAATCCTTCATGATAACCAAAAAAATGTCTGATCAGGATTGCCCGATCCGAATCAAACTTTAATGATACCCAACCCCACCAAAAACGCAAAGGCAGAAGCCAGCAAGCAATAGACCCCAAAAATATAGAACTTATCGTTTTTGATCAGAGTCTTAATAAACCTTATCGCTATGATTCCGCTGACCGCCGCAGCGATAAATCCTACTGTCCAAATAAAAGGATCAATATCAAGGCTCTCAACTTTTCTGAGTTCCATAAGGCCGGCGCCCAATATGACAGGGATAGACAAGATAAACGCAAACCTTACCGCAAATTCCTTTTTGAGTCCTCCCAGCAGTCCGCCAAATATTGTGCTGCCGCTGCGCGAAAGACCCGGCAATATGGCAATGCCCTGTAAAAGCCCCACAAGCCAAGCTGATTTGTAAGGGGCGTTCGCTTCCGTATACCGTCCCTTCCCCATCCTATCCACGCTAAACATAAAGAGTGATGTCACAATCAGCATAACCGCCACAACAAATATATTTTCGAGCGCAGCTTCAAAATCAAGAAGTTTAATAATGACGCCAAACACAACAGCAGGGATTGTCCCTATAAGCACCATCACCAAAAACCGGCGTTCCGGAGACTTAAAATCAGGCCGGCCCTTGATTATGTCTCTCAAAGCGGTAAAAAATTCACGTATCAGAGTCCATACATCTTTGTAGAAAACAACAATGACAGACACCAGTGTGGCCAGATGCAAAAACACCGTAAACGCTAAATTCGAGTCGCCGCCTTCGCCAAATAGAGTGTGAAAGATAACTAAGTGCCCGGAGCTTGATACAGGCAAAAACTCAGTGAGTCCTTGCAGCAGCCCGGTAAATAATGCTTCCAGCCAATTCATGTGTAATATCCTCTCCTTAATCTTAATCTGACTTATACCACAGGCTATTTGCCTATATAATCCGAATTTCTAAACCGCATGGCAGACCAGGCGTCATCTAAAGAGATCATGGAGACCCCTTCAAAACCATGCTGTTTAATTGCTTCCCGTAACGTATCCCTGTTGCAGTCAACATTTTTATATTTTTTTGATGTGCCTTTCGGATAACATACCCACAGATACCCGTCGCCTTCAATGGCATCAGCCAGATCTTTTCCATTGTCAATCATTTCTGATTGCGACGTGATAAAAATCTGTATGTAGCTGTAGTGCCCGTTTAATTGCGAGTCAGGTGTCCCGTCAAAGTTTTCAAGCACGCTAACAAATTCATGAGGAGCATTTAATACCAGTACTCTTTTGTGCTTTGCTATCTTTAACTTGTCTAAAACTTTAGGCTCCATTTATAACCTCCATAAAAGACCTCCATAAAAGCATTTTGACCGTCAGGAAGAGTATAACAGAACCCCAGGTGATCTACAAATGATACGCCTTTGTATAATATGAAAGGACTTTCATGGCAAACCGGGCGGAAACTGTTGCCGGTCCGCCGCCCATCTCAATGCCTACCCCCACCGCTTCAAGAATTTGTTCTTTGGTTATTCCTGCGTTCAGCGCTTGTTTTATATGCCACTCAAGGCACGATTCACAGTTGATAACAATAGCTATGCCGATTGCTATCAACTCTTTCTGTCCCTTTAAAAGCTCACCGTCAACAAATGTCGCTTCTTCCATTTGTAAAAATGCCCGGTATACCTGGGAATTGCCGCTATAAAAGCTGTGAGACTCCTCTCTTTCTTTTATGATATCCTCGATCTTTGTAACATCTGGTTCATGCATTTTTATGACTCCTTTTCGGTGTTAATGTGATGAGTGCATACTGGATTCGAGAAAATCATAAAAATACCACATCAACATGTAGCATCATTTCTCTACAATCCCCATCTTACAAGGCTAGTCCCTCAAGCAAGCCAGTGGCACTACCCATACGCCGTTTCCCATTTGAAACGCATACTCGGTCGCTGTCAGCACCATTAAAAATGAGGGTTCAGGCATTTTTGTCACATCTATATTATCGCGGAATTTTATCAGGTTTTCCGCCGCCTTTTCTATTTCGCCGGCTCCCATTTTGATTTCAACAGCTCCCCAGCGCTCATCTTTTAATTGAATAACAGCATCGACTTCAATATCTAACTGGTCGCGATAATGATAAACCTTTCCATCCATGCTATCAGCATAAACCCGCAAATCCCGGATACACAGAGATTCAAACAGATATCCAAAAGTATTAAAATCGTTCATCAGTTTATTTGCGTCCGCGCGCAAGGTGGCGGCCGCGATAGAAGGGTCAATAAAATGTCTTTTTGCCGTTGTTCTAATGGCCCTTTTGGATCGCAAATGTGGGCTCCATGCCGGCAGATCTTCTATAACATACAGTTTTTTGAGTGCGGAAATATTTGTATTCTGCAGTATGGTCAGGGTCTTGCATGTAAAGGACACTCTTTGAAATTTCTTCTGCGGTTCGAGTTTTTCCGCACCATTTGGGCCCAACGATTAATACCGCGCCGGATGTGTTAAGTGACAGTTCCAGTTTTTTGTCAGCAATTCGGGGCAAGTATTTGTCATCCACACTCAACCACCACCTTTGTATATTGTGCCTCGTACTTCCTACTATGTCAAGGTATCACTTCCAAATATGTCATAGTTTAATTCCCTAAGTTACTGTGTTATACTGTAAGGGAATAAGCGGAAGAATAAGGAGGACAATTCCGTGGATGCCTTACAAAGCGATAAACGATACACGTACGCGGATTATCTCACATGGGATGAGACCATTCGTTGTGAATTGTTTGATGGCGTGCCTTGTATGATGTCACCTGCGCCTTCCAGAATGCATCAGGATATCAATATGACTCTATCTACTCAGTTAAATAATTTTTTGGCGGACAAACCCTGCAAAGTTTATGCTGCGCCTTTTGATGTTCGCCTGAGTGTTGGGGAAGGAAACGATACGATCGTGCAGCCTGATATCGTTGTGGTATGTGATCGGACAAAACTCGACGAAAAAGGCTGCTTGGGCGCGCCGGATCTTATTGTTGAAATCCTGTCGCCCTCCTCGGCAGCCCATGACAGGGTGCGAAAATTCAACAAGTATCGCCAAGCTGGTGTCCGCGAATATTGGATTGTTGATCCTGAGAGCAAGACAGTGAACGCTTATATCTTGGAAAATGAAAAATATACGGCTGTGGCCTGGTCCCAGGGCGATACGATGTGTTCTCATGTGCTTAGCGGGTTTATGATAACGCTGGCCGATCTTTTCGGCGAGTTTAGCTGAACGACTCGTAATAATATTGGGAAGAAATCTACCCGGTTCTGCCTATGACATATTGGATGCAAATATATGACAGAATGCCATGCCAGAAATATTGCCGCTCAGCATTACATCAAGTAGCCTTCTCTAGGAGGTTAGAAAATGAGTTTATCAGAAAAAGACTTTCTCATGCGCCAATTCACGATGTTGGCCCGCTTTCTCAGCCAGGTATTTTTCAGCAAAGTCATTTCCGGCCAGGAACAAATCCTGTACTACGATCATACAACGGCCCAGCGCAATGACGGGTTATCGGCAGAGCTTACGGATTTAGCCAAAGAAGGCAAGATTAATGAGGCCGAAAACAAGCTTTTCCAAGTTTTTGAACAAGATCCCAGCGCGTGCAACTTTGCGACAGCTGTTTATTTTTATGAAAGTCTCTTGCATTGGGACGAGGCAGATTTGGAAAAAGTTAATTTTTCTGTAGATGAAATTAGCAATGGATTTCAGGACATATGCAGGATGTACGGCATTGATAAATTGCTGTAGAATGTTGCAGGCTTCATGCTGTCAGGTTAGGGCGTGTCTGAAAACCCCATTCATCCAGCTTTACGGCAAATT
The DNA here is from genome assembly GCA_009782825.1 of Peptococcaceae bacterium. Lineage (GTDB taxonomy): Bacteria > Bacillota > Desulfitobacteriia > Desulfitobacteriales > Syntrophobotulaceae > WRJI01. Next base: position 31,267 of record WRII01000029.1, read on the forward strand.
TTCTGCCATGCATCGTTGTTCGTCGGTTAAATAACGCCCGGTTATTCGCCCTTCTCACGCCTTGCCTGACAGAAAATTTGCTCTCAAATCTGGACAAAGCGGGTTTTCAGACACGCCCTAGCATAATCGAAAAATTTTGTGAAATCTAACAAAGTTTTCGTGGAATGAAACCCCGTGATCAGGGCAAAATTATAGGGAGAATCAAGATATCATAATTCAGAAGTTTTTTGATTTATGAAGGATTTTGATTCTTTTTATGTGATATGAAGGCATCTGGCTGGAGGGACACTGCGTGAATAAAACTGGTAGAATCAGGATTGCCGCAATCGCTCTTATGGCAAGTGCTTTCTTCTCTCTCAGTTTGTTCCTTATACCGATATGTTATTCCACAACAAACGGTCCTCATGTGCAATTCCCTGAGATTTCTGGTCTGGACGCTGATCAAGATCATATGGTTGATAACAGGCAGCTTCCTGATGAGGATCAGAGCGCCGCTGATCTCAATGAAGATCAGTTAGCGAATACTGATGATCAATATGCCGGGGAGCAGATCTCGACAGATCCTAATCAATTCATGGGACAAGATCAGTCGGGGAACTTTTATCTGGCACAAGATCAGCAGAATAGACTTCATTTGCTTCCTGGGGGACAATCCATCGGGATCTCATTGCAAACTCAAGGGGTTTTGGTGGTTGGGTACGCGCCCATTCTGAACGAAAAGAATGAAATCTGTTTTCCGGCGAAAGAAGTTGGAATCAACCTGGGTGACGTCATTTTATCCATTAATGGCGTGGAGGCTGTTAATGATATCCAGGTGGCGGAGCAGATAGATTCTTTATGTCAGAATCAGCAGGATATTTCCTTGGAAGTGAAGCAGGGAGACAAAATTAGTATCAAAAGTATTAAACCGATTTATTGCAAAGAGACCAATAGATATCGTGTGGGATTGTATATTCGGGATGAGGCAGCAGGCGTGGGAACTCTTACTTTCATGGAACCGCAGACACAGATTTTTGGCGCATTAGGCCATGTCATTACTGACGTGGACACGCATAAAGCCATCGACTTAGAGAATGGCAAGGTGGTTGAATCTTCCATTCACTCTATTCAAAAGAGTCAGAAGGGTCAGCCTGGCGAAAAAATTGGTTCTTTTCAAATGGATTCTCCATTTCACGGCGCCATTCTCAAGAATAGCACCAGTGGTATTTTCGGGAATTACCAGCACCCTTTAGCGAATAGTTATTTTCCACAGCCTATTCCTATAGGGTACCTGTCTGAGGTCAAAAAAGGCCCGGCTAAAATCTACACTGTTCTTCAAGGAAACACGATTGGAGAATTTGAGGTTCAAATCGAAAAGATCATGTCTAACACAGGGAATCGAAATTTTGTTATCAGAATTACAGATCCTGTTTTACTTGAGGTGACAGGCGGAATTGTTCAGGGAATGAGCGGAAGTCCTATCATTCAGGATGGAAAACTCATTGGAGCCGTGACCCATGTTTTTGTCAATGATGCTGCCCGAGGCTATGGCATAAGCATTGAGAATATGATCAAAGAATCAGGGATTTCGTCGAAAGAGAAAGCTGCAACCGCCCTTCGGGGCGGTTTTTTTTCGACACAGGGAGAATGAAGGCGACAATAAATGGGAAATCAAATACGCCATGATAAAAATTTTGGAAGGACTCGCTAAACCCTTGTCGAAGTTTATGGAGTGTAAGTCAATTCACATAAAATTATGAAAAGAACCAAAATGAATAATAAAGTTTAAAAGGGGATTAATGGTTATGGATCAAGCAATAAGGATCGTCATGGCGGATGATAATCGGGATTTTGTAGAAATTCTGAAGCAGTTTTTTTCCGCCCAGAAGGATATGGAAGTGGTGGGGGCGGCTTATAATGGCGCCGAAGCCATAGATATTCTTCGCTCCAGGCCTTGTGATGTTGTCATTCTCGACATGATTATGCCCAATGTTGATGGGTTGGGCGTTATTGAGGCTATGCAGCATGTTGAGGATAAGCCTAAGTTTATTATTTTGTCTTCTTTTGGGCATGAAACTGTGACGAAAAAAGCGATTGGATTGGGGGTTTCCTATTTTCTGATGAAACCTTTTGACTTGGACGTGCTTGGGAAAAGGATTCGCCAGATTTTTGAGGACAAGAAGATACAGGAGCGTGGCGCCAGATCTGCCGGAGAGTATAAGATTTCTGAAAATTATGGACTTTCCGGGAATTCCGGTTTGGTCAGGGAGGCCGAGAGCCCGCATTTTTCGGGAAATAAATTTCCGGCAGAAAGTTCGCTTTCAGCAGGAAGTGCGCATGCGGCGGGAAGTGCGCATGCGGCAGGAAGTTCGCATGCGGGGGGAAGTTCGCATGCGGGGGGAAGCGCGCATTCAACAGAGTGCTCACATGTTCCCACTCTATCTGATCTTTCGGGCAATTCGGGTCTTTATGTATCCTCGGAGCAGGGGGGTCTTCAGAACGGGAACACACCGAAAAAATATAACAGGCAGGAATGGGTTTTGCGCATTACTCAGGTCATCCAACATATGGGGGTTCCGGCGCATGTCAAGGGATATCAGTACTTACGGGATGCCATTATGGCGGTTATTGACGATGGAGAGCTCATTGGCAGGGTGACGCGGGAACTCTATCCGAAGATTGCCGAGATGCATAATACGTCTGCGACCCGTGTGGAGAGGGCTATCCGTCATTCTATTGAGCTGGCGTGGGATCGAGGAAATATTGAGTATGTGGATCGTGTTTTTGGATATACCATCAATGGTGACCGGGGCAAACCTACCAATTCTGAATTTATTGCTTTAGTCGCAGATAGGCTGAAAATGTGTGAGGTTCATGGGAATGCGGATTTTAGGATGGATATGCTGCTGTGGGATGAGCCTCTTGCCCAGGATAAGTAAGGGGCTGGCGGGAAAAAAAATTAACTTTTTTTTTCGCCCGGCCCCCAGTCACTAAATAAAAGGGGAGGGGGTATGATGATATGGTCATGATCCGGGGGGATATAGGGGATCTGAAAA
>WRII01000030.1 GCA_009782825.1 Peptococcaceae bacterium
TCCGTCAAAGATGCAAACCCTTCAGATCTCTTTAACGCTCTGGCGGCCTGAACCACTGCTTTTATCAATTTGTCCTCTTGCCTGTCATCCAGGGGAAAATCAATCAAGGGAAGGCTGGCAAAATCGTAGTATAACCAATCTACTGGACTGTCCTTATACTCCTCATCTGCGCTCGTGTCCATACTCAAACTCACATAATTATGCCCAGAATAGCAATCCATCGCGAACCGTGTAAATTTCTCATTTTTGTGTTCCTCCAAAAATACGATGACCGCATTCTCCAACCCCAAGAGAAATTTATGACTAAATTTCTTGAAGTTAATGGTTTCTGTGGTGTAAACCATCTTCCTCTGCCCGTCCTCCCAGGTGCGATGAATACACGCAAGAACACTTTTGGCATCATACAATAATTTAAAATTACTTGCGGGATAAGTCTTTCCGAATAACTGTATGTCAGTTAAAACCTCCTGGTCATAAATATAAATCTCCATTTCTTGTTCCTCATCGCTCCATACAAGTTTCTCTTTGACTATTCCATTCTTCATATAAGCCCAATCCACACGGTAAGGCTCCTCGCTTTCACCATAAATGCGTTCGATATAATCTTCGTAATAGGAATAGTGCGAAAAGAAGGCTGGCCTTTCCAAAAATTCCGACATATTTTCAGTTAGTACAACCCGACCCTGTTCGTCAAAACGGTAAATGTAACAATCGGTGTGAATAATCGGCTCAGGTAGAATTTTGCCGTTGAGCTTGTCGCCTTGCAGTTGTGCTTCATAGGGAAGAACATTGTACAGACGGCCTTTGCTAACGACGGTTTTAGCCGCTTCGCTTCGTCTATCCTCAATCATCTTTGGGTATAGCTTAGAAACCTCCCTAAACCGCTGCTGCATGGCAGTAAAGCGCTTATCTTTGAACATATTTGGCTCCTCTCATTAAAGTGAATTCACTATACTGCTCCATCAATTCCCATAATTGTGTTTCGCAAGCGAGTGCGCTCACCTGTTTGACAAGGTCACCATCATATTCTTCTCCTGGCCAAAGAATTTTTTTAACCACATCGTTCATATATTTCACTCCCTTTGCCATGGAAGCCCCAATTACGCATTTTCTATCAATTGCGCTTTAATCGCGTGTTGAATGAACTCAGAGGGTGACAAAGACATTACCTTTGCTTTTGTATAAACAATTCGCGCATAATCCGGAGATAACAATTCCGCTATCAGCGTTCTTTCGCGCATAGCCGTTAAAAAACCAGGCTTGCCAGATAATGCAGGCGGGGCTTCTTCGAATTCCAAGCTTAATTTTTCGTATTCTTCTTCCGGTAATCTGTCGCTTATTCTCATTTACTTTGTCATCCTTTCGATATAATATTTTCTGCATTGCATCGCATGAAAAACCACAATATGGTCATCAGACAAAACATGAAATATGACTTCCAGTAATCTAGCGTTCATGTCATAACCGATTGAAAGAGTTTTATTTGGGTCAGTTTCAAGTGTTTCGTCATATATGCTGCGCTCCAGGGCACAAAGAATATCACCTTTGGTCTGGCCGTGTTTTGTCGCCGAAGGAAGGGTTTCAATGCTTACCCTAAAACCGGCGATTGTCAATCTATCAGTCATATTGCGCATTGCCTCCAGTATTGAAGACTTATTCTTCAGATTAATTATACTCTTCTGGGTTCCAATAATCAACCAATACCTTGCCGTTTTTCTTTACTGCCGCCACTGCCGCCAGTCCTTCGCTAAAGTTTCCGACAGCTTCATACTCTAAAGGAATGACCTCCTGACCATTGGTATCAAAATCCGAGCCGAAGAAGATAACAACCATCGCTTACACTATTGGATGAGTTTCATCAACGCAGAAGGAGAGATTGAATTGGGAACAGTGGCAAAAAAAGACCCCATGATTAAAGAAGATTAAAGAAGCCGTAGCGCGGCTGATGGAATTGTCCGCCGATGAAAAGACTCGCCTTCTTTACAAAGCCCGCGAGAAAGAACGGATGGATCATGAAAGCTGCGTAGATTGGGCGTGGACAGAAGGCGAAAAAGCTGGCGAGAAAGCCGAACGCGGAAAATGGCAGGATGTCGTTGCAGAAAAGGATTCTCGTATTGCAGAACTGGAAGCGCAACTGCTGAAATATCAGAACAATAACACAAAAGAGGGAAGAAGATCGGGCACAAGGGTGCAAAGTCTTCGGCAGCATTTTTGTAACTGAACTCAGTGTAGAGCCGAGACCGGCCATGCAGCGGTATATCCCAAGAACAACCGAGCCCACAAGGTCATTTCCCGAAAAGTTTTGCCAAAAACCCCGAAAACGGCAAACCTTTTTCAATTAATCCGAACTCAGTTGATGTTTTTCACAAATCTATTGTCTTTACCTCAAACCATATACAAATCCCCATGTTTCAGCTACAAATGGAAGAGGATTTCGTTTCCCCTGCTCAGCGCCTTGACCTTATCATTATATTAAGTTAATATAATATTAAATATTATATTAACTTAAAAATTAACGAGGTTTTACTATGTACATCAAGCGGCATATTGAAGAAGCTGTTTTAAGGCGCGCAAAAATGAAAGGTGCGGTTGTTGTTACAGGCGCGAGGCAAGTGGGAAAGACAACTTTGATCGAGAATATTAAGCCGGAAATTCCCAAAGTCACTTTTGACGATTTACCCACCAAACACCGCGCCATCAATTCTCCCTCAACCTTTTTTAATATAACCCCTCCCCCTGTTTTTGTTGATGAAGTCCAATACGCTCCTGAGATTTTCCATTATATAAAGATTTTATTGGATGAGAGTCATAAAAAAGGTATGTTTTTTCTCACAGGCTCACAGAGTTTTGAACTCATGCAAAATGTGACGGAAAGCCTGGCCGGGCGTGCGGGAATTCTGGAACTTCTGGGGGTGTCTCTGAGAGAAATCAACGGTGAAGATTGGAATAAACCCTTTATGCCAACATTTGAGTACCTTCAGGAACGAAACGCAAATCAAACAGGTTTACGCATTCCTGAAATCTGGAAGATTATCCATCGCGGCTGCCTTCCCGAACTTGCGTTAAACGCGGATTTTGACTGGGCCGAGTTTTACGCCGACTATATTAAAACCTACATCGAACGTGATGTACGCAGACTTACACAAGTCGCGGACGAAGACAGTTTCTACAAATTCATGACCGTCTGCGCGGCACTATCCGGCCAACTCTTGAACCTGACAAATCTCGCCAATGATGTCGGAATAAGTGTGCCAACCGCAAAAAGATGGCTGTCCGTATTAAAAACAAGCGGCGTCGTCTATTTGTTAAAACCTTACAGCAACAACGCGATCAAGAGAGCGGTCAGAACACCAAAACTGCACTTTTTAGACATAGGCCTGACGGCTTACCTCACCCGCTGGATGACCGCCGATACTTTGTCTATTGGGGCAAATAACGGCAGTTTTTTTGAAAGTTTTGTCGTTTCTGAAATACTCAAAAGCTATACAAACGCAGGCAAAGAAGTGGATTTGTATTTCCTGCGGGATGGTAATAAAAGGGAGATCGACCTGTTACTCCACGAAAACAACACACTCTATCCAATTGAGATCAAAACAAAAGCTGAACCTGACGAAAAGGATATCAAGAATTTTGATATGCTGAATCATATCAAGGGCGTCAATATCGGCGATGGCGGGATTATATGTCTTGCTAATAAATTGCTTCAGTTGAACGAAAAAAACTATATTATCCCGCTCTCAATGGTGTAATGTAAGGCATATAAGTCCTGCAGGTTATGTACCTACCCACCCTGACGCCAGACACGTCGCAGAATCGCCGTACCAAACCCATCGAGACACTCCAGAACATGGTCATAGGATGGATCCATTGGAGAAAGATATATGACATCACCCAAGCACGCCCGGCAGAAAAAGCGGCGAGCCACCATCTGACCGCCCATTATCCCCTCGTGCGGCGTGCTTTGGCAAAGCACACATTTGGGAAATACTTTGTCACATGAATATGTTGCCCGAGTCATCATGCGTCCCCCCTTTAAGCCAGATATCCCAGAAACATTTTTTCTGCTGCATAACTGCATAATTTTTTTACGGCATTTTTTTTACGGCATTAACGATATAAATCCCTTACTATAGTCTATTCTTGCCAAACGCCTTTGCTCTCAACCTTAACAGCCTTTGTTAAACCAATTTATTCCTTAATCAGGAGATACAGGAATAACACCTGGTGCACAAAGAATAAAAATGCGAGTTTTCCGCATTTCTTATTCTTTGTGCACCCGTATTTCAATATAGTGATTATGAATTAGTGGATATGAAAGGCTGCAGGACGCTGGCCAGAGATTGTATATTTCTTGTCTGGATCATAACTGTACCTTGACCGTGAAATTCATTCACAAGGCCCTCCCCGCTTGTAAAGCCAAACGTGCCGGAAGCCACCTTAATCTTGTAGTCCAATGTTGAGCTCCACGCGACAACATGAGTGTTATCCACCACAAAAGGAGCCGCGCCATTGAGAGTAATCTCTTGAATGTCTCCAAAACTGTTTATCAACATACTTCCGGTTCCCTGAGTTTCCATAACAAAGAGGCCGCCCGTGCCGCCAAAAACCGCCTTGCCCAACGACTGGCGTTTTATTGCATAAGACACGTTTGCATCACAGGCCAGGAACGCCTGATCACGGAGACGCCACTGCTGCGCGCCCAATTGCAGTTCGCGGATCGCACCAGGTGTTGCAGGCGCTAAGGCGATCCTGGCGCCGTCGTTCTCACCTCTGGCACGCGTGATAAAGACACTTTCCCCACTCACCATGGAACGGCCCACGGCTTTAACAAACCCCCCCAATCCCCCTCCACCCCCGCTGCCGCTGTTCATTTTTCCCTCCAGCGTAACATCTCCGCTGTGATATACCATACTTCCACGTTCGATTTGGATTTCTTCTCCACGTAAAAGTGTGACCTCGACCAAAGGAAATACCGTACTTTGCGTCATTCTGTAATTCACGTAGATTCCTGCCTTTCATTCTTAGTTAATGTTCGTATATTCGACAATTATTTCTCAATTCCTTGTTTGACGGCTTGAATTGCTCGCTCCACTGCCCATCGCTCTCCCTTGACGTCCCCCCCGCAAAAAAGGTATACTTCACCCTATAGGAAATTGCCAAAATATTATGAAATCGAGCAGAAGAATACTCATACTTTAGCACGCTTACATAGAGATTTTGGCAAACGACCATAATATGCCTAAGACCAGAATATAAAATCCCATCAGGCTTTGTTTTCTGAGGATTTGCACACTGAGTTTAGGACAATAAATTTCATGGGGAGGGCATCCAACAATGGCCACAATGAAAACCATGGACGGCAACGAAGCCGCCGCTTACGCCTCATATGCTTTCACAGAGGTAGCCACAATTTTCCCGATCACTCCATCATCCAACATGGCAGAAGCCGCAGACGAATGGGCCGCCCACGGCAAAAAGAACATCTTTGGACAGACCATGAAAGTCGTTGAAATGCAATCCGAAGGCGGCGCTGTCGGTGCTGTCCATGGCTCCCTGCAAGCCGGAGCCTTAACCACAACATATACCGCCTCTCAAGGCCTGCTCCTGATGATTCCCAACATGTACAAAATCTCAGGAGAACTCCTGCCCGGCGTGTTCCATGTCAGTGCCCGGGCCCTGGCGACCAATTCCCTGTCCATCTTCGGCGACCACCAAGACGTCATGAGTACGCGGCAAACCGGTTTCGCCATGCTCTCCTCTACCAGCGTACAGGAAGCCATGGACTTCGGCTTCCTCGCCCACCTGTGCGCCATCGAAGCCCGTATCCCCTTCCTGCATTTCTTCGACGGCTTCCGCACCTCCCACGAAATCCAGAAAATCAACGTCCCCGACTACGACGAAGTCTCCACCCTGCTCAACTGGGACGCCCTCCAAGCCTTCCGCGACAACGCCCTCAATCCCGAACATCCCTGCCTGAGAGGCACCGCGGAAAACGCCGACGTCTATTTCCAGCATAAAGAATCCCTCAACCGCTTCCAAGCCGCCGTTCCCAGCATTGTCGCCGACTATATGGCCAAATACAAAGCCCTGACAGGCCGCGACTACCACCTCTTCCAATACCACGGCGCCCCCGATGCCGAATATCTGATTGTCGCCATGGGTTCCGTCTGCGACACCATCAGCGAAACTGTTGACTACATGAACAAACAAGGGGAAAAAGTCGGGCTCATCAAAGTCCGCCTGTACCGCCCCTTCTCCGCCCAGCACTTCCTGGCGGCCATTCCGTCAACCGTAAAGAAAATCTCTGTACTGGATCGCACCAAAGAACCCGGCTCCCGGGAACCCCTGTATCTCGATGTCGTCAGCGCCTTCGCCACCGAACCCCAAAGAGCCGTCACCCTTGTTGGCGGCCGGTTTGGTCTCGCCTCCAAAGAAACCACTGCCAAACACATCATCGCCGTTTACGACAACCTCAAACAAGACACCCCCAAAGACAACTTCACCGTCGGCATCGTAGACGACGTCACCTTCACCTCCCTGCCGGTAAAAGACTACGTCGACCTCATGCCCGAAGGCACCATCAGCTGCATGTTCTGGGGGCTCGGCGCCGACGGCACCGTAGGGGCCAACAAGCAAGCCATCAAAATCATCGGCGACCACACCGATCTCTACGCCCAAGCCTATTTCTTCTACGACAGCAAAAAATCCGGCGGCGCCACCATTTCCCATCTGCGCTTCGGCAAAACCCCCATCAAAGCCCCCTACCTGGTCAACAACGCCAACTACGTGGGCTGCCACAACCAATCCTACGTTACCAAATACAATCTGATCAAAGCCCTGCGCCCCGGCGGCACCTTCGTACTCAACTGCCAGTGGACCCCCGAAGAACTCGACGCCAAGCTTCCCGGCGCCCTCAAGCGCGAAATCGCCGATAAGAACGTCAAATTCTATATCATCGACGCCGTAAAAATCGCACGCAGCCTTGGTCTCGGCGGCCGCATCAACATGATCATGCAATCCGCCTTCTTTAACCTGGCCAACGTCATTCCCATCGACCAAGCCCTCGCCCATCTCAAAGACTCCGTCGTTAAAACCTACGGCCGCAAAGGCCAAAAAGTCGTCGACATGAACATTGCCGCCGTTGACGCCGGCATCAACGCCCTGCAGAAGATCGACATCCCCGCCGTCTGGTCCAACACCGACCCCAAAGACGGCATCTTCCTCGGCACCAACGACGATCCCCCCTTCATCAAAGACATTCTCCGGGTCATGGCCGCCCAAGAAGGCGACATTCTCCCCGTCAGCGCCTTCACAGGCCGCGAAGACGGCACCTATCCCCCCGGCACCTGCGCCTATGAAAAACGCGGCATCGCCGTCACCGTTCCCGAATGGATCCCCGCAAACTGCATCCAATGCAACCAATGCGCCTATATCTGCCCCCATGCCTGCATCCGGCCCTTCCTCCTCAACCAAGAAGAATCGGCCAACGCTCCCGACGCTTTCACCAGCCTCCCCGCCACCGGCAAAGACGTCGCCGGCCTCACCTACCGCATCCAGCTGAGTCCCTTAGACTGCACCGGCTGCGGCAACTGTGCCGAAATTTGCCCCGGCAAAAACACTCAAAACGCCCTCGTTATGCAGCCCGCGATGGAACAAACCGCCGTCCAGCACCCCAACTGGGAACATGCCCTCACCCTGACCCCTAAAGAACACCTGATCACCAACAAATATTCCGTCAAAAACAGCCAGTTCCTCCAACCCCTCGTCGAGTTCTCCGGCGCCTGTCCCGGCTGCGGCGAAACCGCCTACATCAAGCTCCTGACCCAACTCTACGGCGACCGCATGATGATCGCCAACGCCACCGGCTGCACCTCCATTTGGGGTGGCAGCGCCCCCTCCAACCCCTATACTGTCAACGCCAAAGGCAAAGGCCCCTCCTGGGGCAATTCCCTCTTTGAAGACAACGCCGAATACGGCTACGGCATGTATCTAGGCTCCGAACAGCTGCGCGCCCGCATCGCCGACGAAATGAAACACGCCCTGGAACTCGACATCCCCACCGATCTTAAATCCGCCTTCCAAGACTGGCTCACCGTCAAAGACCAAGGCGAAGCCTCCCGGGACGCTTCCGCCAAAGTCCTCGCCGCTCTTGAAAAAACCGGCCCTGATACCCACGATCTGCTGGCAAAGATCTGGGCCAAGAAAGACTACCTGGTTAAAAAATCCCAGTGGATCATCGGCGGCGACGGCTGGGCCTATGACATCGGCTACGGCGGCCTTGACCACGTCCTCGCCTCCGGCGACGACGTCAACGTCCTCGTCCTCGACACCGAAGTCTACTCCAACACAGGAGGCCAATCCTCCAAAGCTACCCCTCAGGCCGCCGTGGCCAAATTCGCCACAGCCGGCAAGCGCATCCGCAAGAAAGACCTAGGCATGATGGCCATGGCTTACGGTTACGTCTATACAGCCCAAGTCGCCATGGGCGCCAACTACAACCAGACTCTCAAAGCCATACAGGAAGCCGAAGCGTATCCCGGCCCCTCCCTGGTCATCGGCTACGCGCCCTGCATCAACCACGGCATCGTCAGCGGTATGGCCGACAGTCTCGGCCAAACCAAGAAAGCTGTAGAATCCGGGTATTGGCATATGTACCGCTACAACCCGGCGCTTTTCGAAGAAGGCAAAAACCCCTTCATCCTTGACTCCAAAGAGCCCAGCGCCTCCTTCCGCGACTTCCTCATGAGTGAAGTCCGCTACACCTCCCTCATGAACACCTTCCCCGACACAGCCGAGGAAATGTTCGTTCAAGCCGAAAAACACGCCCGTGAACGCTACAACTCTTATAAGCGTATGGCGGAATATGACTGGAGCTAAGAGCTGACAAACGGTCAGTTTCCAAACACAGCATCAAGACCTGTGTCGCAGACCATGAAGTGAACACATGAGACAAAGGCTGTTGCACAAAGAAAATGAAAATGCGAAAAACTCGCATTTTCATTTTGTGCACATTGGTCAGCACCTCTGCAATTCGTTGCCTATTGGCCATAGTGTAAAGGAATTGTATCCTGCAGCATTGGCAGTACTGCGAAGGTAATCACCATGGGCAAGAAACTGAGTAACCATGCCACTAAGTGTCTGTTACGCATTATGATCCCTCCTTGCTGCACCCATGATTTTTCACTCCTCATTGTGTTTGCTTAATATGATCTCATCCCGGACAACAAGAAAACAGCCTACAGGGGCTGTTTTCTTGTCCTTCTCAGAGTCCGAGTGAGTCATCCTCCAGATAAACCATATATGTGATGTCAAACCTGCGCAGCAGGATTTTATTTATCTTTCAGAAACACCGGGCGCCTACGCTTTCGCAGCGCGAACTCTTCGGAAAATCATGTTACATTGTCTGGCGTGGTCTGGCCTCGTTGACAGTCAAGGAACGGCCATTCAGCTCCTTGCCATTGAGTTCCATAGCTAGGCGTTCAGCATCTTCGTCTGCGACCTCAACGAAACCGAAACCTCTTGAGCGACCGGTCTCCCTATCTGTGATGATACGGCTGCCAATCACGCTGCCATACTGACTGAAATAATCAGTAAGGTCTTCTGAGGAAATGCTCCAAGGGAGATTCCCCACATAAAGGGTCTTCGTCATCCAATTCACCTCGAAAAAGAATTTGTACTATACCATAGTATAGACACTTACTAATATAGTATACTTCCTCCCTAAAAGTCAAACATATTTTGTCAAAAATTAATGTTTTTATTGAAAAATCTATGTCGAACTTTAAAAATTCAAAGGTTCCTATAAAAACCCCTCTCTTTTATGTAGTTTTTTACATTATCTGGAATCAAATAACGGATAGACAGCCCCTCTTTAACCCGAGTCCGGATATCCGTTGAGGAAATCGCCAACGCCGGAATTTTTAATTGGAAAATCCGGTCTCGAAATTGCGGCACCGACCGATCAATAAGATCAAAAAGATCCTGCAGCGGATACCCCGGCCGCGAAGCCGAGATCACTTTGGTCAGCTTGATAATCTCCTCCGGCTCACGCCACCCCAACATGCTGCGCAGCGCGTCGGCTCCCGTAATAAAATAAAAATCCGGATCCGGCAAAATCCCCCGCAGCTCCCGCAGCGTGTCAATTGTATAAGAAGGACCTTCCCGTTCCAATTCCAGGCTCAAGATCCGGAAGCTGTCATTAGCCTCAATCGCCATCTTGACCATCTCATAACGCTCCCACGCCCCCGTTACCTTATGATCCACCTTATGCGGCGGCTGTCCCGTGGGAATGAACAGCACCTTTTCCAGATTAAAAGCCACCCGCGCCGTTTCCGCCGCCACCAGATGGCCAAAGTGGATGGGATCGAAAGTTCCGCCCATGATGCCCAGGTACTTGATGGATTTCAAGTCTTCGTAAGTATGCATGACAGCTTGAACCTCCTACACAAATAATGACCCAAAAATATAAGGGCAGGTGGAGAATCGAGAAAAGGAGATACGCCGTTTCTTCCCGCATGGATTTTAGAATAATAAACATTTTCCATTCTTTTGTGCGTATCGCATCCATTTCATGCAAAAGCAACAGAGAAAAATTCAGAGCAAATAGTATCGGGAACCCATTCACACTTCCCACCTCCCATCACACCATTTTAGATCACTCCGTCCACTCCAAAGATATATCTCCTATCATAACCTGATCTCCTTCTTCAATCCCTGCCCGCCTCAAAGCCTCATCCACGCCCATCTTACCCATGATATTCTGGAAGCGCCGCACCCCTTGATCCGACTCCAGATACGCCATAGCCGCGTGACGTTCAATCTCCTTGCCTATCAGCACAAATACCCCATCCCGGCGCTCCAGCTCAAAACGCGCTTCCTCCTGGGCCTTAATAACCCGGTGAGACGTCTCCTCCTTCACGGCAGGAATTCCCTCAGGCAAGGCCGGCAAGACCGTCGCAATTGCCCGCAGCAACTCATCAATTCCCTGCCCCGTAACAGCAGAAATGGCAAAGAGTTGGGCGGCTTCACCTCGCTGGCAGGAGTCATCCTCAGAATGATCTCCCTCTCTAAAATCTCCATCTCTGCCATTATCCATATATTCCGGTTTGGCTCTGTCAATTTCTCCCTCTTCGTTATCCCACGCCTCCCACTCTCTCTGAAACCCCTCCCAGTTCTCCGCCGCCTCCGGCATATCCATTTTATTTGCGACCACAAAAGTCCGCCTCTGGGCCAGATGTGGATTATACATCTCCAGTTCACGCCGGATTGTGACATAATCCTCAAAAGGATCCCGCTCCTCCTGCCCCGACATATCAATAACATGGAGCAGCAGCCGTGTGCGTTCCACATGGCGCAAAAACTCATGCCCCAGTCCCGTGCCCTCATGGGCTCCTTCAATCAGCCCGGGAATATCCGCCATCACAAAACTCGACTCATCCGACTTCACCACTCCCAGATGCGGCGTTATAGTCGTAAACGGATAGTCCGCAATCTTGGGCCGGGCCGCTGAAACACAGCTGATCAGCGTAGACTTTCCGGCATTCGGCATTCCCACCAAACCCACATCAGCCAGAAGCTTCAGTTCCAGCTCCAGCCAAAAATCTTCCCCAGGCTCTCCCCGTTCCGCCACACGAGGAGCTTTATTATGATTGCTGACAAACCGGGCGTTCCCCCGGCCGCCACGGCCGCCTCGGGCTATCACCTCTCTCTGTCCATGCCGGCGCATGTCTAGAAGAATTCCCCCGGTATCGGCATTCTTAACCAGCGTTCCGGGAGGCAGACGCAGCACCACATCCTGTCCGCCGTGGCCATGGCGGTCTTTTCCCTCGCCATGCTGGCCCCGTTCAGCCTTATAGTAATTCTTGTAATGGAAGTCAACCAGGGTGTTCAACCCCTCATCCCCCTGCATAACCACATCGCCGCCCCGTCCGCCGTCTCCGCCGCTGGGGCCTCCCATGGGTACATATTTTTCACGGCGAAAAGCCACCGCTCCCGCCCCGCCGTCTCCGGCTTTGATATGTATTTTGGCACGATCGTAAAACATAGCAGCGCGTCCTTTCTAACGCGGGCTACGCCCGCAAGTGGTCAGGGATCAGTGGTTAGTGGTCAGGGATTTTCTTGGTTTTTTATTGACGCTTCGCGCCCATAAGTTACTCTATTTCTAGCTGTGGGCCGGGAAAATACTCCGCCATCCTCAAGGGTAAGATTATATTCCCTTGCCCGCTTAAACCCAAGCCTTGGATAATAGTCAGGCACCCCCATAATCAAAACCGCGCCAAACCCCATCTCACGAGCTTTTTCCATGCTATACCGAACCAAAGCCCTTATCTAATAAGAGATGCTCTGTCAGCTTAATCCAATACACCAGTATTGGTTTTCCGTCGGTAAAAGTCGTTTCTTTTTCCAAGATACCGCCGTGTTTTTCGAGTGTCCGGATAGACGGCAAATTATCCTTGTAACAACAGATCATCGCCTTATCCATCCCTAAATTCCTGCAATACTCCAACATAAGGCGAAGCATTTCAGTGGCGTACCCTTTTCCCCGTTCCGACGGTCTGACAGCATACCCAATATGTCCCCCGTATCTTTTCAAGAAAGCATTGAGTTTATGACGCAAGTCAATAACTCCTATAATCTTTTGGTCGCGCGCTCTCACGCCAAAAAATACAGAAGACACAACCCAACTGCGTGGAACGGTTTCCTCGCAGGAGTTTCTTTTTATATGTTGAAGCCAATCCTCATAAGAATCTATTTCATCAAACAAGGAACTTCCGTGGATAACCGTTTCCCCGCAATCAAAATGTTCGCTGCGGTAGGCAAGCGCTTCTTCTTCTAATTCTTTATAAGGGACAACCAGTTTTATGGTATCCATTGTATTCCCCGCCAGTCCCTTACTGCGCCGCTGCCTCCCACGCTGTCTCCTGCGCTGCTTCCTGCCCGGACACAACAGGTTTTTCCTGATAGACACTGACCTGCTTACGATATTTATCTTTGCGTTCAAACTTTACATAGCCGTCAGTTAAGGCAAACAGCGTATCGTCTTTGCCTAAACCGCAATTTCTTCCAGGATGTATCTTCGTTCCCCGCTGGCGCACTAAAATATTGCCGGCCAGAACAAACTGTCCGTCAGCTCTTTTCAGTCCCAAGCGCTTGGAGTGGCTGTCGCGGCCATTACGCGAGCTGCCCATCCCTTTCTTATGAGCCATGATGCTCCCCCCTTTTAACACAGTTAATAGTGTCCAGCCCAGCTGATATATCAACAAAGCCGCTTCGCCAGCAAGCTGCCTCCTCAACACAGTTGAAATATCAGCCTACAATGGACTCAATCGATAGCTCTGTATACGGCTGGCGATGTCCTTTTTTGACACGGACATGCTTTTTCGGTTTATAGCGAAACGAAATAACTTTCTTGTTCTTCCCATGCTCAAGCACCTTCGCCACAACCTTTGCTCCCGGCACAAAGGGCGTCCCGACCTGGATCGAATCGCCGCCAATCAGAAGCACATGGTCAAGCTCCAGGCTCTCGCCTTCGTCTGCTGCCAGCTTCTCAACCTGGATCACATCACCTTGACGAACTGTATATTGTTTGCCACCGGTTTCAAGAACTGCATACATTACTGTCACCTCCTCTGCCCAGACTCGCCTCCTGCAGGCCGACTAATTGGAGAAGATTTCCCCGTACTCGTCCGTTTCATCAAGCTAAGCTTATTTAAACTTGGCTCGCTCACTGAGCTTGTTTAACTTCGCCCGTTTACCGGGTTCAGCTCCACCCAAGAAACTCAGCTTAAAATTTCACCTCAAAAGAGCGGTTGTGATGAGAATCCTCCACATCCGTATATTTTACATCGTGAAAGAAAGGCTGTCAAATTTGACGAAAGGGCAATTTGACGAAAGGGCAATTTGACGAAAGGGCAACAAAACACACCCTAAAGAATTTTGTCAAATCAAAGAGTCTGTTAAAGCTTTCAATCTCTGGGGGAGAGATACAAGACTGTCAATGAGGCCTCCATATTCGTTAATAAATTTTTTCTGCTCATCCATAACGGTTCTCAGCGTTTCACTAATTTTATTGATTTCCAGAATTGTATTTTGGATATCCCTGATCGATGAACCCGCTTTCTCCGCAGAATTTTTAGAATCCACAGACAGCTTAACAATTTCGTCGGCCACAACGGCAAACCCTTTCCCCGCTGTCCCGGCACGCGCTGCCTCTATAGAGGCATTGAGTCCCAACAAATTGGTCTTGGCCGCAATATTTTTGACCAACATCATAACTTCATTGATGTTGGTGATACTTGTTGCCGTTTTCGTAGAATTTTCACTCATCACCCGACTGATCTCATCTAATCTTTTAGCCGTACCTGTAGACGTGAACTCTTCAAACATACCCACCGCATTGTGAATGTAGTCTGTCAGATCTTTTGTACACTGTTCCAAAGAATCCTGAACCTTGAGGCTGCTGGCAAGGCCCAGGGCGCCTATGACGAGGCCTCTATCGTCGCGAATCGGAAAGGTTCTCCCATAAAAAGGAATTCCCATAGGAAAAGCCTCAGCTGGAACACGTTCCCACATGGGCTTTCCTGCAAGAGCACCTTGCAAAGACTGATCCGCTGCCGGTATAGGGAAATCAGCCTTTATCCCTAAATCTATCTCTTTACTGGGTAGGTAGAGAAGGAATTTCTCCCGATCGGTGATACCGATCATGAGTTCATCCCTCATCGCAGCTTTGATGATGGGCGCAGCGACCATCAAAGCCTCAAGAACAGGATGGACAGTTTCCATGTTATCACTTCCTAAGGTACTTATGCGGTTAATGAGGTTGATAGCTATGTAGCAATGGATCTCAAAGTTACTAAAGCATAGGATATCCGCCATACGAGAAACTATACCAAATCATACTGAAGCTGTAAGGGACTGTAACTAAGTTTCCAAAGTGGCCCTGCCCTCACCCCTTCACGAGCACCTTCACAACTTCGCCAAAATACATATCATGAAAATCCTTCTCAGGATAAAATGCCGGTTCCAGGGTTGGGTCCACAAATTTGGCGGCGTCCAAAGATTGGCCGCCAAAGAGCTTACGGCACACAAAGAGGGTATGCGCTTCTTCAAAAGCCACCGTATTGTCCGTAAAATAAGGCGTCAAGCCGCTTTCCTTGATCTTATCTGTGTCTCTGCCGGATTTTGCACCGAGCAGGCCCAACGCCTTTTTATATTCTTTTGGATAGAAACTCAGCGTAAAGGTGTCTGAGCGATCCACAAATTCCTTGGTATATCTCTGGGGTCGTATAAAGACCATCACTGTGGATTTATTCCACATGGTCCCCATCATGCCCCAGCTGACTGTCATGGTATTATATTTTTCCGGTGTTCCCGCACTCACCAAAGCCCATTCATCATTCAACATGGCGAACGGGTTAATCTTCATAGCCTTTACATCCATCTCCACAAATGACATAAAACATTTCCTCCTTAGCTTGCTGATTCTCAAATTCTACACCCCGGTACAAGCTGCTGTCAACTGAAGCGAGGGGTGTCTGAAGCGGGGGGTTGTCCGGTAAAAACATCCTACCACCCACACCTGTGAGCGGGTGTCCTGAAGCGAGGGGTGTCCTGTGCGAGGGGTGTCCTCTACCAGTGTTTTTATCTGCACATTAAATGTTACTGCTCACACGGTGTGAACGGGTGAACAGTAACAACCTATAGCTAATTAATGCCTAAGTCGAATCCTTATTTAGGCGGATTACACACTGAGCAAGGATCATAGCTTTTTCGGGCATTATCTAAAGAAATGGCATTTCTGCTTTTGCTCAGGTATCTACAACCATCACTATGATATTTAGCTCCTGTGTTTGTCACATAAACTGTTACAGTGGTTTGTTCTGCTGGTTTAGATGATTGGCTGGATGAGTTAGATGGCGAGCTGGGTGATGGGGCTGAATTAACAGAATTTGATGAGTTAGATATTTGACTTGATGAATCGGTGTCTGGTTTTGTCTGTTCCGGTTCTGAATACTTTGATGGCTGTGCAGAAAACTTTACGGATTTTCCGTCAGATGTTGCTATGATGGTCCCTGATTCATCAGTTCGATACACGTTTATATTGCGCTCATTCAGCAGTTTAAGTGTTGACACCGAAGGATGTTGGTAATTGTTATTTTTGCCAACGCTAATAATAGCATACGTGGGTTTTACAACATCTAAGAACGCAATTGATGTTGATGTATCGCTCCCATGATGTCCGATTTTCATCACGGTTGACCTAATAACCCGCTTGCTAATTTCTTCTTCTGCTTGTTTTTGCATATCACCGCAGAACAAAAACGAAATATTGTCATGTTCCATTCTGATAACTGCACTCGCATTGTTCAGATCTTCGTATTCCTTGGTTGGTCCTATACAGTTAACTACGACATTGGGCCCCAGATCTAAAATCAATCCGCATCTAGCCTCTACTACATCTAATTTTTTATCTTCTATAGAGGTCAGCATATTCTCAAATAGTGTTGTTGTGTGTACTGCATTGGGCATAACAAATAAGCCAATATCAAGCGCTTTTATTATTTCAGCCATGCCCCCAATGTGATCTTCATGTGGATGTGTGGCAACAACAATATCAAGCTTGGAAATTCCTTGCGCTTTCAGATAAGAAACAATAGTTTTTCCATCGTCTTTATTTCCTGCATCAATGAGCATCGTTTTTTCGGAGGTTTGGACCAGAATGCAGTCACCTTGCCCTACATCCAGATAATGAACTTTTATAGTTTTATTAACATTTTGTTGTTGTAACGGTGATTCGTTAACAGTTTGTGCCGCGGAAATTCTTGGGCTCTCAGCGGAACTGGCAGGTTGGGGAGTTCTGTCTGTGGGTAGCGCGGTAAGACATAGCAGAAACCATATCCCAAATATCACAGAAATGACAGATGCAGGTCGTTTACTGAATCTCTTATTTTTCCACATAAGAATGATTCCAACAGGTGCAAACAAAACGAGAGCTATCCACATAAACCAATCAGTATTGTAGAATTTCACAAAAGTTCTCTCCTTAAAATCTACTTTTCAGCATTGCATTCCTGCATGTTTCGCGAAAACTTCGGATTCTAGTGTTAACGACCCATGAAGCTTTTCGACTCTTTATCCGGGTTATCATATTGTATATCGCAAAATATTTGTTAAAACTTAAACTGGCCAAAAGTATGTCAGACCGATCAGCGCCATCGGAGATGTTTAAAAATAACGTTTTAACTCTTCAATCTTTTTATCATATCCTATAAGGAATAATTATTTGGTAATGTTTACCTTAACACAAAGAAAAGAGGTGTTTCCCTTGTCCCATGATCATACTCATTACTTTGACACAATAACTAGTTGTGTCAAAAATCATCAGCATCAAATGTGTGGATCGACATCCGGTATGCATTGCGTTTGCAACTCTCATATTCATTTCTATTGCAGTATGACCAGTTGTGATAGCGGCCATGTGCAGCTATTCTAATCAATTAATAAGCGGAAATGTAAAACAATATTTAATTTATGTCAAGATATCTTGACATATCATCTTCTTCATGCTACCCTATTAATGTTAGCATAAATTGAGGTTGTTTAGTACCTTACAGACGCGAAGCGTCAATAAAAAACAACAAAATCCAATACTGACCACTAACCACTGATCACTGACCACTTGCGGGCAAAGCCCGCGTTAGCATTCGAAAGGCAGGGATGAAACACTGTGGCGAAAAACTTACGGGTCAAAGCGGCGCGGGCGGCTCTTGATATGACGCAGAAAGATTTGGCGGAGGCCGTAGGTGTTAGCCGGCAAACCATGAACGCAATCGAGAAAGGCGACTACTATCCATCCGTGAAACTCTGTATTGAAATCTGTAAGGTCTTGAGGAAAACCTTGGATGAATTATTTTGGGAGGATTAGCACATGATCATGATCAAAACAAGGAATTTGGATGAACTCCAATTGTTAAAAAGGGGAAATGTCTTTAAGCATGGCTTGTCCATTCTTGTGGGTCTTTTGCTGGTCAATGCGTTGTTGTATTCCTGTGGAATAGATTGGGCGTCCGGGAAATGGGCTGAGTTAACCATTATCCTTTTTACGGTTGTGTTCTGCAACATTGAGTTTATCTGTTACGACATTTATCCCCTGACGGAAAGAAGGCAAAGGTTTTTGTTTTACTTTTTTGGCTTGTTCGGGACGGTTTCTATCGCGGTTTGCGTGTATGATTTGATAAATGAACAGACTGGAATTATTGTTGACGAAAAAATTGTTAGCAGCGCGTTAGGTATTGTGTATGGCGTCATGTTCCTGGCTGTATTTTTTACTTATATATGCCGAGCCCAATATAAGGCCCGGCATGAAAAAGATGAATAGGAGGCGATGATTTATGACCGCGTCAGTTTTTATTATTCCCAGTATTGTAACCGCTTTGATGGTCACACTGGCGTTGTTTCTTTTGAAGGGCAAGGGGCTTTCTTGATAGCCGGATACAATGTCATGAAAAAAGAGGAACGAGCAAGGTACGACGAAAAAGCTTTATGCCGTTTTGTCGGTTGGGTGTTGATTGCTCTTTCTTTTGCCATGTTGCTTTTCCCCGCCGGGATCTATTTTGATGCAATCTGGCTTTCATATTGTGGGGTTGCTATTTTTGTTGTCGGTATTTCCGGCGCTGCTGTTTATGCAAATACTGGAAATCGGTTTCGTAACATTGATAATGGGGATATGCCGATTGATCATAAAAAAGACAATTCTCACTCAAAACACTTCAAAGTCCTCGCCCTTTTCGTCGGTATCGTGTTTATTGCGATTGGCGTCTTGCTCTATCTTGGAGCAAAAGACCCTGTTGTTGCAATTCTTGATAACAGCATCCAAATCAAAGCCATGTATGGATTGAGCATAGACTGTTCGGAGATAGCCGATATATCCCTCATAGAGAACAATATGAGCGGCCTCGGTATTGGCAACAGCAATAGGGTAAATGGCTATGGTGGAATTGGCAAGGCTTTAAAAGGGCATTTCAAATCAGATAGCCTTGGAGAAGCACTGCTTTTTGTGCAAGCTAATTCTTCACCGTTAATACGGATTAAACGTCACAACAAAGAAGATGTCTATCTGAATTTTCGTGACAGTGAAAAGACTGAACGGGTGTACTACGAGATGATAGCAAATGGGATACCTCGCTGAGATCAAATCCTGATCCTTTTTGAACTCAATCCATGTGTTAAATTAAGGATAAACATTAATGTCGCAGTTGGGCAGAGCCGCCCTGAGCTCGCCAACCTGTTCTGACGACAGCTTTGATCTATAAATACTTAACCGCTTTAACGTTGTGAGTGATTTTAAAACCGTGATGTCACTGGTGTCGGATACGGTCAGATGACGCAAGTTCATCGATTTCAGAGGGGTGTAGTCGCTCACGGCAGTACCGTCTATACTTAGGCTGCGCATCTTTGACAAAGCCGCCAAAGGAGTGAGATCAGTGACTTTGGTACGGGACACTCTGAGAACTCTCAACGATTTCAACGAGTGCAGGGGTGTAAGGTCGCTGATCGGGTTATCGCTCAAATACAGGGCTTCCAGCGCTGTGCTTGAGCTCAGGGAAGAGATATCCCCCACACCGTTTTCTGTCAAGTCTATATAGATCAACTCTGTTAACGATTTTAGAGGAGTGAGATCGCTGATGATATTATTCTCTAATTTTAGCCATGTGAGATCCGCCGGAAGGTCTCCGTTTGTGACCATGGCCTCCAGGCTTGCGTTCGTTATATCCTTTTTGCTTTGTTCTCCGGTTCCGTTACCGCCACTGATTGTTATGCTGCCGTAGTAGTCATTGATGGTGATGCTGCCGTAGACATCGCCGGCCCCGGCGGCAATACTGCTTCCTGCGTCTCCACTTGAACTATTCAGGCTGTCTGGACTGCCAGTCAAACTGTCTTTCCCCCACAAGGAAAAAATAGCGGCCACCGCCACCACAGCTAAGATTCCACAAGCAGCTAAAATGGCAATAAGCCAGGAGTTTTTTATTTTCAACTTTGTTTTTATTTCTGTTTTTGCTTCTGTTTCTGTTTCTGCTTTTTCTGTTTTTGTTCCTGTTTTTGTTCCTGTTTTTGTTCCTTCCTGCACAAGGCCCCCCTTGTATTCTTGTAAATATCCTTGGGGATATCCTGCTCGCTTTGTCACCCTCTCTAAGGCTTCCCGCATCTTTGTGGGACTCTCGAAGCGTTCTTGCCAGTTGTAGGCACAGGCTTTCAGCACAAAAGCGTTGAGTTCAGGGCTGACCTCTTTCAAATCCGGGAGCGGCTCTCCGCGCAAGCGTCTTTGCAGTGCGTGAGCCATATCACGGGGCATAAGATGCTGAGGAGAATTGGGCAGGAACGGAAGCTGGTTTTTATTCAGAAAACGGTAAAGGACGATCCCCAGAGAATAGGTGTCCACACTGGCGCCATAATCTTCTCCCCGGAAGACCTCCGGGGCCATGTAAGTGTAAGTTCCTTTTTGGGAAATTCCAGCCGCAGTCCGCTCCATCTGCCGGGCAATGCCGAAGTCTCCCAATTTGTATTCGCCATATTGAGATATAAAAATATTCCCTGGCTTAATGTCCCGGTGAATAATATTTTTCACCGCGCACAGCTCCAATGCCCGGCACATATGCATCCCCATCTTGAGAATCTCAGCGCGGGGAAGGGGGGCTTGTGTCACTCGATTGGCGAGGCTCTCTAACAGCTCCATACGGATAAGCATATCCCAACCCACTCTGTCGGGTTTTTTCATAATTTTATAGTCTTCAAAACTGACAATATTGCTGTTTCCGCGCAACTCGTTCATCATGTCGATTTCGCCAATCAGATCCCTGAGAAGTCCTTGCAGAAAACTGCGCATGGCAACATCGCCCATTTCGCTTCTCATCTGCCGCAGTTCGTCTTCGTCATAGGGTATAGAGATTCTTTTGAGGGCCGAATAGTGGGTTCTGTCAAAGGTCTCCCGACGGATTTTGTAAACCTCTCCGTAGCAGCCTTTGCCTAAAAACGAGTCAATGTACCATGCGTCCCATAGGGGTTCGTATTTTATGATGTCAGCCATTTCTTATCTCCCCCGAAAAAGGGCCGCCAAAGCGTCCCGGCTCTTTGATATCTCTTTAATACCGCAAGTATACTATGTTTCGACCGGTCTTGACAATATCTAAAATACTAAAATACCGTTATATTGCTGATGCAAGTATCATCATAATGTGTCCCTTTAAATACGCCTAAAATTGTAATCCTTACAAAGGTAGTCGGGATTTCTTTGTCAAAAGTTATCACTTGCTTCTTTTGTTCATCACTCAATGTTTTTTCGATAGAAGTTCCATCGGAAAACCCTATTCTTATGTGCTGGGGTCTATTATTCTTCTTATATGAATCACTGCTTTTAAAATAGCCGCTTAGAAGCGATATTCCGGATATTTTTTGCACAGAATCCGATGAGATCTCAATCCATTCGCCAATCCCGCTTCCGTCCGCCCCTTCTACCCAAGGCTTATCCTTATCACTGTTCAACACATTGGAGGCATAATAATGATTTGTCTCTTGGGGCGCAAGAGTTGACGATGCTGTCGCCGCTGTGAAAATAGGCAGCGGCAGATCACGTTGTAAAGATAAGATGTTAAATCCGAAGGAATTCTCAGCAGACTTCTTTACCACTGCCGACGCATTTTCGATAAATTCCTCACCGTTGCGACCCGTGATAATGTTAAATTTTACTGTATATTCGTTATTTCTTGCTTGTATATCAAAGATGTTAGTTTGTGAAACAGCAGTGCTGTCAGTTTCATGAATTTCATATATTTCATGGTATAGAAGTTTGTGCAGGTTTTCCTTTTCTTGTATGCTGAGTCCGCTGTCAACAGTGTTTCCATATGAACCCCTGCCCAAAAAGCCACCTCCCCACAAAGAAATGAAAATAATCGCTGCCACAGCCAAGACTCCACAGAAAGATAAAATGGCGGCAAGCCGTGGTCTTCCTGTTTTTCTTCTCTCTGGTGCAGGGTTTTGCCGGTATTCTTGAGGATGTTGCGGCAGACGCTCTGTTTGCCCTGACAGCACATCAGGATTTTGCCCGGATCTTGCTTTTTGCTGTATTGCATGAGGAAGAACATGGGTGTCTGCCCCGTGGGAGATCTCTGTTGCCATAAAGGCGCATCCTTGACTCTTTGCCACATTTTCCAAGGCTTCCCGCATTTCTGAGGGGCTTCGGAAGCGTTCCTCCCGGTTATACGCGCAGGCTTTCAGCACCAGAGCATTGAGCTCATGGCTGACTCCTTTCAAGTTAGGAACTCTCTCGCCGCGCATGCGTCTCTGCAGTGCCTTGTTCCGGTCATCGGGCAAAACGCTCTGAGGAAAATCCGGCAGGAACGGGATCCGGCTCTGGTTCAGAAAGCGGTAAAGAACGATCCCCAAGGAGTAGATGTCCACATCAGGCCCATAGGCATCCCCTCGGAAAACTTCCGGAGCCATGTATGTATAGGTTCCTTTTTTAGAAAGCCCGGCCATGGTCCGTTCCAGCTGCCGGGCAAGACCAAAGTCTCCTAATTTATATTCGCCGTATTGGGAGATAAAAATATTTTCCGGCTTAATGTCCCGGTGGATAATATTTTTCACCGCGCACAGCTCCAAAGCCCGGCACATATGCATCCCCATCTTGAGAATCTCAGACAGAGGCAGAGGGGCTTCTGCCACCCGGTTGGGGAGACTCTCTAACAGTTCCATGCGGATGAGTATGTCCCAGCCCATTGAGAGGTGGGACCCCTGTCCAAAACTGCCTCGTTCCATATCCATAACTATGTAGTCTTCAAAACTGACGATATTACTGTTTCCGCGCAGCTCGCTCATCAAATCAATTTCACCGGTCAGATCCCTAAGAAGCGCTTGTAGAAATCCGCCTACGGCGGCCTCATCCATTTCGCTTCTCATCTGTCGCATTTCTTCCTCGTCACGGGGTAAGGAAATCCTTTTAAGCGCCGAATAGTGAGTTCTGCCAAAGGCCTCCCGGCGGATTTTATAGACTTCGCCGAAGGAGCCCTTGCCCAAGAGCGACTCCACATACCATGCGCCCCATAGAGGCTCGTATTTTTTGATGTCAGACATTTCTTATCCCCTTCATACCTCATCCGGTCCCCGCCGCGTCCCCGTGACATCACTCCAATAAACGCCGCTGCGTTTGACACGCGCCCTCTCCAAATCGAGCTTGACGCCATTATCCCGGCTGAAGGCCCCCAGAATCTCCAACGGTCGCACTGACCCGGCATTCCCCAGCACTGTCACAATCTCGAAGATCCCCATCTGGTGTCCCCCCAACAGCGGCAGCAGTTCAGATACAGTCACCTCGCGAATAAAAGGACGGAGATTAACAGACACCACTGTGTTCTCCTTGTGCCGTTCCCAAAGAATCTCCGGCTGCTTCAGCCATCCTTGCAAAGCCTGCTCCAGAAACTCAGTCCTTTCAACATTCATAACATCACTACAGACCCAAGGAACCTCCGCCCGATACACCGCTGTATCCAGCAGCGCCATAAGCTTAGGCGCCCTGTCAGGAAGGATCTGCCAGGATAACAGCTCGATTCCCTGTGGCATCTGTGAACTCAGGCGCCCAAAAGCCGCCCGCAGCTCTTCAAACCCCAACTCCTTGAGATCCACATCCACATACTCCCGCTCACCCTCCATTCCAACCGGCAGCGGCGCTCCAAAAGAGATCTTGGGATGAGGATTAAACCCCTCAGAGTAGGCAATCTCCACCGCCGCCCGCCGAAACGCCCGCTGAAAAAGCCGGGCCAGGTCGAGGTGCGCAATGTATCTCGCAGACGCCTTTTTCGTATAGGCCATTCTGGCTCTCATTTTTATCATACCAGATCCTCCTGCACGAGTCTCTCTTATTATCTTATCTCTTCCCTGATAAGTTTGTCAATTGTTGTCAAGCAATACGGGCGCAACAACGCCAACAACTTTTCCTTGAATTTTTCTTGATAATTTAATAAAATAGATACTATAGATATTATAGATAGAAAGTCAATAAGTATTGGGGCTGTTCTCAACACACCCGCTCATAGAAAACCGGTCGCGAAATTACCAACGCGAGCGCACTGTGTGGGTATGAATTTTGGAGGAAGAATCTCATTATGAACAAAGAAACCCCTTCGGATCCCTCTCGGCCCTCTCACATTCAGTCCCTTGCCCGGACATTTCAATTAATTGATATATTTTCAGTAAACAATCAGGAAATTTCCGTCACCGAGCTTTCCGACAGACTGGGGTGGCCAAAAAGCACAACCTATGGAATTCTCTCCACCTTGCGGGATTATCGTTATGTGGAGCAATCCCCCATCACAGGGCGGTATAAACTAGGAGCCCGTTTCTTTGAAATTGGTCATGTCGTATCCCGTTCCTGGGACATTCAGAGTATAGCCCTGCCTCATATGCAAAAACTTCACGCCGCC
Source organism: Peptococcaceae bacterium (assembly GCA_009782825.1). Lineage (GTDB taxonomy): Bacteria > Bacillota > Desulfitobacteriia > Desulfitobacteriales > Syntrophobotulaceae > WRJI01. The sequence goes on from WRII01000030.1 coordinate 24,471, forward strand.
GTTAGCGAAATGGTACAGCTGGCTGCCGAAGATCAGGGCGAAGTCCTTCATCTGGAAAAAATCGATTTTTGCCATAAGATGAACGTCATATCCAAAACCGGAGTCCGCGTACCCATGCACTGTTGCGGCATGGGCAAGGTTCTCTTAGCCTACCACAGCAATGCTGAAGTCAATTCCATCCTGACGCGCAAGGGCATGGCAGCTATGGCTTCCAAAACCATCACAGAAGCCCCTATTCTAAAACAACAACTGGAAACCATCCGGCAGCGCGGGTACGCCATAGAAGATTGCGAAGTTATGGATGGGGTGGGGTGTATCGCCGCACCTATTTTTGACGCTGCCGGCCACGTTAAGTACGCTGTCAGCGTCACTGGGTACCGGGCTGATCTGCGGGACACCAAGGAATCCATTATCCCGAACCTCAAACAGTGTGCTCACACCATATCTCATGATTTTGGCTACCGGAATTCCCAGGAAAATAAGCCGAACTAGTGCTCTGTACAGCACTCCGTTACTCACGACAAGATCTGTAAAAACTCTTTTAACCGTGTCGCCATACACTCCGCCAGAAATTTGATCATAGGCGCAGACATCTGCTCCTTATAGTAACTGTCAAAGCAGTCATAATATCGTTTTCTATCCTCCAATTTAATATTAACAGGCGGATACTCCTCCTTGATAAGCATATAGTTCAACAGCAAACGGCCTGTACGCCCGTTGCCATCTACAAAGGGATGAATCCCCTCAAAATCCAGATGGAACAAGGCCGCACTCTCCAAAGGATGGCGTTTCTGCTCCAGATACTCCGCCAGAAGCTGCTCCATCTGGTTGGGCACAAACAAAGGCTCAGGAGGTTCACAATACGCCCCCAGGATACGTATCGGAATTTTGCGATAGACCCCTTTGTCGCTGGGCCGGTCTATGAGAACCAAGGAATGAATATCTTTAATAACGCTCTCGGTCAAAGGTTCTTTTTGCGCAACAAGCTTCTGTACATAATTAAACGCATCCCGATGGCCCACCACTTCCAAATGATCTTTGAGGGCTCTGTGATCGACCACCATCCCCTCCAACACCAACGCCGTCTCTTGCAAAGTCAAAGAATTGCCTTCCATAGCATTGGAGTGGTACGTAAAATCTACCAGAAATTCTTCCCGCACCCGCTTCTGTTCCCCCGCCGTCAGCTGGCGGTGGCGATCCAGCTCCCCCTTTAGGGCGTCAATACGGGAAAAAACCCCCATATACTCCTGCTCAACCACCTTGCCTCTGAGAGTCCGCCCGTCCACAGGTTTAATCGCACTGGCCGGAATAAGATAAGAACGTCCGATTTTGACGACCCCTTCTATTTTTCCCTTTTCACAAAGCACCCGGGCCCGGCGGTCCGAAAGACCCCAGCGTTCCGATGCCTGCTTCACACTCATATACTCCATATGTACACCTCTATCCCTGCTCACTTAGACTGATGTTCTGACTGATGTTCGCTCAAGCCAATATCCCCTTAGGTTGATGTTCATTTAGGAGTTTATCCAGTTTTTAGAAATAATATGACAAAAGCTGCAAAAATTCTTACGCCCAGGGGTTCTGATAACGCCCTAGGCATAATAATTCCGCACGCAATTTCGTTCTCCTGCTTTTCTGCTTTTCTGCTTTTCTGATTCGCCTTCATCTACGCTTCATCTGCAGCGCATATATTTCCTCTCAAACAATAAGACCCCAACACTCCAATAAACTATGGTCAGTATGGCCAGCAGCGTCATATCAGGCAAAATATCCGCCAACCCCGCGTTATTGAATAACACCTTATTCGCGGCACTGACCGCCGGAACAGACGGGAGTAAGGACAGAAAACCAATGTCCATACCCGCCACCGAAGCAAAGGCTAAATTAGAAGGCGGAAACAGCATTCCCGACAAAAAGAATAGGGGGGTAATAACAGCATTCCCAATAATGAAGGCATCCCGGCCATTCCGAGAAACCGCAGCTATCATCATGCCAATCCCTATGGCGGATAGAGAGGCCAGACATCCTATGCCAAATGTTACTATAAGAGATCCATTGCTGCGAAACCCTAACAAATATGAAACAGCTATAACCATGGGCAGCATGACCACAGCCAATGTCACTTGTGACAAGGTAATCCCTGCGTAGAGTTCCCATGATTTGAGCTTGGAAAGCAGCAGGCGCCGCAGAGTTCTGTTCTCCGCCTCCTGTGTAAGCACCATAGCGCTCAAGATAAGAAGAAAGAAAATCGATATCATCATGAGTCCAGGCGCCATGGCATCAAATTCTGAATTCATATTCTCGTCCGCCTCATTGATATAGCTTGTGTTGATGATCACCGGATCTTGTGTTTCTGTTATCCCCTTTATAAAATTAGTGATGAAATTCTCCAGCGACAGATTTATCAAAAAGAATTGAGCAAAGGCGGGATCGCCTGTTATCTTAATCTCTGCAGGAAGGACGCTTGTATTATTATTGAGCAGCACGTCAGAAAAATCTGACGGGATATAGAGATAGGCATCATAACGACGGCCTTTAAGGTCTTGCTCAACTTGACCCTCCTGATCAGGAACTTCTGTGACAGTAAAGAACTTATCTCCTTGAGAATGTTCACTCTCTCTAAGATGCCGGACAAACTCCTTGCCGAAATCTCCCTGATCCGCATTGGTGACTGCGATTTTATACGTATAGTATCCTTTCCCAAAGGCCAGGCCAAAAATGGCAATAAAGACAATAGGGAACATCAGAGTCAGCAGCAATGATTTATAATCTCTTATGAGTTCCAGCATTCCTTTTTTATAGACCTGGAAAGTATTCATTCTCTCAGCCCCCTTCCTGTCAATTTAATGAAGACATCTTCAAGAGAACTCCGCCTGAAATCAAAAGATAAGGGATTCCCATTTTCTTGAACAACCCTGTTCAGTATTTCCGGCATCAGGCCTATCAAGCTTTCTCCTGTAACCGTCATTGTCTCATCCTTCGCGTACACATGGTAGGGGGCTGTATCCATTCCCACAGGAACACTCACATTCTTGCCAAAAACAATATCCAAAGAATCTTCAGGCGCCAGCTTCTTCCTCAAAGCTTCCGTCGTATCCAGCTCCAGAAGCCTTCCCCTGTCCATCACAGCAACCCTGTCCGCCAGTTTTTCGGCTTCATCCATATTGTGAGTTGTCAGCAGGATGGTTTTGGACCCTGCCAGAGACTTGATGAATTCTCTGACAAGCACTCTGCTCTGGGGATCCAATCCCGCTTCCGGCTCATCCAGGATAATCAGGCCGGGATCGTGCACCAGAGACATAATCAGATGAAGACGTCTCTTCATACCCCCCGAGAGCTTTTTGGCCATGGTTCTTCTTTTTTCCTGAAGCCCCACCCTTTCCAGCAGATCCTCCGCTCTTCTTTTGACTTGCCTGCCCTTCACTCCATTGATTCTTCCAATAAAATGAAGCTGTTCCTCACAGGTCAGAAGAGGCCAGAGCTGCAGCTCCTGGGTACACACACCCATCCTGTTATGGGTAAAGGATTCATTGGACCTCTGGCCTTCAAAAACACGGATATCTCCCGAATCCTTTTGGAGCTCTCCTGTGATTAAATTGATTATAGTCGTTTTTCCCGCCCCATTGGGACCCAGAAAGGCCAGGATCTCTCCGCATCGGACATCAAAGCTCACATCATCTACGGCTTTGAGTTTGCCAAAAGTTTTTTTGAGGTTTAAAACCTCTAATGCAGTTGTACTCATATCAGAGCCCTGCCTTCCTAATCGTAGTGACGTTATTCTCGCAAGATTTTTTCTTTCTTAAGAACTCTGATCTTCTTCCTCGCCGCGTTCCATGGAACAAAGAATACGGCGCCAAATCCCCAACACACCATAACAGCTAAAATGCCAACCGGAGTAGAGAACACTTTCTCTGACAGCCACAAAGGAAGAACATGAAACGGGCTGAACATCACCATCATTTCTACTAAAGCGAAAGCAAACCAAAACGCAATAACTGCCAGCCAGCAAGTACTGACACGCCGATAATGCGCCAACCGGGAATCCAGGTCGCTGTAGATATCAAAGGACCCTTCTGGGGCTTTCTTGCGGAAATAGACCAAGCTGCTCCAAGAAGCCATAAACTCCACACCGTTTTCCGCCATAAAGCTGATATACTTCTGACTTTCCGGATGCCTGAGGGAGTTTCTGAGAAATTCCGTGCGATAAATGTACTCGCCCGGCTTGCAGTCTGTGAATGTAAAACGAAAGAGAAAGAGGGATGTAAAGGCCAGTCCTTTTGCAGACATCTCATTCAACCACGCTTCTTCTTTTTCGTAGTCTAAATGGAATTTCCATTTATTGATCTTCGTGTTATTGATCTTCATGGGTACTCTCTCCTCCCACATTTTCTCCGTTGGAAAGAAGTTCTCTCAGCCTTTCCAGTTCACGGCGAAGCACCGTTTTTCCGGTCTCTGAAATGATATACTCCTTCTTTCGGGAATCTCGCCCTGCGGACACTGCGATAATCCATTTTTTTTGTACCAGAGCGTTGATAGCTCCATACAGTGTGCCTGGCCCTAATACAACACGGCCTGCTGTCAATTTATCAATGTTCTGCATGATGGCATATCCGTGCATAGGCTGGTGCAGGGATAACAAGATATAAAAAACCGCCTCGGTCAGCGCTCCCCTATCAAAGCTCTCTGCCATGACATCCCTCCTTCTTGTATCTGCAGAACAGTTCAAGTGATGATATTACGGTTATCGATATTACGTGTGACGTAATATTAGTATATCGCCAAACGTAATAAAAGTCAACGTGTCAGTAAGGGCGCATGTCAGTAAGGGCGCACCAATTAATTGTTGTAGCATAATATTCCAAAAACATATGATGCTTCTTGAGCCAGCCACACAGAGCAGGCGAACATTTAACGCGCTCGATTCTACGCGATTGTGCGCTTCTAAGCCGGCCCGAGTGGCCTTGTAGAGTAATCTGTCCTAACTGCCACTTGCGGACATAAGTAGGCTGTACTCTCTTGGCTCTGCCACAAAATTTCGAAACTCACTTCGCTTCGCTGCGTTCAGACAGTCGAATTTTGCGGCGCCCATGTCTGTAGCCTAACACTCATAAATCCGTACACTGGATCGTCAAAATAATAGTAAAGGTGTTTGCACTTTGATCGCTCGGCCCGCAACGATGGATATTCTTTTGTAGCATCAAATGTTGATTTGAATGTATGGCACGATTCTACACATGACCATATCCCTATCAACCCTTCTTTCACACCGTTTTCCTCTTGCCGTTTATGGGCTAATGTCTCTTTCCTTGTGTTAAGGGATGGGATATATGTTATTGTGCCGGTACTTTGCTGCTTTGCGATATCTTCGGCGGACTCAACTATCTTGTGCGATTGGGCCATCGCGTAACTCTTAAAATCTTTGTTCAACACTCTTCGCGCTGCCAGGAAAGACTCCATTCCTGCCGCATGCATGATTGGCCGTATTATCCCTTTGAACACAATTCTGTCAAACCCTGTTATCACGTTATTGACTTTCTCCTTGAATCTGTTTAATAATGTATCCATGCGTTAGTCCTCCCTGTATGCTGTGGTTTTGTCTTTACAACAATACTCTACACTATACGAGAGGACAGCGCATTCTTCCTTGTTTTTGGGAAAGGCGTCGAAGAAATACCTCGGGGCTCAAGGTGTAGGTGAGGGGCTGAGTATCAACGTAAGCTCGACTGAACGAAATAAATACCCTGGTATTTGGAGTGATATGGAACTATCATTGGAAGCAAGGGATGCCTCTAAAAACCCTGCGAATGGACTTCGCAACAAGATAAATGACTATCAGTTCAAGTTGCTTGTTATTATGATGATTCTTAATCGGGTTTTTAGAGGTTCCCTTGTACTTGGTGTTCGAGCGTGTTGATACTCAGACACTCACCTACACCTTGAGCCTTTTGCTTTATAGCTCGTTCCGTAGCGACTTGGCTATCCCCGCTCAGCCTTTTGGGTTGTGGGCAGAGCCCCGCGTTGGTAACTTACGGAAACTTACGGACCCATGGGTTTCTGACTTCTGGCACTATCGCTTTAGCTATTCGTCCACATAAAGAAATACGCCAACTGAAAAAACAGTGTCCGTATGGATGATTTTCATATACCCATTATACTTCTCTATGGATTGTCTGATATTTTTCAAGCCATAACCATGCTTATCATCATCCTTTAATGAAACTATTTGTTTTTCCTCCCCGGCCTTTTCTTCTAAATATTTAATCTCACCGTTAAAGGAATTCTCTATTTTTGCGAAAAGGATGCCTTTTCCGAACTCAACATCCAGCTTAATACTTTTTTCATTGACCTTTGCCACAGCTTCTAAGGCATTATCTAAAAGATTGCCCCAGATAGTGACAATATCAGCCACTTCAACATTAAGAATAGGCGGAACGGACATTCTTAAGTCCAGTTTAATGTTGTCTTTCTTTGCGTTTCGGAATTTGTAATTGATAATGCTGTCAAAGGCGATGTTCCCTGTATCACTGTATATCTCACTTTCTCCTATATCGCCCAGCAAATTATTGAGATAATCCGCAGCCGTTTTGTTGCCTGCTGAGCACTCTTTCAGGGCAGCTAAGTGGGTTTTGACATCATGCCTGAAAGCCTTCATCTTCTCAACTGATTCCTGCATGAGCTGGCATTGAGATAAATAATACTCCTTCTCTTGGGCGTACAATGCGGATTTCAGTTTTTCTTCGTGCGCTGCTGAAAAGGTGTCATATACAAAAAAGATTAACACATTGGCTCCTATCAGAAAAAATACAATTGAAAATCCGAAAATAGTTGGAAGATTTAGTCCGGCAAAAGTAAATATTAGGAGTGTTGAACCTGGGACGAAAAGAGCAAGGATCCAAAATGAGGGCATTAAAATATTATTTTTTCTGATGCTTTTGAATCGATTAAGTAAAATTGCCAATAAAAGTGCAAATATGCTTCCAATCATATATTCAGTAATCGCATATTCGATTGTATTAATATCCTCATGAATAATGAGTGATGCAGGGAAAAAGGCGGCCATCACGGCTACATTAAACGCAGCATAATTAGATACTGTGGCAACAAACTTCTTCAACATAGAAGCTTCATAATTTGATGTAATTATAAAGAGTACCGGAAGAATAAATATCATATGAAATACCATGTCATTAAACAGAAACCGTTCAACGCTTGCCAGAACAAAATAAAAGAGATACGAAAACATCATAACCGGAAACGATGTCCTCCGTTTCTCGAAAAACACATCCATAAATTTTTTGATAGCAAACATGAACAAAACATTGGATATAAGATACAATACAACAATAAAAGGATTCATGTATTACGTCCTCTCCTCTGCCGTCGGTTAAATGCAGAATCAATCTTCCCCTGTAAAATAAATATCAATTTCCCAAAGAAGGCTCATGAATGAGAGTTCAGCACCGTTTTTTTGCCATCATATATCGCTTTTTCCACCATGTCAACAGCTTAACGGACTGTAACTCGTCAAAATTCTACATAAACACGTATTGATTCTGCCATAATCAGCATTAAGTTATTACAACAAACTCGTAAGTTATTACAATGTCTCGCAGAGCGAAAATTATTTGCTAAAATAATTTCAGGTGAGCCAAAGAAGATGCCTGTTAGTCCACTTAGGCGGCGTAAGCATCTTTGGACAAGGGGCACAAACAAACAAAAATCTGAGAGGAGGTGAGCCTATGTCCAATTATTTTATATTGCTGGGTCTTTTGGTTATAACGTTAATCATTGTCTTCTCACAACCGGATGGTCTGGAAAAAGTAAATAGCAAGAGATCTGCTAAAGGCAAGTCTGAGTTGACCGCTGATGAATATCAACGCAAAGTCAAAAACGACCGAATACTTTCATGCATTATTCTCGCTGTGGGGTATACAATTAGTCTGCTTATTACGATCTTCGCATAGGTAAAAACCTTCTCCAAGCTTTGACTGCAACCATCTTGGCGTTTTTGAAGCTGCCCATTCTTTACACATTACACCAAGGTTCATAAGTCAGGATCCCGGGGAGTTATTGACTATCAGGTGGCACTAAGGTCAAATACTCCCTTAATTTTTCAGTTTCCAGTGTTGTAATCATCCCTGCAAAGGGTTTAAGATTCCCGTTCACCGCGTATTCTTCCTGCATGGATATCCTTAACGATATTTTCGGTTAAAGGTTTTTCTTCAGCAATACTCTTCTTTACATAAGTAAATTCTTTGTTGTGATTTACAACCTCATAGATTTCCTGCAGGGGTTTCCCGCGAAATACCGGAAATAAAAGATGCCGCTTTTCGAGAAATTCTTTATGGCAGATATCGAATTATGTACCATGTTGAGAGCAGTCATATAACGATTACCCATATACGGCATGGTGCAAGAGAGTTTTGACAAGCAAAGCAAGTTCTTTGGGCGCACCAATTAATTGTTGTAGCAATATATGGAATAAACTTATTAGACTCGCGTATGAAGGCCACACAGAGCAGGCGAACATTTATAAGCAGCGACTTTGCGAAGGGATTGATGCGATTCTTAGCGACGGCGCCGCAAAATTCGACTGTCTGAACGCAGCGCAGCGAAGTGAGTTTCGAAATTTTGTGGCAGAGGAGCTTAGAAGCGCACAATCCCGCAGCATCGAGCGCGTTAAATGTTCGCCTGCTCTGTGGGGCCGGCTCAAGAAGAATCATATGTTTTTTGGAATATTATGCTACAACAATTAATTGGTGCGCCCGGTGCTAACGTGCTAACGTGCTAACCCGAAACTGTCAATAACCTCTAAAAATGTCACCCCCTATCCGTGCTAATTATCTCTTGAAAATGTCACCCCCGCAGAGGATATCGATGTAAATAATTCCCATTTCTAACGAAGTGGCGCCTTGTTAAGTG
>WRII01000031.1 GCA_009782825.1 Peptococcaceae bacterium
TGGCAGAGGAGCTTAGAAGCGCACAATCGCGTAGAATCGAGCGCGTTAAATGTTCGCCTGCTCTGTGTGGCCGGCTCAAGAAGCATCATATGTTTTTGGAATATTATGCTACAACAATTCATTGGTGCGCCCGGTTCATTGCTCCCCCTTGACAAAAAACCCTCCGAAAGTTTATACTCTAGCAGAAATCGGTTTATTCTAAGTTATTCTGAGTATATATCTACGGAGGCGACACCCCTTGCAAGTGACTAAAACCCATTTAGCGATCTTAGAGGCTTTTAAAAACATTCAGACCCTTCCTGACATACTCAATCGCGGAACCAGCTGTTTTGCCGATTATCCGGTTGTTGAGATAAGAGAAAAGGATCATGTGAAGTCCATAACATATGGACAACTCAAACAGGATATTTCATGTATTGTTTCTGTGTTGGCACAAAAAGGGATCCATGCTCAACATTTAGCCATTATAGGGAACTTTTGCTATGAATGGCTCGTCCTCTTTTTTGGCGTTGTTTCCTCCGGTAATATTGCTGTCCTGATTGACAGGACATTTAATGAAAAAGACACAGAAGAGCTGATGCGCCAAGGAGATGTCAGCGCCCTTTTTATTGAATCACGCCAAACCAAAAAGGCGGCATACTTGAAATCCATCTTTGATCCTTTAGAAACGTTTACGTTCGATGAAAATCAAAAGCCCGGAAATCAGAGAAAAAGCCAAGAGGAAGAGGCTGCTGAAAAAAGCAGCGTTAACGAAAATGATTTCCCGAATATCCGCCATCTTTTAGGTCAGCCCCTCGCAGATAAGAACATAGCCACTCAAGATATAGCTGCTCCAGAGATATCTGCTGCTCCAGAGATATCTGCTGCTTCAGACAGAACCCTCCATCCCGACCAAACCGCACTGATGGTTTTCACCTCAGGAACCACAGGACGCAGCAAAGCCGTTTTGCTGTCCCACAAAAACATATGCGATGACCTCTGTTGTTCCCTCATGTTATTTGAAAACATTTATGGTCCCGGTGATAAAGAAATCCCCTTCTTACCTCCTCACCACATGTTTCAATTAACCACAGGGATCTTACCGCCCCTGTATTATTGTGCGACGCTCTGTTTTGGCGGAGGTCTGAAACACATCTCTAGTGACCTTAAATTTTTCAAACCCGTTATGATGATTGTGGTCCCCATGGCCGTAGAGGGGCTCTACAAAAAGATATCTATTGAAATAAGCAAAAAAGGGAAAGAAAAACAAATGCGCCGCGCTGTTAAATTAAGCAATTTTTTGCGTCTGTTTAAAATCGACCTGCGCAGAAAACTATTTAAAGATATCCATGAAAGCTTAGGCGGCAAGATGCACGACATGATTTGCGGAGGCGCTTTTCTCGACCCCTCCTTAGTCAAAATCTTCAACGATTGGGGATTTTCCCTCAGGAACGGATATGGCATCACTGAGTGTTCCCCTGTTGTGGCCTGCAATATGCCCAAAAAGAGCCGGGCAGGGTCTGTTGGCGTCATAGCGCCTGCCCCCTACTGTGAGGTGAAAATTGAGAAAAGAGAAATTTGGGTACGAGGGTCCATTGTCATGCAAGGATACTATCAGGATCAAGACGCTATGGACAACGCCATTGATGACGGCTGGTTTAAAACAGGAGATTTAGGTTATATTGATGAAGATGGTTTCCTTTTTATTACTGGAAGAAAAAAACACCTGATCATTCTATCTGATGGCAACAACATATCACCAGAAGAACTTGAAGCTCCTTTAGACAAACTGCCTCTTGTCCAATCCGTGCTTGTTGACACGAAAGAACACAATAGGATCACCGCCATTACAGCTTTCATTTATCCCGATCACGAGTATGCCCGCCAAACGGAAATCACCGATATTCAATCAACCCTGGAACAGGAAATCGCCAAAATCAATGCCGAGCTTCCTTCTTACAAGAAAATTCAAAAAGTTGAAATCTGTCATGAGGATTTTGAGAAAACCGCCCTGGGAAAAGTTAAAAGGTATAGATACATTCAAAAATAAGGGGCTGTAACTAAATAAGTTACAGTCCCTAAACAAAGGAGAAACTCAAATGCAACAACAACAGCTGCTCGACAAAGTCATTGCACTCATTCGTGACCATCTCAATCTTCAGGATATGGATATCACAGGAGAAACCCAGCTCGTTTTTGATCTTGGCTTAACCTCAGTAGACCTTTTAGATATGTGCGGCGCCTTGGAAAACGAATTGGGGGTCGTCGTCAATGAGGATAAGATCGTGCGCATGGAAACGGTGAGTGACATTGTGCACTGTTTAGAAGAGCACCCCTAAAGCACCCTGTTTCCTTCAGTCTTCCCAGCCGGATTTCCAGTCAGATTTCCCTCTCGGCGTTCCCGGCGCCGGTCTTTGATTCCCTGAACGCGGTGACGAAGATGATTCATGAGGCGAACGTGGGTCATGAGGCGAACGCGGCTCATGGGGCGAACGTGCCTCATGAGGCGAACGCGGCTCATGGGGCGAACGCGGATCATGAGGCGAACGTGGCTCATGGGGCGAACGCGGATCATGAGGCGAACGCGGATCATGAGGCGAACGTGGCTCATGGGGCGAACGTGGCTCATGAGGCGAACGTGGCTCATGGGGCGAACGTGGATCATGAGGCGAACGTGAATCATGAGGCGAACGCGGCTCATGAGACGAACGCGGCTCATAGGCCGAACGCAGCTCATGGGGTGAATACGGTTCATATGGCGAAGGGGGTTTGCCCGGCACATAGGGTGAACGTGGCCCATGTGGCGAACGTGGTTCACGTGTAGAACGTGGATCAGGGAGCAACCGCAGCTCACGCGGAAAATGGGGCGCATGCCATACCGACACCCTGCCTTGGTCAAAGGTCACTTTCATCTCGGGTTTCAACGTTTCGCATTCATAATGGGTAATCATGAGAATCAGCTTTTCCTCCGCCAATCTCATAATAATACGGCTTACAAGGTCGCTGTTCTCCGCGTCCAGCGCCGACAAAGGCTCGTCCATAATCATAATGGGCACTTCTTTTAATATCCCCCGGGCGATCAGAATTCTTTGCTTCTCCCCCCCAGATAAATTCACACGCTCCGTGATAACACTGTTATAGTCCTGAGGCAGCGACATTATTTTTTTGTGCAGCCGCAGCATGCTGCAGACCTCCATAGCCTCATCCAGCCAGACATCCTTATCCCCAAAGCTGATATTGTTAAAAACCGAATCATTTAAAATCTCGCTTTCCTGCGGAACATAGGCAATATTTCCACGCAGCGTGGCAATCGAAATATCATTGATATCCCTGTTTCCGTAAAAAATCTTCCCTCGCGGCACCGGATACAGCCCCAGAAACAGTTTCGTGAACGTGGTTTTCCCTGATCCCGACTCTCCGACAATATTGACAAGACCCCGGGGCGGCAGCCGCAAAGAAATGTTTTTCAGAACTGTGTTGCTCCCCTCCTCCGTCTCATAGGCAAAAGACAGATCCCGCACTGTAACATGAGGAAATTTGAGAGTTCCTTGGTATTTCCCAATATCCTCCTGTTCCAGTTCCGTATACCCATCAATACGCTCAAAGATCGGTTTATAGACATTGACACTGACGGTGACGCCCATGAGCGCCTCAACCGGAGCCCCTAACATCGTATACAAAGTACTCAGACCAATGACAGTCCCCATACTCAAATCACCACTTAAAACGCGCAAAAACCCCAAGAAATAAATCATCACGATGCACATCGTCCCCACAGCGCCAGACAAAGACCCCAGCACAGCCTCATTGATGTCCAGCTTAACAACATTTTTATACATTCTATCCGTGATGCCCCGAAATCTCTTTTCTGCCGCTTTTTCTTGATTATAGGATTTATAGGATAAAATAGCGCTGTTCGTTTGGTCAATGCAGGTACACATATCATCATAAGTCTCCTGAACAGTCAGGGACATCTTCTGAAGCCGCCTTGCGTAAAGGGTTTGGAAGATAAAATAAACTCCATACACCCCAACAGCCAAAAGTGTCAGATCCCACGACCAAGTCACCATAATGGCCAAAACAGCAACAAACGTAAACGCATTTGTAATAACATTAATAAGAACATTGGAGATAAAATCGCTGGCACTGCGCCCGTCATTCATAATCACAGAAATCATGTCGCCTCCCTTGACTTTGTTCAGAAAGCCAAAGTTCGCATAGAGCATCTTCGAAAACATCGCGTTGCGCATACCTCGTGTGATCTTCTCCGTAACACGCGTAAATACAATGGTTTGCAATATGCCTAAAACAATGCCTATCAGACCCACTGCCGCCAAACCTGCGACAGCAACAAAAATCAGCTCCTCCGCCTCGATTTTGACTTCCTGCGTCGTGTATTCTCCCAAAGTACGGAGTTGTTCATGGGCCTCCTCAATCTGCTTTTCGGAAAGACCCTGGCTTCGCAGAGTATTGACAATTTCAACGCGCGTCTCTTCATCCTGGCTCATCCCATCAGCTTGCTCGTTCCACCTCTCAATAATACTACTATTATCAATCATCATTCTTGACACGAAAGGCAAAACAATTCCCGTCAGCGCAAGCACAATCGCCAAAAACAATCCCAGCACCTGCTGCTTCATATAGGGTTTTATGAGAATCCATACTTTTTTAAAGACGTATTTCATATATATCCCCCGTATCTCCAAGCCGTTATCCTTCAGGGAAGGAACCTATTCCATGACACCACGACAACACCTATGTGGCAGCCCCTATCCCTAAGGCTGGTGTCCGGCAAACTGTCCTCTATGGCGCTGCCTTGGCGCCGATGTTCCTCAAACCCTCAACACCCACACGAGGATCCTGACTGAACTGTGTACACTTGCGACAGTACGCAACAAAGGGCCACAGCCTATAACGTTGAATAAGCCGGGCCACCACATAAGCACTTTGACAGTAAAAATCCTTATCAGAATACCCCTTCTCATAATAAGGATACTCTTCCCTGCATCCCGAGAAGTCGAAAGACTGATACTCACCGGAATAGTACAGAGCTAATCCTTCATTCAGCCATAACGGACATTGAGCCGAAAAGCTTTGCGCAACCGCCAAATGCACCAACTCATGAAGTATCGTTTCAAGAATTGGCCCCCCAAAACCGTCATTCCCCTGTTCCTGTTTCACAAGATAAAGCCTATCGCCAAAGCCCGTTGCCATGATCCATTCGGGAATGCGGAAGCCAAAATGATCCGCAAGATGCCGCGTACTTTCGAAAACTTTAACATACACACGATCTGTATAATTAAAATGTCTGCGTATAAAGGAAATTTTATGGTGAAGTTCTCTTCGCATAGAATAGAGTGACTTCAGCCACTCATCAGAAAAAACAATTCCATTAATCAGAATCATGGCAGTGCCCCCCTTTCAGCACCATCCCCATCCCCAATCCCTATTTCTTCGACAGTATAGCACAACAAGTTTCTCTGTCAAGCCATCCAATTTACACTCCCCTTCATGATCACCGGTTCAGGTTCACAATTGAACCTTTCCCCGCTGAGCGGGTTCCGCGTTTTCGCTCGTCCAACAACCGCTCCTCCAGCAAACGCAAACGTTCATCAATTGACCGCTCCTCCAGCAAACGTAAGCGTTCCTCAACTGGGCTATCCTCTGAACGGCCCTCAGGCGGACGATCCTTAGGTGAACGATTCTCAGTTGGACGGCCCTCACCTGAACGATTCTCACCTGAACGATTCTCAGCTGAACGATCCTCAGCTGAACGATCTTCACCTGAGCGATCCTCAGCTAAGCGATCTTCACCTGAACGGCCCACAATGGAACGCTCCTCAACCGGACGATGTTCACCCAAACGGCCCTGGAGCAAGCGCAGCCGATCCTCATCAATGCCGCCGCCTGCCAAATTATCCTCATTCCCATACTCTTCACCCAGGCGATTCCCCAGCGCCCTTCGTCCAGATCCGCGCTTCTCAATTAAGCGCCTCTCTTCTGCGCCCCTTATAGATCTGACTCCCTCCATGGGACGATTCTCCATGGGACGATTCTCCATGGAACGATCCTCCCTGGAGAGACTCTCTATAGAGCGGTTCCCCATGGAACGATCCTCCCTGGAGAGGCTCTCTATGGAGCGGTTCCCCATGGAACGATCCTCCCTGGAGAGACTCTCTACAGAGAGACCCTCCGGGGAGCGATTCCCCATGGAACGGATCTCCATTGCATCGCCCGCAAGCCCTTGCTCTTCACTTGAGCAATCCACCACTTCCCGGTTGATACGTCTGCGTTCCTTAAGCCTGCGCATATGTTCGTCAACAGAACGTTCTTTAATCGTCATTGTAATGTCATTTAAAGAACCTCCCTGCCCATGCCCTTCAAGCAAACGATTCTCCATTGACCCGCTCACATAGTCACGCCCCTCACTCGAACGGGTCCCTGTCAAGCGATTCTCTATGCCCTCTCCGTAGTCACGCCCCAAAATCCGTCCGTTAACCAGGCGGATTTCCCGGGTAGAAAACACCTTCCCGATACTCTCATCATGAGTCACCATAACAATAGTTTTCCCCAACAATTTATTCAGACTATAAAAAGCCTTCAACACCTCAGCGCTCGTTTGAGCATCCAAGTTCCCCGTCGGTTCGTCCGCAAAAATAACACTGGGATCAATCGCCAAAGCGCGGGCAATCGCCACCCGCTGCTGTTGACCCCCGGACAACTGATGCGGGTAGGCATTCAGCTTCTCCTCAATCCCCAACATCTGCACAAACTCCAGCACCTTCGCTTCCTGTTCCTTGGAAAGCTTCCGCTCCATCGTAATCGGCAGGAAAATATTATCCCGCACATTGAGAGAAGAAACAAGGTTAAAGAACTGAAAGATAAACCCAAAAGCGTGCCGGCGCAGATCACTCATTTCCTTATCCTTCAGTTCATGTAGTTTTTTTCCATAAAATTTCACGTACCCCTCCGTAGGTTTCTCCAGACCACTCAAAAGATAAAGCAGTGTCGATTTTCCCGATCCCGACTTTCCGACAATCGTGACAAACTGCCCCTCCTCAATATCCAGATCGACCCCATTGAGAACATGATTCTCCACACCCTGATAATACGTCATTTTTAAACTCTTAGCGCTTAACATCCTATCGCCTCCTTAGGGCCACATTCATACTCTTTTGACTTCTTCCACAAGATTTGTTTTAAAGACATATTTCCGGATTGTAAATAAGACACTGAGGATTGAAATCACACAGGCAAGCCCCAGAAGAGCCCCCATAAGAGGGAAATTATAAGTAGGCTCTATAGCCCCTACATAATAGGACAACACAGAAGCGAGAACAGGCAGCAGCGCACATCCTATCCCAATCCCCGTAACACCGCTATAAATCCCCATCGAAAGGGCTTCATACAAAACACTTTTCCTGATTTTCCCTTTCGTGATTCCAATCGTTCTGTAGATCACAAAATCCGACTTTCGAGACACCATATTAACAATGAGGTTGCTCACCATGCTGATCGTGCTCAGCAGAAGAGAAAACACACACAACGTATAGATAATCTTGATGACGCTCTCGCCGCTCTTCACATATTCCTTGCGCAATTCTTCTATGGAATACATAGAAAACGTCACATCACCCGACTCCACTTCAGATCTCAGCAGCTCACCGGTAGCCGCCACAGTACTCGTCTCCACCAGCACACAACAGTAGAAATCAGTCTCGTCCCCGCCAAACATTTTCTTAAAAGTCTCCTCCGAGACAAATGCAATATTGCCCATATTTTCAAATGAACTGACAATCCCCACAATTGTGTACTCTCCGCCCTCAACCGTCACCTTATCGCCAACACCCTTGTTGTTCGCTTTGGAAAATGTCGTTGTCATTACAATCGTCCCCGGGTTTTTCAACCCGCCAAAAACCTCCTCCCGAGATCCATCCTTAACTCTTTCATAATTTTTCTGAATATATTTATCGACAGGAACGCCGGAAATTTCCATACTTTTATTCTCCAAAGAAGTTCTTCCTCTTTTCTGCATCACATAAGAAAGACCATTTTTGTCCAAAACATTCAGTACCGGCTCATACGTTTCACTGTAAATATTTACGCCGAGATCCGCGCCCTCATAAATCCCGCCTAACGCCTTATCCAGCATTGAAGATATAGAAACCGTCAGAGTCGACACCACCAGCACAAGGGAAAGAATAGAGATACTTTGGGTGTAACTTGTGCAGTTAAACTTCAACTGCTTCGCAAACAAACCCAGAGCGCGGCCCCATCCGCCAAATAGTTTCTCAATAAGCCGGGAAAACCCATAAACAACAGAGTCATGAAGAAGAATAAACCCAACCAAAGCCAATCCTATCGCCGCAAAGTAGGGAAGCACCCCTAAATCCGGGAATGACGCTCTGAGAATCAAAGCCCCCACAGCCAATGCCCCCAGCGAGAGCCCCAGCGCACACTGCACACCCCTGATACGGCCCTTCTTCTGCACCAAATTCTTTTTCAGGATATCTACAATAGGCGTCTCCGTTACTTTTTTTGTGGCCAGCCACGCACTCAAGAGGGCAATCCCTAACGCCCCGGCCACAACAATACCGGCAGCAATCCAATTGACCTCTACAACACCCGGCTCCTCCTGTAAAGCCCAGGACCACAGCAAACGGGTACAAAGAGGACTCAGGGCCAGCCCAATCCCGGCCGCTATGAGAACACTGATACTCACCTGCCACATCACAAGAACGCGATACCGCTGTATCGTAAACCCGACACTGCGCAGGGTGACCATTTCATTCATATTCTGATAAACATAAGATCGGAAAACAGACAAAAGAATGTACACAGAAACCAGCACCATAAATCCGACAAAAAGGTACAAGGCAAAGACAACAGGCTTCACAAAAGTATCATAATAATCATCATCATACTTTTGTCCAGCCTCAAGATTAAGATTAAGCTCCCGGAAGCTCCCATTCAACTGTTCCAAAGTCTGTGAAACAAGGCCCAAATCCTTCAGCGCCACATCCAAGAAGTTAATCTTTCCCGGCTGTTTGTGAATGCTCTGAGCAAAAGCCAATTTAGAAATCAGCAACTCATCCTGAGCCTGGAAGAATCCCGTATCCGCAGCAATGGCCTTAATAACCACCTCAATACCCGGATCCTTCTGCCCGGTTTCCTTTTGCTCCTGGCCCTCTGTCTCTTCAGGAACCCCCAGAACGCGCATCCCTTGGGTCAGCGTTCTCTGAGCCAGTGCAGCGCCAACCTCTCTCCGCCCCCCCGGCTGATTCAAATATATCTTAAAGGTATCCCCCAAGTTAACAGAATTTTCACGGGCAAATGTTTTGGACACAATAACCCCATTTACTTCGGCAAAGTCAAGGGTTCCCTCTAAAAGGTCGATATCATAGACCCCCCTTTGTTGGGGTATATCCACGCCATAAACAGAGACATACTCAAACTTCAGCCGGGTATTGGCCCCAAAGCTGTACCGCTCCACATACCCCGCAATATTATTGTTCAGGATTAAAATATCT
This sequence comes from Peptococcaceae bacterium, assembly GCA_009782825.1. Taxonomy (GTDB): domain Bacteria; phylum Bacillota; class Desulfitobacteriia; order Desulfitobacteriales; family Syntrophobotulaceae; genus WRJI01. The sequence goes on from WRII01000031.1 coordinate 9,510, forward strand.
TTAACCTGGCTGGCCTCAAAAACAGCACCCATGCCCGCAGCCCGGCTGCCATCCTGACTTTCCTCAGCCTGAGCAGTATCAGACTGAGAGGCGTCCGTCCGGTTGGCCTCTTCGCCCGCCACCAGAGTGATCTGGGAAGCAGCTTGGTTCGCCGCCCGAGCAGCAATTTGGTTAGCCCACGCATCCGCAACAATGACAGAAATCGGAGTATTCTGGCACATATCCCCAAGCTGGTCAATTCTTGTCCTCACCGTAGACTGCTCAAACGAGAAATTGACCACCATAAGAACAACCACAAACAGCGTCGAAAAGAAAACCATAAAAAAAGAAAATAAATTGGATTGAATCCCCCGCAGCAAGATCTTAAGCTTTGACATCCGTCTCAACCCTTTGTTTATAAGACTTCTTCAACGTTTCCACAAAACCGAATTTCCACGTCTCACAATGTTTGTGCCCCTTCTTGACAGGATAATAGGGGCACCCCCCCATGCAGACAGGAAGAACCTTGCAGTTCCTGCACCCTTCATTATCAAAAGGAGACCATGTCATATAAGCAACATTCCGGGCCATCATGTCCATGGCAGACTCAGACCCTTCCCCCAGGATATTGCCGATACTGTCTCCGATCATGCCCACCTCATTCCAACATTTATACAAGTATCCTTCAGGGTCAACCACAAAGGTATTCACCGAATCCGCTCCGCAGTAATTTTTTTTGACATTTGGATAAAAGGGATCCTCAGATCCATTAAATCCATGAAGATACAAAAACTCCTGCAGCTCCGCCGTAACCTCCGAGTATTCCGCCAGAGTCAGACATGTATCCTTAATATTCTGGTTGACATCCGTTTGCGCCATCACAAGCCCAAAAACAACCCCTATTTCCGGCATATTCAGATCCTTCAGATACAGGATCAAGTTTTTGGTATCCGCAATATTTGTCTTATCAAGATTGATACGGACATCAATGGTCATGCCACTATGATAGATCTTTTTAACATTGTCAAGAATCCTCGCGAAAGTCCCTTCAGAAGGCGTCTCCTTGAGGAATCTTCTGCGATTATGCACCGCTTCGGATCCGTCAATTGTAATCTGTACATCAGAAATACAGCATTCTTTGAATCTTTCTATACTCTCATCCGTGATCAGAAATCCATTCGTAAGCATTTCAGCACAATACTCCACATGATTCTGTTCACAGACTTCTATAAATCTTCTCGACAGATCATAGACCACCTCTTCCGCCAGAAGAGGCTCGCCGCCATACCATGTGACATAAACCGGCCTCTTGCGTTCAGCATTTTCCTGAACCATCTCAACAAGTCTATCCTGAACCTGACGGCTGAGAACACCAGGCTTGGGGTTTTCGTAACAGTAAGGACACGCAAAATTACAGGCCATAGTTGGCGCAATAATCAGACTCAAATGATCCTGAGCATATTTGCCGGAAAGATTCCTGAACTTCAGGTGTTCCAGTTCGTCAACCCTGTCAGAAACAATAAACCAGCCCCCCAGCATATCGTCTAAAAGGGCCTTATCCTCATCGTTCAAGTCTTCCCGCGTGACCTCTTCTATATTTTCGTAAAGGCGGATAAACTTTTCGTCAATTTCCGCCAAAGCGCACGTTATCCCGTTAAAAGCCACCTTAGTATCATCCACATCGAAAATATAGGTGTACTTTGATCTCTTCATGTTGTGTGTATTCCCCCTGCTTTATCTTTATCCTATGTGTTGGTTGATATTAATTTAAATAAATACGATATATAAGAAATTATATATAAATAAAGACGATACGAAAAGGGCGCTAAGCCAAGGAATCATCTCAGAATAGCGCCCAAAAATGGTAACCACGCGAACCCGTAATGGCTTGATAAAAGTATCCTTTAAGGCAGTTTGCTAAGAATCCCTACAAACCATGGAACCAAGCCTTAACGAAAACGAAATCGATTACCAACTAGTATCCTTTACCTTTTTGATTTTGGGCAATGGGCAATATACTTGGTCTTCTTGACAACAACAGTTTTGCTGGTGCCGCATTTGCAAGGAGTGCAGTTACACTTTTGACAATGAACAACAGTAGCGTTTTTTGTGCAGAAAGCTAATTCCTCCACATGTGTAGGGTTAACAACAAATTTCATCTCATGTTCCTCCTTATAATTTTTTGTGATAAAAGATGGTTACCCTCCGTCTGAATCCTTAGAGATTCATCCCCCTTGACGGGACAGCCTTCCTCATAGCTGCCTGATGGCGTGACAGCTCAACTGACCCTTCAAAAGCTTCTCATCCTTTAGATTCAGCCGCACAAGCTAACCATACATCTACCTGTGGATGGAGCCTCTCTTAATATTCGGTCCATCCTTTTTATAATAAAGCTTCTAGAGCCTTACTATCCTCTTTTGAAAAGAAAACCGGGCCAAGATCATCATTTCCATAAAGGTTGTCCACCTTGCACATCTTAAGCTTTTGGGCCAGCTTAGCTTTCGCCCAGCCTTCCGGGTGCACCGCGCCAAATTCACTCACATTAATTTCAGGGAACAGGATCACCTTATCGAGACTCAAGGTTTCCTCATCGAAAGAAAATTCTCCGAGTGGGGCTAAGTACACAAAATTCTCCGAATCAGAAACCAGCTGCTTTACGAAACCGAAAAGATCCATCCCCGTTTTATATTGATAAGCAAGATCCGGAGAAAACCGAATCTCACCGGCTATCTCTGTGAAACCAAGAGTAATACACAAATCCCCAATAAGATCCTTACACTCTCCTAACCAGACTTTAAGCAGAAATGTCTGCTCCTCATCCTCATGGAGTTTCCAGAAAAATATATCTTTGTAGACATCATACCCCATCAAGAAAAGAGTCGTTCGCCCTAAAAAGGACATATCACTCTTGTTTCGAGCCACAACCGTGAATGAATTATTAAGATAGGCTTCCTCATCGAGCTTTGAATCATACCGGCCTCCAAAACTCGGATCTTTGCTGCGCTGTTCTTCGCCCACACACAGCCGATATTCAACTTTCTTAGTGCTGTTTTTCGCGCAAAAATCCTCAGCTGACCTTATAATCTCATTCTTTGTCATATCCTCACCCTTTTCTCTATCCTACATCTTAATTCTAGCCGTCCGTCTGCAAAAGTCAATATGCAAATCTTTTATTTCTTTAAAAAAACAAATGATAAACCTGCATATTTTCTATTTTTTGGGTTTTTTGTCCACATTTTTTAGTTTACCCTTGCCATTTCACCTTTTTGATATCCATATAATTCCTTAGGACTTTTGCCCTCGCGCCTATATGAATATCTTTTATTTCTCCGTAAATATATTAATTTATTAGAGTTTATTCGGAGATTCTTCTTTAAATCCTCATCCGCCCTTTGAGCAGCTCCATTTCTTCGCGAACCCCAGCCTCAACACCCTGCAGAAAGGCCTCCTTTTTCTCTGAAGTCATCACGTGTCTAAACCTGCCCTGAGCCTCCAGATACTCCTCCAGCCCCCGGGGCGCCGCTCCCGTTTCCACCAGGGCCTTGGTCGGACCACTCAAGTGTGTGATATAGCCATTCTCCGCCTCCCAGAGCAAATTAATCCCGCTGCGCACCGCCAGACGGGCCAATTTGACCATGTCCTTGCTCTCAAATTTCCATCCCGGATAGCACGGCGCAAAAATCTCAATATATTTGAACCCCTTTATCCCCTTCGCCTTAACCACCTTATCATAGAGATCCGCCGGATACGCCACCGACGCCGTCGCCATATAAGGAATCCGGTGATCCAGCATCAGAAGCGGCATATTCTTCTTATTCTCAGTTTTGCCACCGGGAGTTGTCGTAGTTACAGCATAGGCCGGCGTCGCCCCGCTGCGCTGCACCCCCGTATTGCTGTACGCCTCATTATTATAGCAAAAGAAAATAAAGTTATCATTGCGCTCCGCCGCCGCTGACAAAGCCTGAAATCCAATATCATAGGTGCCGCCGTCCCCAATCCAGGTAAACACCGTCGGCATCTCGCCCTGTAACCGCCCCTTCATAGCTTGAGCCTCCAGGGCATAAACCACACCCGCCGCCGAGGATCCGGCTGTCGCAAAACAAATATTCATCGCCGGATAGGTAAAAGCCATCTGGGGCGTAACTCCCATGCTGGCAACCGTACACGAAGGGGTAAGCAGCATAATCGCATTGGGCCCCAATGCTTTTCCAACACTACGAAGCGCCAAAGTAGACGGACAGCTGGCGCAAGCGCCATTTCCAGACAAAACAACCTCTTCAGCCGGCAGATCTTTTATTCGGGTTGCCATGGGGTCGCCTCCTTTCCCGTGATCGCGTCTTCCACCACGCGAGCCATATATCTCCACGTCAGATCTTCTCCGCCGATCCCCATGACCCGGTCATGGATACAGACATTTTTCTGTCCATACAAAGCCGATTTGAGTTCCACAGCCAAAATCCCGCTGTTCATCCCAAAAGAATAATTGCGTTCCAGCACAACTGCCGTACTCCCGTCAGGCAGTACCTGCACAAGGTCCTCCGCAGGAAACGGCCTGTAGACACGGATTCGGACAGCCCCCGCTTTGATCCCCCGGCTGCGCAGGTCATCCACACCGAGCTTCACCTCAGCCGCCATAGATCCCATAGAAATCACGAACACCTCAGCATCCTCCGTCCGGTACAAGTCCAGGACATCCCCGTCCCACATCCCCGTATGATCACGATACCGGGCAGCCGCTTCCTTGAAAATCGGCTTCGCCTCCTGCTGCGCCCGCTGCAGCATCGCCCGGTGCTTGCCGTAATATTCCGTAGCCGTCACATTGGCAAAACTGCTGGGAGCCGCCGGATCCAGCTTCCATAAAGGCTCATAAGGAGGCAGGAAAGCATCCACGACCTCCTGAGCCGGCACCATCACCCCCGACGCGCAATGTGAAAGAATAAATCCGTCAAAATTAACCATAACCGGCAATTGAGCTTCTTGCGTAATATAAAACCCTTGCAGAATCGCGTTATAAATCTCCTGCACCGACGCCACATAGATTTGCAGCCACCCCGTATCCCTCTGAGACAGAGAATCCTGATGATCCACCAACAGAGCCCAGGGCGGGAAAACAGCGCGATTGACATTCGCCATCACCATCGGCAAACGGCCGCCGCCCACCATATGCAAAACCTCGTGCATATAGAGCAGCCCCTGGGACGCCGTCGCCGTAAAAACTCTGGCCCCTGCGGCAATAGCTCCCGCACAGGCCGCTAAGGCGCTGTGTTCCCCTTCCACAGGCAGAAAACGGCACTCCAGATCCCCTTCCTCCACCATGGCCGAAATCGTCTCCACCACGCTGGACTGAGGCGTAATCGGATAAGCCGCCACCACATCCACCCGGGCGCTGCGCACCGCCAACGCCGCCGCATGGCATCCCGTTTTTAACAGGCGCTCATCCGTCACTTCTCCGCCATCTTGACCCTGCCGTTCCGCTTTCATCAGCCGTTCCGCTTCCATAGCTCCTATTCCCCCTCCCTTATCATATTAATAGCTTTAGCAGGACACTCTTCGGCACAAACGCCGCATCCTTTACAGTACGTATAATCAATATCAAGAGTCTCTTTTTCAATAACAGCCTCCGGACAGAACACCCAGCACAGCAGGCAGGATGTACAGGTATCCTTGTTGATGACAGGCCTTTCCAACCGCCAAGTTCCCGTTTGCCCGGACACCCCTTTCTGAGGGAAAGATACCGGATGAGCAGGCACCCCTGTTATCCGATTCGCCTTCAGTGCCGCCGGTAGTTCCGTCGGTAGTTCCACTGGTATTTCCATCGGTATTTCCGTCGGTAGTTCCGCCGCGTCTCCTATCCATCGGGCCATATCCGGCAGCCCTTCCAAACCCTGCACCTCTTCATATCCCCGCAAAGCGGCCCGGACAGACGCCTCGCTGCCCGCAGGCCATTTGTATTCAATGCTCTCTGTCACAGCCTGAGGCGATATTCCCAGAAGCCGGGACACAGCTCCAAACATAGGAACATTAATCAGAGGCTGTCCCATGAGCACCAGCTCGCAGGCACGGGCGATGCCCCAGGCATCAACAGACGGGTTACAGCCGGGCACATTTGCGGCGACGTTTTCTCCACTACGTTCCGCAACACAAGCTCTATTGACCAGCACAACACCCTGCTTGTGCAGCCCCTGCTGCACAGCGCCGGATTCCAGACCCTCACTCAGCAGAACCAGCACATGCGGTTTATATACCTGGCTCTTCAGCAATATTTCCTCGTCAGACAGCCGCATCGCCGTTTTTACCGGCGCCCCGCGCCTCTCCATGCCAAAGAACGGCAATGTCTGCACATGCCTTCCCATCTTCATCTGGGCATAAGCAATCAACTCAGCCAAAGTGACTGTCCCCTGGCCGCCATGCCCATGGATGCGTATTTCCAGCATGATGTCTCTCCTCTCCTCACGTATGATGGTGTTAAGTATACCACAGGGGGGCTTACAGCCACAACCAAAGCAGAAATCAGAAATCATGTACAGAAATCATGTAATTAATTCCAGTTCCCTCCCAGGCTTGACGCCCCATCTGTTTTTTGGTACACTTGCACGAGGAACTTCACAGAAAACGGCTTAAAGCCAGGGCCATTAGCTCAGTTGGTAGAGCACCTGACTTTTAATCAGGGTGTCCCGCGTTCGAGTCGCGGATGGCTCACCAAACAAGGCGCGTTGGAGAAGCGGCTTAACTCACCAGCCTTTCACGCTGGCATTCACGGGTTCGAATCCCGTACGCGTCACCAAACCTCACAAAATGAAACCGTTGAGTTACAGTCCCTTAATAAGGAACTGCTGCAGAAAGGATAAGAGATAAGAATGCGAGGGTCTCGCATTCTTATCTCTTATCCTTTCTGCACAAACGCTATTCGTTCCGATTCACGAACTTCCTCCCTTGAGTATCGTTCAGTGATCTCCGGCCCCATCCTCCGTTCGGACTTGCGCCCATTGTCATTTCCGGTCTGTTCCATCCCCCCGGCAGGCCTGTCCCCGTTGTCGATTCTGATCCGCTGCTCCATCCCCTGGACGAGCCTCCGCCCATCGTCGGTTCCGGCCCACCGCTGCTCCATCCTCTGGACAGGCCTCCACCCGTCGAGGGTTCCGGCCCACCGCTGCTCCATCCCCTGGAGGAACCTCCGCCCGTCGAGGGTTCCGATCCACCGCTACTCCATCCCCTGGACGGGCCTCCTCCCGTCGTCGGTTCCGGTCCACCCGGTCCACCCGGTCCACCCGGTCCGCCCCATCTCCCAGGCGAACCTCCCATCGCCGGCTCCGGTCCGCTCCATCCAGACGGATTTCCCTCTCTCGCCATTTCCGTCCCGCTCCCATTCCTCGCATTGTTCAAACTAATCTCGCGCTGGCACAATCCCGCCACATAGCGATCATGGGTCGCGATGATAATCGTCTTGCCCATCCTGTTGAGCATCTGCAGCATACTCATGACAATATCCCGATTCCCCGCGTCAAGTGACCCGGTAGGTTCATCAGCCAACACAATTGTTGAAGGCTTGACCAAGACCCGGGCAATCGCCACGCGCTGTCTCTCCCCCCCCGAAAGCTGATAAACTCTTTTCTTTTCAAAACCAGCCAGTCCCACCCGGCTCAGGGCGTCCCCAATAATTTCCAGCTGCCGGCTCGCCTTGGTTTTCGTGTAGCGAAGACCAAGGCGAATGTTATAAACAACCGTTTCATCCTCCACAAGCCCCGAATTCTGAAACAGGTAACTTATATCAACCCGCAGCAATCTCTGTGCATCACGGGAGTTGGGATAGACATTTTTTTTCCCGTTGATAATGAGCACCCCTTCATCATGCCGTTCGAGCAGCCCAATAATATTCAGCAGCGTGCTTTTGCCGCAGCCACTGTCGCCGGTTATGGCCACAAATTCACCCTGAAAAATCTGCTGGTTATAGTTTTCAAAAAGAATTCTGCCATCATATCCTTTTGTGAGTGACTGCATCTCGATAATTGGCATACCCCTTACCCCCCTTTCGTAATACGCAACACATCTTGCCGTTTCATGCGTTTCATAAGATCAAAAATGATAATGGATGATATCCCTTCAAACACAAACAGCGCCACGCACAACACGGTGGTTTCCACACCGGTTCCCACAAACAAGGAAACACTAAGGGAAACAAGTGCCGTGCCGGCCCAAGATATAAAATAAGCATAATAGAAACTGACAAACTTATCAAACGTGCCATATCCGAGAGTTTGTTTCAACGCAATACGCACGCGGTTGGTATTCATGTAGCTCATGGTATTTTGCCACAAAACCAAGATAATGATCACCACCATAATCATGAGCATGACTCCATAAAAGAAAATACCGTTCTCCACACTCCCCATCTCCCGGACTGAATCTGTGTCGCGCCGGGAAAGAAGAGTCCGCAATTCTGAAAAAACCATAGCGCTGTAAATCACCAACACTGTCGTCGCCACAAACTTAACTCCCGCATTGAAGATGACAATAGACCGGCTCCCCTGCTTATTTTGCAGCATCTCCGCAACCCTGATCTTATGGATATAGAGGAAAGGCAGCGATAGAAAAATCCCTGACAAGACCCACATACCCAACAAAATCCCCGAGATTTGAAATAAGAAATCCAAGATCAACGCGGTCCATTTCTGGAAAAAGATCAACGACCCTATCAGCATGACCAGTACACTGCAAATACCAAAAATTACAAGCACTCCAAGAGCTTTTGTTTTCCAGACAGCATACACTGAGAACCCTTGCATCTTTTCCACAGCAATACGGCGGCTGGAATACAAAATATCATGAACCATGACCAGCAAAAAGACAATCAGGCATACCCCCACCAACAGATAAATAATCCCCACATCCAGAATATGACGCTGTTCGGTTTTTAGCTTTGTCACCGCAATCCCTTGGGAAGACCACTCAGATATCATCTTATCCTCATCGCCTTGGGCGAACACCTGCAAAACACACGCCTGTGTGAATAAATCCGGATCCCTCTGCACCCCGCTTGCCAGCGTCCTGATCTCATAAATCTCGTCCGTGCGAAAACTATCAATGAGACCGCTTTTGGAGCCATCCTTATTATCTGTTGTCATATAGTCTTCAGACTCTTTTTTCGCAGGATCCGCAGGGGGAAAAGCCCCTAATAAGTAAAGCCGGCCCCCGGGAGCAATATCCTTGAACGGTTCAGCCCGATTCACATAGACATATTTAACCACAACAGACTTGCCCTTCGTTTGGCTGTCGGCTCCGTTATTTTCAGACACTCGCGTTGTATAGAGGTTGGCGCGGTATTTATCAAGAACATCCGTCATTTTTTTATAAAACGCCTGAAGATCCGCCCCCACAGATGTAAAGTGGATGGACTGTGCCAAATCCGTCTCGCCCATTGTCTCCATCTGGCTGCGATAGACATCTTCCACGCTCATATAGAAGGCCGCAAAGGTAAATGCGGAAATAAACGCAAACATGATTATGACCAAAACTTTTCTCATACTTTTTTATGCCCCCTCCTTTCTGCAAACCTGTTTATGTAGATCTGTGGGAAACGACAACAACTTGAGGACAAACTTATAATGTCGATCTTTGTCAGAAATTAGGGTTATTTGGGGGATTGGGAGATTTATAAGAAATTTTCTTCAAGATCCCTTAGCAATAATCTTCTTGATATAAAGATACCCTATTTTTAGAATAATGTCTACATTCTATTATGAGTTTTTTATTTATATTTGTGTATTTATGCAGTGTCATAGATCATATGATCTCCGGCATATAGAAAAACATACCTTATTGTAGACTATTTTCCCAACAGGATAGCCCTCACTCCATGACTCCACCCGCATCCCCTCATTCCAAAAACCCCGTCAAAGGACTCGATGCCTGCCCGCCCGCCTCTATGACCCGGCCCAGCCCCGCCAAATAAGCAGCCCGTCCCGCTTCCACGGCCAGCTTGAACGCCTTGGCCATCAACGCCACATCTCCTGCCGTAGCGATTGCTGTGTTCGCCATAACCGCGGCCACCCCTATTTCCATGGCCTCACAAGCCTGAGACGGACATCCTATCCCGGCATCAACAATAACAGGCAAATCAATCTCCTCCACCAGCATCTCTATAAAATACTTAGTTAACAATCCCTTGTTGCTGCCAATAGGCGACCCCAACGGCATAACAGCCGCCGCCCCAGCCTGCTGCAGCTCCCGGGCCGTGATCAGATCCGGATAAATATAGGGCATGACAGCAAATCCTTCCCCGGCCAGAGTCTCCGTAGCCTTGACCGTCTGAGGGTTATCAGGCATCAGATATTTTGAGTCGTGGATCACCTCAACCTTAACAAAATCCCCACACCCCAACGACCGGGCCAGCCGGGCAATCCGCACAGCCTCCTGAGCGTTCCGAGCCCCCGACGTGTTGGGCAGCAGCGTAATCCCTTCAGGCATATATTCCAGAATATTCTCCTCTCCACCCTCATTCGCCCGGCGCAGAGCCAGGGTCACCATCTCAACTCCCGCATTCTCAATAACCGCCGCGGTATCTTTAAGGGAAAATTTTCCTGATCCCAAAATGAATCTTGAGTCAAACTCCTTTGTGCCCAGAACAAGCCTATCTTTTATGTACATGGCGTTTCTCCTTCTCTTGAAAAAACCTGATATATCCAAAAAGGCCCGCATTCCATCCAAAGAACTAGGGTGTTCTACACGTCTTCCAGGCCCACCAAAAGCCTGAGTACCATATTCGCCTGATGCCCGGCACAAATCTGCACCCTTGGCGCCATGAGACCCATTCCCGCTGCCGCATCTGCTTCCCCATCACCACACACATAGAGGTTTTTCATTCTCCGCTCTGTACAGATGCCGTTAGAAGATCCATATCCTGCCATACCGGAAGCCGCCACCACCTTGAGATCCGGCAGCCTGCTGAGCGCCGCGGAAACCAGCATGGCCTTCGCCTCCTGTGTGTCAAAAGCCTCACACATCACATCATATCCCTCAAAGAGTTCCACCACATGATGATCCTCTACCCGCACCGTCCGAATCTTCACGTGAACGAGAGGATTAATCTGTTCAATCTGCTCCTGAAGCGCTTGCGTTTTTGGCATTCCCAAATGCTTGATAAAATACATCTGGCGATTCAGATTACTGAGATCCACCACATCATCATCCACCAACAGCAGCATCCCCACGCCTATCCGCGCGAGACTGACCGCAATATGGGATCCCAGCCCTCCCAGCCCCGCAATCGCTACCTTGGCATTTTTAAGCTTCCCGTGTATCTCTGGTGTATCCACATCCATAACCATCACCCTCCGCCCACAAACCGGACAATCTCAATCACGTCACCATCGGACAGAACCACGCTCTCATAAGCAGTTTTAGGAACAACCTCACCATTGATCTCAGTCGCGACATGATCCGGATTATAGCCTTGCTCAATAAGAAATTCTCTTAAGCTTAGCAATCTCTCTAAGGAAAAATCTGCGCCGTTAACCTTCAGAACCTTCCCCATAAAGCTCCACCTCTTCCCCAGCCAAAATACGGTTCATTGTCCGTACCGCACACATCTTGCCGCACATAGAACAAGTCCCCTCATCCTCCGGCGGTAAGCTCTCATGGTACTGTCTGGCCTTTTCCGGATCAATAGCATACCGAAACATCTCTTCCCAATCCACACGCCGGCGGGCATCACTCATTTTTCGATCAATTTCCCAAGCGCCTGGGATCCCTTTCGCAATATCGGCGGCATGAGCGGCTATCTTCGAAGCGATAATCCCTTCTTTCACATCCTCCAGATCAGGCAAACGCAAATGTTCCGCCGGAGTCACATAGCACAGGAAATCCGCCCCGCCGGCAGCGGCAACGGCCCCCCCAATCGCGGAAGTTATGTGATCGTATCCCGGCGCGATATCCGTCACCAGCGGCCCCAGCACATAGAACGGAGCATTATGACACAGACGCTTTTCCAAAAGCACATTGGCTTCGATTTCATTCAGGGCCATATGTCCAGGCCCTTCAATCATAACCTGGACATCCCGCTCCCAGGCGCGTTTCGTCAGATACCCCAGCTCGATCAGCTCGGCCAGCTGCCCTCCATCAGTGCTGTCACAGTTGGAACCCGGTCGCATCGCGTCGCCAAGACTGACCGTCACATCATAGGTCCGCAGGATCTCCAAAACATCGTCATAATACTCAAAGAAGGGGTTCTCCCGCCCCGTCATTTCCATCCAGGCAAAAAGCAAGGAACCGCCCCGGGACACAATATTTGTCAGGCGCTCACTCCTCTTGAAGGTCTCAATCACGCGGCGATTAATTCCGGCGTGGAGGGTCATGAAGTCCACCCCCTCCCGGGCATGAATCTCAACGACCTTGAGAAAATCCTGAGCTGTAATATCCGCCAGCTCTTTTTCCAAATAGCCAATGGCGTCATACATGGGAACCGTTCCCACCATGGCGGCGGACATGCCGATCAGCTCCCTGCGGAAGACATTTGTCTTGCCGCAGTTGGAAAGATCCATAATAGATTCGCATTTATAGTTCAGGGCCAAACGGACTTTGGCCATTTCCCTTTCGTAGTCACGACTGTCTCCGGAAACCCCCAGATTGACATTGATCTTGGTTCTCAGTCCTCTGCCAATTCCTTCAGCCTCCAAAGTTTTATGATGAATGTTGGCTGGAATGACCACTTCTCCCACCGCAATGGAATCCCGCAGCTTTTCCGGATCCATATGCTCTTTGTAAGCTACCCGCTCCATTTCTTTCGTTATAGCGCCATGCCTGGCCGCTTCCATCTGTGTCTTGTAGGTCATAACAGCTTCCTTTCTTTAGTTACAGCCCCTTAGTAACTTATGGGCGCGAAGTGTCAATAAAAAACAAGAAAACCCCTGGCCACTAACCCCTGATCACTGACCACTTGCGGGCGCAGCCCGCGTTAGGGGTGCATCCGGCTCACAAGACTCATGCCCCCGTGACCGAGTGCTTTTACCTCTGTTGCCAAATATCTTCTGCTATGATATTCGTTTAATGTTGGCAACATGTTTTTGATTCGTTCTTCCAATAGGGACATCTCTATTTTCTCCATAATACACATTGTGCACTTTTTGTCATGATTTGTAAAGGCTATTTAATTACAATGCCTTACACTTGCTCTCTTAACTCTGCAAGTCTCTCCTTTGTAATCCCTGTACGTCGCCGCATGGCTTCCACAGTATCATGAGGAGAATTGGCCCGAAGAGCCAAGACCAATAGATCTTCCGCTGTTTTTTGTGCGGCTTGTGCAGCTTTCTGTGTGGCTTCTTGCGCGGCCTCTTGTGCGGCTTCCTGTGCGGCTTCCTGTGCGGCTTTTTGTCTCTCCCTAATGATATAATTCCGCAATTGTTCCAACTCACTCTTCCGATCCAGTGTTTCATCGACAAAGTCATTGGGTGCTACGGTTTTCTTCACTTCTTCTAACAATTCTAAGGCGTCAGGATTTGTAATGGTTTGCATATGCGCGACCTCCTCAAGATCTTTTGTTTTGGTTCTGAAAATGCAGCACAGATCCCATAAATCATGATATGCTTCCGGCAAACTTCCTTTTGTCCAAGTGTCCTGCTTCGGCAGCTCGACGTAGTAATCGGAATACTTCTCGCCGATCATTCCACGGCCTAAGACATCGATGAGCGACACGTTTTGAACTGTTGTCCGCTCTATGGGCGGGATTGGGGCAAGAGAATGGATCTTGCGCAGGGCGTTGACGATTCCTGTGATGATGGGGTTGTTTTTGTTATCACAAAATGTGACCATAAAGACACGGTCATTCATAAGGGCCAGGTTACCGCGGGCTTCGTCAATTTCTTGCTGGGAATACCGGCGTTTGGGCTGCTTAGTGATTTGCGCAAGCGCATGGTCAAGAAGCTCATGTGTGTGTTGTGATGTTTTCACAGTTTCTATATCCATAGGCATACAGTTCCTTGTTCTATTGATTTTTTATCCCTATCGCTTATACCCATATTATATGTGATTTTATTGGCATTTTCAAGAATGGTATTCGCGCATGTGTGGAGCGCTCCTCCTTTTGGGTCGATGCGCTGCTGCCAGACTTTGCGGTAATAGGTAATATCTTTCTTGCCCCTGCCTTGGCAGTTCTATCGCGGGCATGATGTGCCTTTAAAGCATTTACGCCAGCATTTGCACCATATGCAAATGTAGCCAGTGCTGAAGTAGTGTGTCTATACGTCAAAGCGGAAACTTTCGCCGGCTCTTATTAATTAATTATTGGCGAAACTCGTCAGAGTCGATACTGGCAACAGACCTTCCGGTGGTTCTTGGGTGTCTGGGGTGGATAATCATGACTTTAGACGGATCAGATATCTGATATAATATCTCATGTTTTTTGCCGGGCTGGTATAGTGGCAATTGACTTCCTGGAATGCGCACTTGCAAAGTCTTTTCATAACTCGTTCCATCTTTTTTTTGTATAGAAAGATTTAAGGTTGCATCAACATCAGAATATATACGATCACCATCACTGTTCAATTGAATAGAAACTATTGTGGCCTCCGTCTTAACCATGGATGATGGGGAAAAAATTATATAGCCTAACAAAAGAACAATAGGAGCGCAAATCAAGACCATTGAACCATATGCAACAGACTCAATCAATCTTTGTCCTTCATCAGTGCTTAATGGAAGAACCCAAACAAATAATAGACTCATTGTTTCTCCAATCAATCCCAGTGAAATGCTATATTTGACTAAACGAAATATAATCATCTTCTTTGTTTTTGCGTTTGTTTTTGAACATACAAACAATGCAAGGATGGCAAGGCAAAGCATTATCACTTGCACTTCAAGGTTATCCCAAAAGAGAAAGGCAGCAGAGAAAAGGATAATAACAACAAGAAAGAAAAATATCAATATTAGTTTTTCGCCTATTCCTAATTCTCCCATAAATAGCAACCTCCTAATCTGATTCTTTTCGGGATTAACTCCCATAATAATCTAAATATAAGGTCCTTTTTTCTGTGTTACTATCACCGATTTCCCGTTTTTTTCTGTTGCCATTTCCGCAAGGCCTCCGGAGATGAAATTTTAAAATCAAAAAGATTCTCACAATCCAGCAATTCCAGGGCGTCAGGATTTGTTATGGCTTGCATATGCGCGACCTCCTCAAGATCTTTTGTTTTGGTTCTGAAAATGCAAATCCTACCTTTGATGACATCTCTATATCCCTCCCTTATTTCAAATTATAAGAATAGAGTTATTACCGTAATATGGATGTCAGTAGCTTTACTTTTCATGTCTATTAGAGAATCGCTTATGTTCATTGTATCTAAAACATGACGCTTTGTATAGGGTTTGGGCAAATACAATAGATTTGCGAAAAACAGCAACTGAGTTCGCATTAATTGAAAAAGTTTTGCCGTTTTCGGGGTTTTCGGCAAAACTTTTTGGGAAATGGCCTTCTCCTATATATAATCACCTGTAAGGGGCTGTTTACTGATGATGCTGATATAAACTAATCCGATGCCGCATCGAATCATAATTATTGGAATGCAAAATAGCATCCTGTTCTGTGATCAGGCTTTGTTCATAAAGCTTAAACAGGCTGTTATCCATCGATGTCATCCCGGCGTTGGTGCCGGCGTAAATCGCCGATTCAATCTGGTGAATCTTCTCCTCCCGGATCATGTTTTGAACAGCCAAGTTGGAAAGCATGATCTCAAAGGCCGGGAGCAGCCTGCCCCGGGTGGTGGAAAGGAGCTGTTGAGAAACAACCGCTTTGAGAACCATGGAAAGCTGGATACGAATCTGCTGCTGCTGGCTGTGTGGAAAAACGTCAATAATCCTGTCTATAGTATTGGCGGCTCCCATAGTATGCAAAGTAGAAAACACCAGCTGGCCGGTTTCCGCAGCTGTCATGGCAATCTCAATAGTTTCCAGGTCGCGCATTTCTCCGAGCAGCAACACATTGGGAGACTGGCGCAGCGCCGCGCGCAGGGCTGTCACATAGCTGCGCGAATCGGCGGGAACTTCCCTCTGGGTCACAATGCACCGCTTGTGACGGTGAATAAACTCAATCGGATCCTCCATAGTGATGATATGGCCGCTCTTTTCCTGGTTGATGCGGTCGATAATGCAAGCCAGCGTCGTAGATTTGCCGCTGCCGGCCGGACCTGTGATCAGCACGAGACCACTGGAGAAGTTTGCTAGGTTTGTGACAGTTTCAGGAATGTTCAGGGCGGTGGGATTCGGCAGAGTGAAGCTGATAACGCGAACCACCGCAGCCAACGTCCCCCGCTGGCGAAAAGCGTTCACGCGAAAGCGTCCCAATCCGCCGACGGAAAAGGAGAAATCGTCGTCTCCCGTATTAAAGAGCAGGGCCATATCCCGCTCTTTAGCCCGATAGATTTGATTAATGAGACCTCCTACCTCCTCGGGCGGAATCGGCGCGTCACTGGCAGGAACCAATTTACCCTGAACCTTAAATGTCAGCGTGTGCCGGGAGATGATAAAGATGTCAGAAGCCCCCTGCTCCACCGCTTTTCCCAGTATCTCATTGATTGTCATAAGAAAAATCCTCCCCATTCCACATGTTATCCATTGGTGTATAGAAACTCTCCTGTACAGGAGATAACATCACTGATGTGACCGTGTATCGAGGTCCGGTATCAATAAAACCGGAAGAGGTGATCAGGATCTCAGTCTTGAAGAGCAATCGCTCCCCCGCCGGCCACTGGGCATTGATGACATGCCGGTCTTCGTCATAGGTCACTCCTTCCTGCATCAAAGGCCGGAGACTGTCCCGCAGCTGAGCCTCAAAATCTGCATTTCCCTGATCCAAACCCTGGGTGGTCATAGTCACCAAGCGGGCATCCAGATCGCTGAGAAACGCCTGGAACTGATTCTGGGCCGCATAATAGGACGTGGCGGTCTCCCCTGTTCTGTTGGTCAAGCCTCGGTCCGCGGCAGCATTGGTGAGGGCCAATGACACAAAGACGGTCAGGCATAGAGCCATAAAGATCATCAGCAGGGAGATAAACCCTACAGTTACACCGGGTCTGACCTTTTCTCTATCCTCCCTCATAGTCATCAACATTCCTTTCGCACTGAGTTTATGGCAGGAAATAAGCTGAACAATCCCGGCCCGGTCTCAAGACTGAGGTGGACAAAATCTGGCGGATTTGGCCCGTTCGGGGACTCTCCGGGCCGGTACCTATCTACCGAGAGTTCGAACAGCACCGTTCCCTGTTTTTCCACCTGAATCGAGACACGGCTCATAGTTCCCGCAGGGATATTCTGAACATCTTCCAGAGTCACACTCGCGAAACAGGAGGGGCTTTCCTCAGGGGGCGTCTCCTCGGTCGGAGCCGGGAATTCGATAGATGAGGCCAATAATCCTATAGCCGGCACAGCCGGATGAGCCGGATGAGCCGGCTGCACTGGTTTATTGGGCAGCATCCTTTCATCCAAATAGAGGGTATAACGGTGATCCTCCTCTTTAACCAAAGCTTCGCCATAGCAGAGACTCATGATCACATCAAAGTCTTGTGGGGCGCCGGCCATTTGGCTGCGAAATATATCGCCAATGGATTGGGCGAGAGCCACGGCGCCGGACTTATCACGGCTATACTGTTCCAGCTTTTGTGCTTGAAGGAGGAGTTGCAGAACTATGGTGCAGATTGCAGCGAAAAAAACTGTCGAAAGGATGATTTCAATTATGAGGCTCACAGTTTTGGAGGACGTATTCATAAGTTCGCCTCCTGCATAGCTTGAGGCATATAAACCGACATTTGATACAAGTTCCCTTCATGATCGCCCACAGTGATTTCGATCAGATCCTCAGTGAGGAAAGCCACCGAAAACTCACTGGCTGCGGTGATGGGAGTATTGAAGACCGCTGAATCCGGGGTGTGACTGCCAAAATATTCTCTCAGCACACCGTCTTTTAAAAAGATGCTCGTCGCATAGCTTTGCCCGTCCACATCTTCCACCAACACCAGAGTGAACGGATTGGGGATTTCCACCGCAACCGCTTGACTCTGACGCATTTTGGTCGCCACATAAGCTAATCCCGTCCGTCCCGTGAAGTTGAGCTCTGTCCCCTTCTGGATCTTGTGATAGATATTCAGTCCGTAGGCAGCGGCCAGAAGCGTACAAATTGCAAACAAGCAAACCAGCATCAGTGTGGGAATGCGATAGAGTGCCGCATGGGTTTTGATCGGCGCCTTAGCCATATTTTACCCTACTTTCTTCTTTTTATCGTCACTTCGGGGACAACATTGGGTGCGAAAACCCCATAACTGATAACATACTTCCCATGATCGATGATGACGCCATAACGTTCCTCCAGATAGGAAAGAGAAGAGGGATAGCTGCCCTCTGCGGCATAGCAGGCTATGAGAGCATGAATGATAGCTTCCCGTGCAATGCGTTCCGATTCTTGCTCAACAGAATCAGAAACCTGCCTGGTGAAAACAAAGAGTGACAGGGCCCCTAGGGCAAGGATACACAGGGACACTACCATACTGCGCCAAAGCAAGAACCGTTTCCCCCTTTTCTTTCTGTATATTTGTTTCATTGAGCTGATCCCCCCTCAACGCAGTTATCGTTATATCCTTCAACGCAGTTGATATCCCTCATCCGACTGAAGACAAGATTCCGATAAGAGGCAGCATAATACAGAGCAAAACCACGCCAATAATTACAGAGAGCACACTGATGAGCAGGGGTTCAATGAGGGTCACGAACCCGAAAAGAATACGTTCAGCATCCTCCTCATAGAGATCCGAAAGCTTTTTCATGACCTTAGGCGTCGCTCCCGAGCGCACACCGCTCTTTATCATCCCCACATGAGTTGGATTAAAGAGCCCACTCTCTATTAGAACATCGGACAGAGAATTTCCTGAGAGAACCTGCTTATGGCATCGATCAATCCTTTCCCGTATGCTCTGATTGCGGCACACTGTGCCCGCCAGAGCCAGGGCTATGGGCAGGTCGTCGCCGCTGTCCAGAAGCATGGCAAAGGTTGATGTGAATCGTGCCATGGATCGTGACATGTGAAACTTGCGTGTAAAAAATGAACGCTCAGCCAAATTGGAAAAAAAATTCCTGCCGGATTTCGTCTTTCCGTAGAAAAAGGCCAGAATCACAAGGATCAGAACAGAAAAGATAACCCACATAGCTCCCGAACCGATCGCCAGAGCCGCCTTAACCATATTGTTTGATTCCATATTGGCGCCTATCTGTCTATAGATGTTAGAAAAAATCGGCAGGATCGCGTTTACAAGGAAAGCCACGACCACAGCCATGATGCACACAAGGATAAAAGGATTGGAAATCGCGCTGCGTATCTGTGTTCCCTGTTGGTGTTCTTCTTTATAGAACCCGGCTAAGGAAGCACATCCTTTTTCCAGATTGCCCGAACGTTCTGAAACGCGAACCATATTGACAGCATAATTAGGGAACCGTTCAACCTTCTCCATGGCAACACTGAGCTCATAGGTGTGGGGTAAAATTTTGAGCAGATCCGCAATCGCGCCGCTTTCTTTCCCCTTGTCCGCATCCCGTTTCATGATCTTGAGACTCTCCTCCACAGTTATTCCCGAGGAGAGCAGCAGCCCCATGGTCTCAAAAAAGAGCATAAGTTCCATCGGAGACAGGGATATGGATTTATTAGATTCAGATGTCATCTTCCGTCCTCCCTTGAAAAACTGTATGATGTCAGCCGGAAAACCCTTAAGGGACTGTAACTAAGTATTTAATAAGTTTTGAGTTCAGTGTAAATATCTCCTGTGCCAATATATTGGGCAAGATGCGCACTGTTTATACTGCCTGCGGCGAATGTCAAGTCGATCACCTCCCACTCATGGAGACTCAGATAAATTTTTACATCTACCCACCCCTCATTTTCAAGATAGACAGAATTCCAGGCATGGCTCAGATCATTGGATACTCTGCCTGTCACAAGCTTTGTGGGGATTTGGACTGCCCGCAGCATGGTACAGGTCAGGGATGCATAATCCAGGCAAATGCCCTGGCCTTCTGCAAGTGTGATATCCGGATGGGGCGTATAAAAGCTCTGAATCGTTTCTGCTTTTTGAGTGTCATAAGCGACCGTATCTTTGATGTACATATAAATCTTATGGAGAGCCTCTATATCGCTTGTGCATCCTTGTGTCACTTCCCGTGCCTTTTGGACACTGAAGGAATTCTCGGAAAACATCGCATATTTGGTAGCGTAAAGAAACGGGGCAAATTCGTTTTCAATAACGACATCAAATTCAGCCAAAACCAATGGGAGATACCTTGTGTCCTCCAGCTGTTCCGCCACAAAGACCTTATAGCGCCCCGAGCCCGCCTGCAATGGCAGGACTTCTTTGACCACCGGATCATCCACATCATAATTCCAGGAAGGGTTCTGGGCCTCGCTGGCGCTTTCCATCTTCGTGACTTGGATCTTCGCCTGTTTGGAGCCTGTATACCAGGCCATAATGTAGCCTTCCGACGCATTCCCATAATCAATGCCGGAATTCTGGCCTTTTTCCACCCTCTCACTTTCCTGAGGCAGCATGAGAGCATCGGGAGGGAAATCCCTGAGCATGGTGGGAGCAGGATTGCTATTGAATCCTATAGCAGCGCCACATCCCCAGGAAAAGGATAAGATCAGGCAGAGGATTATACTGCGGTTGAATAGGCTCCTTTTGCATCTCTTCATCAATTCATTCTCCTAAAAAAGGGATATCTTGCGGGGGATATTTTTCAATAAAGGTGATGTATCAGCGTGATGATCAGGCAACACTGCTATTATGTATCAAATCATCCAATGAAATGCAATTTTGCTGAAAAATATTTCTGAAAAATAGTTTCTTTGATATTATTTAGAAATTTAGAAATTCATTATATTGTCTTTTTTAAGGTACGATTTTATGTTATAATATACCTGCTTCGAGCTGTTCAAATATAAATGGACACTAATCGGCATAAAAAGAGGAGGATCAAAAGTGAGCGACATCAAGACATATGAGCCTTTGTGGGGCACATGGTACATCGACTCCTTGTTGGGAGAGGGAGGGTTCGGCAAAGTTTATAAAGTCCGCCGGGAAGAATTTGGTACCACCTATTATTCCGCTGTGAAAATCATCTCCATCCCTCATGATGAGAGCGAAATCCTGCAGATGAGAAAGGAAAGTCTTGATGATGAGTCTATAAAGCGCTATTTATATGCCTTTGTCACAGATATTCTCTCTGAAATTAATCTGATGAGACAATTCCGCGGCACCGGCAATATTGTCAGCTTGGAAGATCACCAGGTCATTGATAGAGCGACACTCCCCAAATCCCCCCCAAACCCCGCCGGCACAAGTGCAATGGCCTCAATCGCGCACATTTCAATGGGTTGGGATATTCTGATCCGTATGGAGCTGCTGACAAGCCTTTCCGATCATGCCATGCAGACACCCCTTACCGAAGGCGAAGTTGTCAAGCTTGGCATCCATATTTGCCGGGCATTGGAACTGTGTGCCCAAAGAAACACGATCCATCGTGATATTAAGCCGGACAACATCTTTATTTCTCCCTATGGCGAATACAAGCTGGGCGACTTTGGAATTGCCCGGCAGCTTGAGCGCACCTCGTCCGGGCTTTCGAAAAAAGGCACATACACATACATGGCGCCGGAGGTTTTTCGGGGAGAGCAGTACGGATCCAGTGTGGACACCTATTCCTTGGGCATTGTTCTGTATTATTTCCTGAACCGGAACCGAACCCCGTTTCTGCCAGACTTTCCGCACCCCATCATGCCTAAAGACCGGGATGAGGCATTGTTTAAGCGTATGAATGGGGCTCCTTTGCCCGTGCTTAAGGGGGTGAGTCCAGGGCTCAATGATATCGTTTGGAAAGCCTGCGCTTATAACCGCCAGGAGCGGTTTGCCAGTCCCACGGAAATGCGCAAAGCCTTGGAAGGGATAGAAGGACTCGATCAAACCTATGCGGTTCCGGGACAAATACAGAACCGTGGGGACTCGGTATTTGGCCAGCACTATACGCCTTCAACGCTTGAGCCCCCCATGCCTGACCCGTGCTATGCAGCGTCAGCCCAAGGACAAAACTATGGACTTCCCAGGCAAAACCAAAACTACCCTGCCCCGGCGCCAGGATCTATGCCGCAGCCATCAGAGCAGCCTCCATACGTTAACCCGGCAGGACAGGTAAATGGGAACTTGGCTTCAAAGAGTGGGAAACGTTCACTCTTCATCGGCCTTGGCATTGCCGCGTCCATTATTGTGATTGCATGTGTAGTCTCCTTCATAGTTTTTGGTGCTGATGACACCGATAACTATGAATACGAAAACGTCTTGGACGGTATTGAATTGACGCGCTACACAGGGAAAAACCTTGATGTAAAAATTCCTTCAAAAATTGGGGGGCATTCCGTTGTAAGTATTGGCAGCAAAGCATTTAATAAGTGTGCACTTACATCAGTCACAATTCCCAACAGCGTAACGAGTATTGGCGAGTATGCGTTTTGGGATTGCGTCTTGCTTACATCAGTCACAATCCCCAACAGCGTAACGAGTATTGGCCGAGGAGCGTTTTTTGACTGCGGCTCGCTTACATCACTCACAATCCCTGACAGCGTAACAAGTATTAGCGAAGGAGCGTTTTCTGCGTGCAGTTCGCTTGAGTCAGTCACAATCCCCAACAGTGTAACGAGTATCGACAAAAGTGTGTTTTGGGGGTGCATCTCGCTTGCGTCACTCACGATCCCTGACAGCGTAAGCACTATCGGAGACGGGGCTTTTTACGATTGCAAATTGCTCCCCGAGCAGACAAAACAAAAAATATTGAAACTCAACCCCAAGGCATTTGATGTTAAGTAATTTTTGGTATGAACGCCAATTAACAAACCAGCAGCCAAAGAGGAGGATCAAAAGTGAGCGACATCAAGACATATGAGCCTTTGTGGGGCACATGGTACATCGACTCCTTGTTGGGAGAGGGAGGGTTCGGCAAAGTTTATAAAGTCCGCCGGGAAGAAT
>WRII01000032.1 GCA_009782825.1 Peptococcaceae bacterium
CAGGAGATATTGACAGAATATCTAAGAAATAATGGTTCGGAGGTGTCAAATATGTTGTTACAAGAGTGGAAAATAGAAGACGCCAAAGCCGTATGGCAAAGAGAGGCTGAGGAACGCGGGGAAGAGCGCGGGGAAAAGCGTGGGGAAGAACGATCTGACCGCAAGTGGCAATCGGTGATCCTGCAAAAGGATGCTGAAATCTCAAAACTGAGAGCACAGTTGGATCAAAAGTAAGGTCAGGATATTCATCACATTCTCCGCACGTTCGAGGGATATCCTAAGATTCATTTCTTCCCATTTTTCTTGGGTATTTCCATCTCCTTGACGGCACCAGGACAATATCCCAAACAATTTTCGGAAGGGGATTCTGTTTGACAAAATAAATTATGTACGTGATAATGCACATGTACGATTATTGCACTAATCAAGGTGGCCGCCATGAAACTTTTACAGATCAAAATTTTACACACTGTGGTCTGGGTATTTTTTGTGCTTGCTATTTTGTACATCCTTTACTCGGGTATAGCTGACAGGGTGAATTTATTCACTTGGATAGCAATTGCACTAGTGGTTGGGGAAGGTATCATTTTACTTATCAACAGGTGGCAATGTCCTCTGACTCCCATAGCAAAAAAATATACAGATCAACATGATGTTGGGTTCGATATATTTTTACCGGGATGGCTAGCTAGACACAACACAGCTATTTTCACATCTCTATATGCTATAGGTATAGTAATTGTTATTTACAGACTGTTAACATAGACATCAGGGGCAGCATGGCGCTATTTTAGCACCTTACAGACGCGAAGCGTCAACAAAAAACAAGAAAATCCAATACTGACCACTAACCACTGATCACTGACCACTTGCGGGCAAAGCCCGCGTTAGATTATCGGAAAACGCTTTTAAGTCTTGCTTCATGTCTTCAGACAATTGGTTATATTCAGTATCAGAAACTGCGCCTTCAAGGGAATACAGTGTGACAAGACATGTATTCGGATAGTGCATTTTCAGCCTGGCAAAGGCTTCTTTGCTTCCAACTTGCTTTAATTCTTCCGCCGTTGAAATATCAACGGATTTTAGCTTTTGCGTGATCATCCTGCCAATATTTCTCATCGAATTGAGTTCAGTCATTTCTCTTCTCCTTTCGTCTGTGATTCATCTCATACCACATTCTATTCATGTCATAACTTCACATCCTTTTACCCCCTTCTATCTTTCCTCATATTAATAATCTAGTGCAACAATCCGTAATGACTATTATGCCAAAAACAGAAACAGAAGGCCAGATCAAAGGCTTTCATATTTTTTCATATTTTTTGTTAGATAGTCGCGAATGTGGTATGATAGTACCAGAGAAGTTTTGTTGGGGGTTAAGAATCAGAATCTCTTCGAGAGTTCGACAGTCTTCGTGCCAACAAATTTTTCTTTGTAAAATCTAATTTCTAACGCCAGCTCACTGGAACGAGGGTGCCTATGCCGCGCATGATTATCTTGGATGGTAATAGCCTCATCAACCGTGCTTTTTATGCGTTGCCACCTTTCACATCGGCTCAAGGTCAAGCAACAAACGCGGTTCATGGTTTTTTGTCCATGCTCTTTAAGCTTTATATGGAACGGAAGCCTGAGTATTGGCTGGTGGCTTTTGATAAAACAAAGGCTTTGGTTCGTATTGAGCAGTACCCTCTCTATAAAGCCCAGCGCAAGGAAACTCCTGAGCTTCTCCGGCCTCAATTTGGCTATGTCAAAGAGATTCTGCGGGAATTAGGAATTCCTATGCTGGAGGTGGAAGGGTATGAGGCGGATGACATTATCGCCACAGTGGCTGTCCGGGCCGCTCAAGACTCCGGCTCCCTTGATGTTGAGATTTACACAGGGGACAAGGATGCATTTCAACTGATTTCTCCTCAAATCACGGTATGCATGACGCGCAAAGGAATCTCCGAGATTGAGGAGTTTAACGAAGCTCATCTTTATGAGGTTTATCAGCTTTTACCGGGACAAATCCCTGACTTGAAGGGGCTCATGGGAGATTCTTCGGACAATATTCCCGGAGTTCCTGGGGTTGGCGAAAAGACAGCGTTGAAGCTTCTGTGGCAGTATGGGTCGTTGGAAAATGTTCTGGATCACGCTGCGGAAGTCAGCGGCAAGAAACTGCCGGTAACTTTGCAGGAGCACGCGGACATGGCGCGCCTGAGCAAGAAACTGGCTACAGTCCTGTACGACACACCTCTTGAGTACGCTCTGGAAAACTATGCCTTCTGCCCGCCGGACGGGGCCAAGGCGTCGGTCATCCTTGGGAAATTTAGCCTCAATATGGTTAAGAAGCTTTTCTCAAAGGCTTTTGGACTTGAATCGGCAAAATCCGCCGAAGGAACAGGCTCTGTTGAGATGCCTGTTGAGGTGGCAACTGAAGAATTTGATGTCTTTGGGTCTGAGCGAGAGTTCGAAGACCCTGTCCCTGACAGCGCATCCATGCCCCTGGATCAGGCGTCAGGCCTGCCTCTTTGCCCTGGGCCAAAGACCTGGAAGAAGCTGTCTGCGGACGAGGGATGGCGTCTTCTGGCCGCCTGGCCTCAAGATAAACCATTGGCTTTGGCTTATCGTTTCTTGGGTGAATCTCCGCACAAAGGGGTATGGTCTCATCTCGGGTTCTCTGACAGTGAGCAGCATGTGTCTATTGACCGTACTCAATGCAGCACCGATAATCTGGAGACTCTGCGAAGGGTTCTGCAGGATGGGAAAACCCCTAAAATTGTGGCGGACAGCAAGTCCCTTGAGTACGTTCTCGGCAACGAAGGATGGACATTGCATGGATTGGATATGGATATGAGTCTGGCCGCCTACCTGATCAATTCCAACTTAGGCAACTATAAACCGGCTGATATTTTGCCCCACAATGCCCCATTCTCTGCGTCTAAAGCGGGCGAATTGTTCCAAGGGGTTCTATTTGAAGCTGAATCCGGGGCTGGAGCTGGGGTTGGAGCTGGGGCCGGATCTGGAGGCGAATCTGGAGGCGAATCTGAACCGAATCCTGACCTTGGGCCTGACCTGGGACAGGAAGCGGCCTTGTTCTCAGCTGTGTGGCCGGGATTTCGTACCCGGCTGACCGAATTAGGACTCATGCCTCTGCTGAATACCCTTGAACAGCCTCTGGCCCCTGTTCTCAACGAGATGGAGCGTTACGGCATCGCTGTGGATTCGTCTCACTTGGAAGAAATGGGATCCCAGGTTGTTCAACAGCTGACAGATCTGGAGAAGGAAATATATTCCTTGGCTACGGTTGAATTTAATATTAATTCTACGCAGCAGTTGGGGAAGATCCTCTTCGAAACCTTAGGTCTGCCTCCTGTGAAAAAGACAAAAACAGGCTATTCCACAGACGCTGATTCCTTAGCGGAATTGTGCCCGCTGCACCCTATTGTGGACAAAATCTTGCTCTATCGCCACTTGGGCAAGCTCAATTCCACCTATATCAAGGGGTTAAACAGTCAAATTGTTGAAGGCAGAATTCATACCACCTTCCAGCAAATGGCCACAGCAACAGGACGGCTCTCCAGCGTCGAACCCAATCTGCAGAATATTCCCATTCGTCTCGACATGGGGCGCCGGCTGCGTCGGGCTTTTACGCCCAGCCGGCCTGGTTGGAAGCTTTTTTCCGCCGATTATTCTCAGATCGAATTAAGAATCCTGGCCCATTATTCTGAGGACAAGTTGTTGTGTGAGGCCTTCCATAAAGAAGAAGATGTCCACACGCGCACAGCTTCCGAGATATTCGGCATCCCTCTTGCTGAGGTAACATCTCAGCGGCGCCGCCAGGCTAAGGCTGTCAACTTCGGACTTATATATGGTTTGACAGACTTTGGACTGGCCCGGGACCTGGGAATTCCGCGCAGCGAAGCCAAAGTGTATACTGCCCAGTATTTCAAACGCTACCTCGGCGTCAAACGGTATTTGGAGGAATCTGTTATGGCTGCCAAAGAAACGGGAGAGGTCAGAACCCTTTTGAACCGGCTGCGGCGCATTCCTGAGCTTAAGCATCCAAGCCGGAATGTTCGCCAGTTTGGTGAACGCATTGCCAAAAACACGCCTATCCAAGGAACAGCAGCCGATATTATGAAGTTGGCCATGCTGCGGGTTGCTAAGCAGATCACGTCGCTGAAATTAGAAGCGGTCATGTTGCTGCAAGTTCACGATGAATTACTTTTTGAAGTCGCGCCGGATGCCCTGCCTGCCTTGGCCGGACATGTTAAAGAAATTATGGAAAACATATACCGTTTGTCAGTTCCCTTGGTGGTAGACTGCTCAGTCGGTGATAATTGGTATGATATGGAGGAATACAATGCCTGAACTACCCGAAGTTGAAACACTATGCCGCAGCCTTACCCCTCATATTCTGGATAAAAAAATTATAGATATATCTGTGCACTGGCCGGAGGTTTTTACCGCCCCCGAGGATATGAAAGTGCCGGACATTCTAGTGGGGCGCGCTGTGGAACACGTGGCCCGCAGGGGCAAATATTTGCTCATTGATCTCAGCAAAGGACTGAGCCTGGTCATACATTTGCGGATGACAGGACAATTAGTTTTTCATGCCGTTGAACGCGGCAAGCCTGAAGTTGGTAAACATACCCATGTGGTTTTTTTCTTTGAAGATGGAGAACTCCATTTTACAGATACCCGTAAATTCGGACGGATCCAAATCATCGATACTCTGGACATCCCGTCTCAGGTTATGAAAAAATTGGGTCCCGAACCCTTGGATGAAACCTTTGAATTCGATGTGTTAGGAGTGCGCCTGGCCGAACACCATAAGAGTACCTCCATCAAATCAGCTCTGTTGGATCAAGAGGTGGTGGCAGGACTTGGCAATATCTATACCGACGAAATTCTTTTCGCTGCCGGTGTCCGCCCTACCCGGCCTGTTGAGGAGCTCAAAGCCTCCGAAGTTATTCTGATCCATCAGGCCATGCGTGATATTTTGGCGGAGAGTATTGCTTCCCATGGCACGACTTTCCGTGATTACCGTGATGGCGAGGGCAAAACAGGAAATTACCAAAAAAACCTGAAGGTGTATGGGCGGGGCGGTGATCCTTGTACCGTTTGCGAAACCAAACTTGAAAGTGAAAAAATCTCTGGACGCACCTCGGTTTTCTGTTCCAACTGCCAAGCTTGAGTGTACACTAACGCGGGCTGCGCCCGCAAGTGGTCAGGGATCAGTGGTTAGTGGTCAGGGATTTCCTTGTTTTTTATGGACGTTTCGCGTCCATAAGGTACTAGACAGCAGGATCGTGCACAGGTGATCTCCTTAAATTGAATTGATAATACTCATAAAAATCTTAACTCACTCATAGTCATTCGAGGAAAGGGTATGGTATGATAAAAAAGGATGTGTCTTGGCATATTGCCTTGACCGGAGGTATGGGGAGCGGTAAATCTTCGGTATCGGCGTGGCTTGCCCAACAAGGGGCCAGAATCTTTGACGCTGATGCTGTGGTGCATCAAATCCTAAAGACACCTGAAGCCCTTGGGTGGGCCCAAGAACTATGGGGAGACGCATGCCTTGAAGATGGAAGTGCGGGATCCGCTCTCAACACCCGGAAGATCGCTAAAGTTGTCTTCTCTGACATCCAAGCGCGACAGGCTTGGGAAGGCTTTATCCATCCACAGATCGATCTCTGTCTTGAGCATTGGTTGGCCACTCCCGATTCTGGCCGGCTTATCATTTATGATATTCCTCTTTTTTTTGAAACAGATTGGGGACAAGGCCGCCGTATTGATGAAATCTGGGTGGTGTACGCCCCACGGAAACAGTGTGTGGAGCGCCTTGAACAGCAGCGGGGTATGAGCCTGGAAGATATTGAAGCGCGCTTGTCGGCACAAATACCTTTAGAAAAAAAAGCAGCCCAAGCTGATGTGGTCATTGATAATTCCGGTTCCTGGGTATCAACACTCCGGCAGCTGGAAGACATCCTGGGCAAACGTATGATCATGGAGAGTGACTGAGTGAAAAAATCTTTTTGCCCTGTTTCCCGCGGAGACAATTCTTATCGAGTAGGCAGTACGCGACGGCGTCAAACCAAGGCAGTTCGTGGCATGAAGTTTTTCATATTTACCATTCTCTTGTTCGGGTGTATCGCCGTTTTATTCTATATCATTCATCTCCTGAATAACCCCTTCCCCTATGCTGAGCCCATTAAAAAATACGCTGCCCACAATGGCCTGGATCCTCTGTTGGTGGCGGCAGTTATCCGCGAAGAGAGCCATTTCCACTCCCTGGCGGTTTCCAATAAAGGGGCTTGCGGTCTCATGCAGCTTATGCCTGAGACCGCCAAGGAAGTGGCGGCACACATGGGAGAAACCTGTACGCGATCAGATCTGATGCGTCCGGAAACCAATATACGTTACGGAACCGCCTACCTTGCTTTTTTGATGGAAAAGTATAATGGGGATATGGTTTTGGCCTTGGCAGCCTACAATGCCGGTTTTGGACGGGTAAACACATGGATCGCAAAGAAAAAGACTTTCACCGTCGACACTATTCCCGTTCAGGAAACCCGGGAATATGTGCGCAAGGTTTTGCAGTCTTATGAGAAATATCGGCAGAATGCGGAAACATCAACAGAAACGTCACTTAAGGGCACTTAAGGGACTGTGACTAAGGGACTGTGACTAAATCATCTCCTGTGACAGGGATTACCGAGTGCTCTGATTCTCCCACTTCCCACTCTTACCTCCCTTTTTCTCCAAAAGACGAATCTCTGTAATCTCCATCCCCCGCTCTATCGCTTTTGTCATATCATAAATCGTCAATGCCGCCGCCGCCGCCCCCGTCAAAGCCTCCATTTCAACACCGGTCTTCCCTGTGGTCGACACCGTACACTCCACCCGGATACGCCCGTGAGGCTCGTCCACCTCAAAATGAATATCAGCCGATGTCAGCATCAGCGGATGACACATGGGAATCCACTCCGGAGTCTTTTTCGCCGCCATAATGCCGGCCACCTGGGCCACTGCCAACACATCCCCTTTGGGCGCCGCGCCTTGCAAAATGACCGCCAAAGTCTCTTGTCTCATGTTAACCACAGCCTGAGCCACTGCCAGGCGCACTGTCTCCGATTTGCCGCTCACATCTACCATGCGCGAACGTCCTTCAGAATTAAAATGGGTCAATTGAGGCGTATCTTCCATGCGAACACGCCTCCTTTCTATGTCTCGTTCAGGCTGCAAAAAAGCCCTTTTCTACAAGAATATTATATATCTGAATTGAGCCGCCTGCAAATCAGGAAATCAGAAAATCAGAAGCAGGGCCGTTGAAATACTTGCATATTTCAACAGTCCCTCTGCCTGCACATCCTGTTAATGGCAGTCAAAAACCAATCAACTTCGGTCATATTGTTATAGAGCCCGAAGCTCACGCGCACCATCCCTTCGGGAGGATAGCACATTGCGTCTGCCTTATTTTGCGCCTGCTCAGCCCGCGTCAGGCGGCGCACATAGGGATGGGCGCAAAATGCGGCATGGCGAACGGCGATACCGTGATGATCCGCAAGAAAACCGGCCACCTCCCCATTTTTTATACCGCAAAGGTTAAATACAAGTATGCCTACCCTGTCGGCAAGCTCGTCATTGTCCCCATACAGGATAACCCCCGGAATCTTCTTCAGCCCATCCAATGTTCTTTTAAGAAGCACCTGCTCATGCTTATGGATATACTCAAACCCGATCCGTTTGAGTATATCCATGGCTTTGATCATTCCAATCACGCTTGGGTAGTTTGGCGAACCCGATTCATAGCGATCAGGGACAGGTAAATAGCGTACCGAATTATCACATACCGCCTCCACCATACCGCCGCCATAAAATTCGGGAATATGCTTATTGAGTTCTCCCGCAAGCCCTACCACCGCGCCGCCGCCGAAAGGTGAATACATTTTGTGCGCCGAGAAAACAAAATAATCAATATTTTCTTCCGGCGTTTTCCCTAGCATACAAAACTCGCGATGGGCAACAATCTGCGCACCATCTACAATAATTTGCGCGCCGTATTGATGCGCAAGTTTGGCAATGTCATGCACATCATTGACATACCCCGTAACATTAGAAGCAGCTGTGACCGAAACATATTTGATTCTGCCGCGATACTTTCTTAAAATTCTCTCGATATCATTGATCATAAGACGCCCTTTTTCATCCACTTCGGCATATTTTGTTCTGGCCCGTTCGCGCCAAGGCAAATCGTTGGCGTGATGTTCCATACGTGTTGTGAGGACAATGTCTTTCGGGCTTTTGATGAGGGCAGAAGCAAGCTTATTGATTCCATCCGTTGTGTTGTTGGTATAGAAAACTGTGTAAATTTCGCTGTTTGCCCCCACAAAATCCTTAATCCTCTCACGTCCATGAACATAAACCTCGTTTGAATGTTCAGACTTCTGCCCTTTGCCTCGGCCGATGGAGCCATAACACGTGAGCTGCCACTCTATCTCCTCCACAACTTTCTTGAAAGGGGGTGTGGTAGCAGCGTTATCTAAATTAACAGCAGGGATCATCCTTTTATTATCAAGCTTAACAAGCGTGTCCGCTCCAAGTATTGTGCCGCGTATAGAATGGCTCGGGAAACATATGCTGCCGTACATGACAGGTTCCTCCTATGGGTTCGGCCCAATGACATTAATAAATACGTTAGGGACTGTAACTAAATAAAAATATTGGGATTACGAGATATTATATTCATTTCTACTAATGCCGGCTACACCCGCAAGTGGTCAGGGATCAGCGGTTAGTGGTCAGGGATTTCCTTGTTTTTTATTGGTCAAGTTTGTCCGTGAGCTACTAAGGGACTGTAACTAACATGTCTGCTGACGCCAAATAAGCTCCAGAATGCAGCCGCACCTACCAGTGACAGCAGTGCCCACCAGAAATAAAGTACATTATTCGGATAAATACTAATTCCATCAGGACATATAACCGCTGTGTCGCCGTTGCTTCTGTCAGTCAAGCTTTCACGCAGCTTCATGAGGACATTAGTTTTTTCCAAAGGGGTCGTATCTTCTGGCAAATTTTCTAATTCTTCGTATGCAGCTTTCATATTGTTATACCAGAACCCCAAATCATTGGCAGGGTTTTTCAAAAATATAGAGACAACACCTTCTGTCAACTTGTTACGCTCGGCATAATCAACAGCTTTTGCCAATTCTTCTTTTGCCATCTCAACAGTATTGGCATCAGCGGCCCTCTTGAGATAAGCCTCACAGTCAAAGCTGAAGGATATATCTTTAACAATTCGCATGGTTGCCCAAGTTCCAAAAAGGATGGTACAGAGGATTGCCAAAAGCAAGAAAGCTATCGAAAATTTTTTCATTGTCATTTCTCCTTATATGCGGGCGTTGCCCGCAAGTGGTCAGTGATCAGTGGTTAGTGGTCAGTATTGGATTTTCTTGTTTTTTGTTGACGCTTCGCGTCTGTAAGGTACTATAATTAATTCTGCTTATTATATCAACCTGTCTCCTGTCTCCTGTCTCCTGTCTCCTGTCTCCTTTCCCTCCTCCACAAGTAATTGACGCTGGCACCCCTCGAGGGAGGGGAGGTCAACTGTCGGCGCCCTTGGGTCGGTCCGTGTGGCACTTAGCCACCGGAGAATCGCATTGCCGAGCGCTGGCCCGGACGGCCAGCGAGCAGTAGCCGCCACGGAAGGCGGCTTACTGCGATCCGGCAAAGCGATTCGGAGGGGGCTTAGTGCCACTAGGACCGAGCAATGAAGCCGACAGTTGACCTCCCCTCCCTCGCGGGGTGTCAGCGTCAATTCCGCGCTCTGACCATGAGAGCAAACATCCTCGCCAGCGTCGGATCAAACTGTTTCCCCGCATACTTATTAATTTCCGCAATAGCCTTTTCCGCCGAAACCGCCTGCCTATGGGGACGAGGCCCCGTCATAGCCTCAAAAGCATCAAAAATAGAAAACAACCGGCATTCAATCGGAATATACTCCTGATTATACGGAAAAGAGCTCCCCGTCCCATCCCACCATTCATGGTGCCGAAGAATAAGATCCGCGATAGACGCCAGATGAGGTATGTACATAGCCACCTGATACCCAATGATCACATGGCGATCCATCTCCAGCCGATCCTCCAAACTAAAAGAACTCAGACCATGGATATCCTCCCGCAGCCCCACCTTGCCAATATCATGATACCTGACCAGCATTTCAAAACGTGGCAGCGCCAACTTCCCGATATAAACATTATCCGCGTAAATCTCGAAAAACTCACGCGTCAACGCCATCAGATTGTCAATATGCCCTCCCGTGACATAATCAACAAACTTCAGCCTCTCCACAATCACCGTAAAAATACTGTCACTCACAAAGTGATGATTCATCTTCCTGACCTGATTCATTTTCGCAAAAGCTTGAGCATACACATCGGCATACTCATCAGGCCCTTTCGCTACAGCCCATCCGGCGGAAATATGAATCGGCACAGGCGCCCCAGACTTATTGTACTCCTCCAAATCCTTCAGGATCCTGTCATACACCGAAGCCATATACTTCTCATTAGCCCAAGGATACAACACACCAAATTCAGCCCCGCTGATTCTGGCCACCATCCCATCCTTGCCCACATTAGCCCGCAGACACTTGGCGCAGGTCGCAAGAACCTTCTCCCCCACCGTATACCCCAACGCATCATTCGTCAGTTTCAAGCTGTCAATCACAAACAAAGCAATCCCAAACTCCTCCACCCCCGCGGAACGCCGGGCCATCTCATCCCAGTAAGTCCGGTTATGGAGACCCGTAAGACTATCATGAAGATTCAGATATTCAAGCTCCTGAGCCCTTTCTTCAAGCTCCTGCGAACTCTCCTCAACCTTCCAGACCGCATCCTTCAGTTCCTGTTGGAACGGACGCAAATTGCGAGACACACTCACACAAAGCACCAGCGTCAACAGCAGCCACCCCGCCACCAATTCGCCGGCCACCATGATCACAAGAGAAACCCCCGAATCACCCTTAGCTTGGTAGAGTTGGAAAATCACAAATAAGATAAATAACAAAAAAACAGACATAGAAACAACGACTATAGTCATCATTGTTTTGGCAACTTTGCTTTCCTTCTTTGGGCCGGCGCCTTTCAACTGTCTTTTATCATCCGACACACATTTGCTCCTTAGGCTGTATTATTCACCTATCCAAGGACTCCTTAGCATTCTGAATGTTTTGCTTGACCTTATCCCAAAAAGACTTTTTCCCTTGGAGCTTCTCCTCAGGCGTCATATCCCCGAACTGGCGCATCAGATCCTTTTGCTGTTCCGTCAGCTTAACCGGCGTCGTTACCAGAACCCTGACATGCTGATCGCCGCGCTGGTCGTTACGGCGCTGAGGGATCCCCATACCCCGCACACGGAACACCTTGCCCGTCTGAGTGCCTTCCGGAATCTTGATGCTCACCATACCATGAAGAGTCGGCACCTCCACATCCGCGCCTAACGCAGCCTGCACAAACGTAATAGGCACTTCACAATACACATCATCGCCATGCCGCTCAAAATATTCATGACGTTTAACATTCAGAACCACATAAAGGTCCCCAGCCGAACCGCCCTTCTCCCCAACCTCTCCATGACCGGCATAGTAAAGGCTCAAATTATCTTCCGCCCCGGCCGGAACCGTAACCTCCAAAGTCGTCTTCTCTCTCATGAGACCCTTGCCCGAACACCTGCCGCAAGGCGACGTAATAATCTGTCCATGGCCCTGGCAGGCAGAACAGGGCCGGGACGTCGCCATCTGCCCAAAAGGCGTCCTTTGGACTTGACGCACCTGACCCGTTCCTTTACACGTGCTGCACGTCACCGGCTGAGTCCCCGAAGCCGCGCCGCTCCCCTTGCATTCCCCGCACACCACCGACCGGGCATATTCAACAGCCTTAGTCGTGCCAAAAGCAGCCTCCTCCAGAGTTATGCGCAAATCATAGCGCAAATCGCTGCCCCGGACCGGACCCCGGGACCGACCCCGGGATCCGCCGCCGCCACCAAAAAACATACTGAAAATATCCCCAAGCCCCAGGTCAGAAAAATCCGACATATTAAATCCGCTGAAGACATCATCTTCCACGCTGGAATGCCCAAACTGGTTATAGCGCCTTCTCTTTTCCGTGTCGCTCAACACAGCATAAGCTTCCGTCGCTTCCTTAAAACGCTTCTCCGCCTGCTCATCCCCAGGATTTTTATCCGGATGATTCTCTTTGACAATCTGGCGGTAAGCCGTTTTAATCTCATCCGCTTTCGCTTCCCGGCTTACCCCTAGTATTTCATAATAATCTCGCTTCATTCCACGAATATACTCCTCTCACTTCACTCTGCGCACTAGATTGTATAATAATCCCGCTTCATTCCACGATTATACTCCTCCCATGTCACAGTGCGCAACTGTTTTCTATTCTTTCTCAACCTCAGTATATTCCACATCAACCACATCATCATCCCCAGAACCTGCCGATCCGGAACCCGCCGGGCCCGCCCCCGGATCCTGAGCATCATTAGGAGACGCTTCCGCAGCAGATTGTTGGTACATCTTTTCCATAAAGGGATAGAGCACCTTATTCAAATCGTCGATCTTGGCCCTCGTCTCCGCCACATCGTCACCGGCCGCCACACTGCGCACATCAGCAATAGCCCTCTTGATGCCATCCACTTCGCCGGCATCCCCTTTGCCCTCAAAATCCTTCAGAGCCTTCTCCGCCTGGTAAGACACAGAATCCGCCTCATTGCGCATATCAATGAGTTCCTTTTGTTTCCGGTCCTCTTCCGCATGCAGCTCCGCATCCTTGCGCATCTTTTCAATGTCCTGCTGACTCAAGCCCGCCGAAGCCGTAATCGTCACCTTCTGTTCATTGCCCGTAGCCATATCCTTGGCAGAAACATGGACGATCCCATTCACATCAATGTCAAATTTAACCTCAATCTGAGGAACCCCCCGATGTGCCGGCGGAATCCCTGCCAGCTGGAACTGCCCTAACGACTTATTGTCCCTCGCCATCTCCCGTTCACCCTGGAAAACATGGATATCCACAGACGTCTGCCCGTCCGCCGCCGTCGAAAACACCTGAGACCCCGTAGTCGGAATCGTCGTATTGCGGTCGATAATCCGCGTAAAAATCCCGCCCAAAGTCTCAATCCCCAGCGAAAGCGGAGTCACATCCACCAAGACAATATCCTTCATTTCCCCAGCCAGGACACCACCCTGGATAGCCGCCCCCAGAGCCACCACCTCATCAGGATTAACCCCCTTATGAGGTTCCTTGCCGCTGATTCTCTTAATAGCCTCCTGCACCAGCGGAATCCGCGTAGATCCGCCCACCAGAATCACCTGATCAATCTGGTCGAAAGAGAGCTTCGCATCCTCCATAGCTTGACGCGTCGGACCCATAGAAGACTCCACCAGATCTCCAATCAACTCCTCAAATTTCGCCCGGCTAATCGTCATATCCAAATGCAGCGGACCCTCAGCCGACATTGTAATAAAAGGCAAGTTAATATTCGCAGAAGACAGTCCGGAAAGGTCAATTTTCGCCTTCTCCGCACTTTCCCGCAGACGCTGCACCGCCATACGGTCTTTTGACAGATCAATCCCATGGCTCTTCTTGAATTCAGCCGAAATATAATCCATCAGCCTCTGGTCAAAATCATCTCCCCCCAGATGGTTGTTGCCGCTTGTCGCCTTCACCTCAACCATACCCTGACTCAGTTCCAGGATAGACACATCGAACGTTCCGCCTCCCAAATCATAAACCAAGATCGTTTGGTCAGCCTCTTTGTTCAACCCGTACGCCAACGCCGCCGCCGTCGGTTCATTGATAATACGCAGAACCTCCAGTCCCGCAATCGCTCCCGCGTCCTTCGTCGCTTGACGCTGGGAATCCGTGAAATAGGCCGGCACCGTAATAACCACCTGTTTGACAGTCGTCCCCAAATAAGCCTCAGCATCCGCCTTCATCTTCTGCAAAATCATCGCTGAAACTTCCTGAGGAGAATAAGATTTCCCCTCCAGAGTCACTTTATAGTCGGATCCCATATGGCGCTTGATAGACTGCACCGTATTGTCCGGGTTCGATATCGCCTGGCGCTTCGCCACCTGTCCGACCATTCTTTCTCCCGACTTGGAAAACCCAACCACAGACGGTGTCGTGCGCGCCCCTTCCGCATTCGGGATAACGACAGCTTCGCCCCCCTCCAGCACAGCCACACAGGAATTCGTTGTCCCCAAGTCAATACCAATAACCTTACTCATGTCGAAAAAACCTCCTTGAATGATAGTGTTAAAAATAGGTAAAGTCAACTTTCATGTCCTGTTACCCGTTTCGTTAAGCTGACATGTTCTCAGCTAGACACCTTAACCTTGCTGTAACGAACCACCTTATCCTTGAGTCGATAGCCCTTTTCAAACTCCGCCAAAATAATATCCGGCTTCTTCCCCGCAACCTCCTCACGATGCACCGCCTCGTGTAAATTGGGATCAAACTCCTGCCCCTCAGTCACGATAGCCGCCACCCCTTCCCTTTCCAGAACCTTAAACAACTGCTTATAGATCATCTCCACCCCATTGGCCAGCGCCACATAATCCTGGGTGTCCGCCGCAGCCGCCAAAGCTCTCTCAAAGTTATCAATAATAGGCAGAAGATCAATAATCACATTTTCCGCCGCATATTTGATCACATCAGCTTTTTCTCTCACCGAACGTTTACGAAAATTATCAAATTCGGCCTGGAGCCTTTGCAGCCGCGTATAATAGTCATCTGCCAGCTTCCGAGCACTCTTCAGCTCCTCGTTATCGGCAGGCTGATCCTGATGAGTCTCTTCTTTAGGGTGGGTATCCTCCGGCCAAGGCCGATATCCTTCACCTTGCTGATTATATCCTGCGGTACTGTTAGCATCCTTTAGCTGTTTGGTATGTCCTTTAGCTGTTTGTCCTTTCTTCCCTTGCTCCGGTTCTTTTGCGTGCTCCTGCCTTTTTGCGTGCGTCTGCCTTTTTGCGTGCGCCCCTTTTACTTTCTCAGCTGTTTTTACTTTCTCAGCTGCTTTTATTTTCTCTGCTGCTTTTACTGGCTCCGGCCCTTTTACTGGTTCCGGCCCCTGTATGAGCTCCGGCCCTTTTATGAGCTCCGGCCCCTGTATTGGCTCCGGCCCTTTTATGAGCTCCGGCCCCTTTACTGGCTCCGGCCCCTGTATGAGCTCCGGCCCTTTTACTGGCTCCGGCCCTTTCATTTGCTCCGGCCCTTTTATTTGCTCCGATTCTTTTGCTTTCTCTGCTTCCCTCTCCTTTTCCAGAAGTTCCACAAGCTCCTCAAGATCCAGTACGCCTTCCCTCTTACTGCCGTTGCCATCCTGACGCTTAGCCGATAAATTTCCCGCTTTCCACTTGGTCATAACGTTTTAAATCCTCCGCTCCACATAAATCTTCAACCCTCTTCCCAAATCCTCTTTCTTTCCAAAACAATCCCCATGCAACCCATCCTCCATTTCACGAACCCAAACACTTATAGAATTTCCTAAGGGACTGCACCTAAAGGACTGTAACTAAGGATCAAATGTTCGCCGACTGATAATATAGGACAGACTTTCCGCGACAAACTGGACCATCGCAACCACCCGCCTATAATCCATACGGGTAGGCCCCAAAATACCAAAAGATCCAATCGGCAGCCCATTGACATGGTAAGTTGCTGTAATCAGACTGCAGTCTCGAAAAGCCTTCTCTTGATTCTCCGAACCGATCTGAACCCGCACCCCATCATAGTTTCTCGGCAAAATATCAACAAGTTTCTTGTGTTCCTCAAAAGCCCCCAGCAGATCCTTAATCTTATCCAAATTTTTAAATTCCGGCTGATTGATCATATTAAGGGTTCCCCCAAAATACACCTTCTTCAGAGCCTCATCATCCCGGCTCTCCAAAACCCGCTCCATACGCGAGAGCAGATGATCAATAAGATTCTTTCTCTGCAAAAGCTCATTGCGGATTTCATGCAAGACAGCGCTTTTCAGATTCCCCGTCGCCACAGTCCCCAGCTTTTCATTAAAAAGGTTTGTCAAAAGCTGCAGCTCCTGATCAGAAACCTCCTCGCCAATATCCGCCACCGAATTCTCCACCTTGCCATCATCCCAGAGAGTCACTATAATAATCTTGCACGACTGATAAGGAAGAAAATGAATCTTCTTCAGCGTGCTGTGACGGTTTTGGCTGATCACAACACTGGTCAGCTTAGTCAGCTCAGAAACCAAATGCACCGTATGGTCAAAAGCACCTTCAGCTTCATCAGCTTTGGCTTCATTGGCTTTAGACTCAATTTCCTTTTGGATAAAATCAGCTTCTCCCTGATCTAACGCCAAAGGCTCCATCAAACAATCCACATAATACCGGTACCCCATCTCAGAAGGAATCCGTCCCGCAGACGTATGAGGCTGTTCAATATACCCCATCTCTTCCAGATCCGCCATTTCGTTGCGAATCGTTGCTGGGGACACGCCAAGGTCAAACCGGCGCGACAAAGTCCTCGACCCCACCGGTTCCGCAGAAGCAATATAGTCCTGAATGAGGGCCCACAGAATCCGTCGTTTGCGTTCATCAATTTCCATAAGCAATCCCCCGTATCGCGGTTATGCCCA
The DNA here is from genome assembly GCA_009782825.1 of Peptococcaceae bacterium. Taxonomy (GTDB): domain Bacteria; phylum Bacillota; class Desulfitobacteriia; order Desulfitobacteriales; family Syntrophobotulaceae; genus WRJI01. The sequence goes on from WRII01000032.1 coordinate 16,663, forward strand.
CGCGCCTGCTGTGCACAAATAATCTATGAAAGTGCGCGTGGGCTCGTCATCTACCGTCATCATTACTGAGCACTTTCAGACTTCTCCTTATTAGCACTCTAACGAGGTGAGTGCTAAAATAACATTATCACGATAAAAAGCCGTTGTCAAGAGCAATAGAAAAATAACCAAAACTTGGGCATATGTATATTTTGCCAAAACCTTCCGGAAAATATCCTCATCAAAGTATAAATTCCTCCATAACTCCATTAGCCACAAAGAAATAACGCGGTTTTAAAAAGATCCTCCCCGACTCAGCGCCTAAAATCCGGGCATCTGTATATTTCCTCAAAACCCGTCCAAAAACATCTTCCAACTCCACACCGAACCTGTGTCGAAAAGCCTCTCTCTCAACGCCCCAAGCCGTTCTCAGTCCCAAGATCATATACTCACTCATCCGCTGTTCCTGTGTCAATCTCTCAACAGTGTAAAAACTCGCGGACTCCGCACATTCCGCAGTCCCCACCTCCGCAATCCCCGCCTCCGCAATCCCCACCCCCTCAATATAGGCATCCAGCTCACACATATTAGTCATCCTAACACCTCTCACGGTCGACACAGCGCCGGGGCCCAACCCTATATAATCCTCTCCCCGCCAGGTTCTTATATTGTGCTGACAGGCGAACCCCTTTTTGGCAAAGTTAGATGTCTCATAGCGCTCATATCCCTGTTCTTTCAAGAAATCCACCGCCCATTCGTACATATCGGCTTGGAGGTCATCATCCGGCAATTGACGTTTGGCGGCTGGCTCGGCGGCTGGCTCGGCGGCTGAAGCCCCCGTATCTTGTGCGCCTGGCTCGCTCCACTCCAGCCGATGGGCCAACGGTGTGCCCGGTTCCACACTCAGCCCATAGAGAGACAAATGCTCCGTTCTCAAGCCCGCAGCTTCCGTTACAGTTCGCCGCCAGATATCCATATCCTGACCCGGCAAGCCAAACATCAAGTCAAAATTAATATTGGTAAATCCCTGCGTCCTAAGTATGTTCACAGCGCGCCGGACATCAGCGCGTGTGTGCCGGCGTCCCAAAATGCGCAGCAACGAATCATCCAGGCTCTGCACCCCCAAAGATACGCGATTGACGCCATAGCGCCGCAGAATATCCGCCTTCGCGCGCGTCAAAGAATCAGGGTTCGCTTCCACGGTTATTTCTCGTTCAGCCTCCCCAAATATCGTGCGCTTCAATATACCCATCAGAGCTTCAAGCTCAGCCTCTGTCAGAAAAGTTGGCGTTCCGCCCCCGATAAAAACCGTTGAAAAATTTGGAAACCGGTCGCCTATCCGCAAATCAGCCTCAGCCTCAAGGGCGGCAAGCCACCCTTCAACCTCCCGCGTCCTGTGTGCACACGCAGGAACATGAGACGCAAAGGCACAATACGCGCATTTACTCCCGCAGAAAGGTACATGGATATAAAGGCTAAGAGTGTCCATAACATAACTCGTCAAAGACAATAGGGGTCTCAGAGACTCTATCATAACTCCCTCCCTGATAAATCATAATACTGTAAATCCATTTTCGCAATATGAATACATTTCACCTCATTTCACCTCTGCCAGGCCATCGACATCGTAATTGGTATTGGTATTGGTATTGGTATTGGTATTGGTATTGGTATTGGAATAGCCATAAATAGTTTGAGACGGTTTGTGTTACAATAGGTTCCGTAAAACTTGATTTTTATCAAGAAAAGCGTTCCAAACGAAATTTAGCTGAAAATGATACGTTGAGGTATTCAAATGAGACTTTTCAAGCCCGCCTGGTTGAAGTTCAAAATGGCCAGTCCCTCTGCATCTGCAGACGAGATCATGGATGCCAATAAGTGTCAGCTTGAAAAAACGGCGCCAGAGATTTGTATAGAGTATATAAAAAACCTGGACGACCAATCCATTCTCGCAGATATTGCTCAACAAGACAGAGATGCCGATCTGCGCAAAGCAGCAGTTGAAAAACTGGATAACCCGTCTGTTCTTGCAGATATTGCTCAACAAGACAGAGATGCCGATGTACGCAAAGCGGCGGTTGAACACCTGGACGATCAGGCTATTCTCGCACATATCGCAAAAAACGACAGCGACGCAGCTGTGAGCCATACAGCGGTTAAGAACCTTAAAGATCAATCTATTCTGGCGGAAATAGCCAAGAACGACAGCGATATCCATGGCGATATCCGCGAAGCAGCGACAGAGAATCTTACCGATCAATCTGTTCTCATCGAACTCGCGAGATATGACAGGTATTGGCCGGTGCGTGCAGCAACGATAAAAAATCTCGCAGACCCTTCCATTATAGCCGAAATTGCACGTCAAGACAGCGAAATGTATGTCCGCAAAACGGCAGTGACAAAGCTTACGAATCAATCCATCCTTATCGAAATCATACAGCATGACAGCGAATGGTTCGTATGTGAAGCCGCGGTAAAAAAGTTGACTGGCAAACCCCGCTTAGCCGATGCGGTAAAAAAGTTAACCAACCAGACTGTCCTGACAGTCTTAGCAAAAAACGCCAATAATAGTGATATACGCGAAGCCGCGGTAAAAAAACTGACCAACCAATCCATCCTTGCAGATATTGCCATAAACGACAATTGGGATGGGGTACGTGAAGCAGCAGTAAGCAAACTAACCGACCAGTCTGTTCTCGCCTATATTGTCACGAATGACAAACATGTTAATGTGCGCAGTATGGCAGTGAGGAATTTGACTGATCAAGAACTCATTCTCGATTTTGCCCAGCATCACAGCAACGATTTTGTACGCAGGACAGCGGTAAAAAAGCTTACAGATCAAGAACTTCTCGCAGATTTCGCCATAAACGACAGCAATGGATGGGTACGCTTCAGCGCATCAGAAAAACTTTTCGATCCCGAACTCAGGCAGTCCGTCTTTAATGACTTGGTGCAGAGTGAGAATAATGGGTATATCCGTATAGCCGCAGCGGCAAAACTGGCAGATAAAACTGTTGGCTGGAACATTCTTTCCAATCTTGCATGGAATCACAGCGACGGTTTACTACGCATAAAGGCGGCAGAGACATTGAAAGACCCCGATATTCATAAAGAGGTCCTTATAGATGTCGCCAAAAACGACAGAGACTATATGAGACGCTCCAAAGCCGTGGAAAAACTGACCGACCAGACTGTCCTCGAAGACATCGCGAGGAATGATATCAGTAACTATGCCGCAAAAAAAGCAATGGCAAAACTACGCGACCCTGCCATTCTTGAAGACATCGCGCAGACACATAGCAGAACGGACCGTCGTTTTGCAGCGAACCAAATTCTTATAGGGAAAGATGAGACCAGTTCATAAGAGTTTAATTACAGCCCCTAGTCCACTAACCCCCTTAGGTTGTCACACCATCACGTCTCGAACAAAGGGCAAGCAGAGCGGGGGAACATTTATAAGCGGCGACTTTGCTGAGGAAATTCCTGAGCTGCGCAGCGCGTGTTCAGGAATTTCTCAGCATGAAGCGCGTTAAATGTTCCCCCGCTCTGCTTGCCCGCCTTAAACAATATTGTGAATAATGTGTATTCAATCCTTTGATTTTTTGCTAATTATGTGTTATGCTGACTCTGAAATGACAGGTATCAGCCAAAAAGAGGTGATCGTCGGGGGAGACCCGACAAATATTTTGAAGCGAACTGTTTTACAAAAGCTCATAGACTGGAAAAAAGACCCTGACAGAAAACCCATGATTATCAAGGGGGCAAGACAAGTCGGAAAGACTTGGCTGATGAAAGAATTTGGGGAAACACATTATGACAAATACGTTTACTTCAACTTCGATGAGGAAGAAAAGTTGTCATCCATTTTTCAAGCCAATAAAAACCCGCATCGGATTATTGAGTTGCTGGGCCTATTATCCGAGGAAAAAATCCTGCCAGAGAAGACCCTCATCATTTTTGATGAAATACAGGAATGCTCTGAGGCCTTAAATGCGTTGAAATATTTCAGGGAAAAGGCCAACGAATATCATGTTCTTGCGGCGGGAAGCCTGCTTGGAACACTCCTGGCCAAACCAAAATCTTATCCTGTCGGCATGGTAAACTTGCTTGACCTTTATCCGCTGTCTTTTGACGAATTCCTTGCTGCTGTTGACGAATCGCTGTTTGCGTACTACAGCCAAATCCACAAGGGCCAAATTATTGAAGAGATCTTTCATAACCGGTTGACAGAGATGTACACCTATTATCTGATTATTGGCGGACTCCCCGAATGTGTCGCGTCGTGGATTCACCATAAAGACCCTCAGAAAATACGGCAGATTCAGAACGAACTGGTGACCATTTATGAGAATGATTTTGCCAAGCATAACGGCGAGGTAAACAGCGGCCGGATTCTTCTGGTTTTCCGCAGCATCGTCTCCCAGCTTGCCAAAGGCAATGAAAAGTTTATCTATGGATGCCTTAAGAGCGGCGCCAGGGCAAGGGAGTTCGAAGAAGCCATCGAGTGGCTGGTATCGGCCGGTATGCTGAACCGCGTTTATAATGTCTCTAAACCGGAACATCCGCTGACGGCGTTTGATCAGCTCACGTATTTCAAGCTCTTTTTATTTGATACAGGACTCTTAAAACACATGGCGGGAGTGGATAACGCTGCCATTGTTCTGCATAGCGACTATCAATTTAAAGGACCGCTGGCAGAGAATTTTATCCTGCAGCAGCTTCGCGGCCAATTTGATGTGGAACCCCGTTTTTATGCCAACGGTCATGGTGAAATTGACTTTTTGATACAGAATGGGACTGAGATTATCCCTGTGGAAGTCAAGGGTGGCGAGAAGAAAAGCGCCTCCAGTTTTAAATCATATATTAAACACAGACAGCCCCAGAAGGCCATCCGGTATTCCAAGCGCGGATATACCCAGGATGGCTGTATTACAAATTTACCTCTCTACCTTGCCGGGATGACCCCTATGCTGATTTGAAGGTGTTGGATTCAACCCTGTACCACATCTCGACCCGCTCCCGCTCCCGCGCGCTCATCCCAAATCCCCCCATCACCTCATGCTCCAATTCCTCCAAAAGCCTCCCCCGCTCAGCCTCATCAGACATCCCCAGCGCCCCCAATTCTTCAGCCATCTGAGCCAACCCACGCAGCCGCGCAGCCGGCCACAGCGGCAGAGGCAGCCTCTCCAAATGAGCCCGCAACACCTTCAGCCCGTGGCAGCGATGAAAAAAAATATATCCATAAAGCCGCGTATTAAAAAGAGCCTCCACCGCGCGGACAGGGAACCCCTCCAGCCCCACAAGCACACAGTTAGCGCTGTTCAAAGTCAGCCGCCCCTGATCATCATAGGCCGCCACCGGCCGTGTCCCGATGAAACGGTAAACCAGTTTAGGCGCACGGTACAACGCCTCCGGCGCCACCTGCTGCAACCCTTCCGGCTGAAAAACAAGATAGCGGCTCGGCTCTCGTATGCTGAACGCCGACACATCACTGCCGCATATCACCCCTTCAGCCCCCGCCGCCGCCGCCGATCTCAGAAACCGCCCATTATCTCCCGTCACAATCCCCAGAGCCCACTGGGCGTGACCCGCCAAAGTCCGATGGGCCTGACCCTCAATTTTGTCCAGCAGCGCCCTATCCTCCGGCAAAGTCCATACATCAAACACCGCGTCCTCATTACCGGCAAATCTCTTCTGGTCAATATGTACCCTTCTTTTCAGTAATGTCCCCTCTGGATTTCTTCCTTCCGCACCCCTTTCCTCCAAAATCCTTTCCTCCGCACCCCTCTTCACCACATCCAACCGCACCGCCGCCGACGTCACCCTATGAAAAACCCTTCCCACATAAAAAATATTTTTAATCCAACAGTTCTCCAACAACACCCTTCTGATATCCTCATGCCGCTTAACCATCAGAAACGCCTCCGGCAACAGAAAAGACAAACACCCCCCCGAACGCAAACACACCAGCCCCAAAGCCAAAAACAACGCGAAACTCTCCCCAGACCCCAATCCCTCTCCCCCAGTCAACCCGGCCCGCCATCGCGCCTCCGCCAGATCTCCCTTCTCCACGCGCGCCCCCCAAGGAGGATTCGTGGCCACCACATCAAAGCACCCCACCCGCCCCCGCACCTCCTCCTCCCATCCCTGTATCCTCAAACTATTGCCGCAATAAACCCTCGGCACAAAAGGCCTCCGATACCAAAGCAGCAAATTAATCCGCGCCAGATACACCGCCACAGGATCACTATCCATCCCCCACAACTCCTCCGGCTCCGCCCCCCGAGCCGCAAAAGCCAGCAGAAAATTACCCGTACCACAACAAGGGTCGAACACCATTTTGCCCGCCCCCCCATGATCCGCCGCAATCCCATCCACCACCATGTGAGGCGTAAAATAAGCCCCTTTGCGCCCCTTCGTATTCTCTTGGGTTAAAGCCTGATAGACAACGCCCAAAATATCCGGCGCCTGAGGCAGATCCCAAAACAGCAAGGGCCGCCATTCCTCCCAATCCCTCTCTCCACAGGTTTTCAGAACCCCGGAACTCTCCAGCCAGGTGCGAAAGCTTAACAGTTCCGTCCAAAGAACCTCATCAAAAGAAGCCCCCTCCGGCAGCTCCCTATCCCGATTGCCTCGATTATTCTGAGTATCCCAAGTACCCCAAGTATCCCAAGTATCCCAAGTACCCCAAGTACCCCAAGTCTCCCGATCATCCTCTGCCCCTCTCCCAGCCTTTCCAGCCTTCCCAGCCCCCAGGGCCAAATTCAGAGCCAGAAGAAATAGAACCCCCTCCTGAGAAAGGTGGCGGCTTTGTACATATTCAACAAGTTTTATGACATTTTTTCGATCTTCATTTGCGGCAAAAGCAAAAGGGATAAAAAAACTATCAGCCTGGGATTTATTAGCCCGCCCACGCAATTTGGGGACCGTCCCCTCCTCTATGAGCCTTTTCAGGCGCTTCACCGAATCAGCATCTATCCTGTCCGGCTGCAGCTCAACCGTTTCCAGATACCCCAGTTTGACCCAATTATTTATACTGGCAGAGCTGATCCCTAAAATATCCGCCGCTGTCCTCTTATCCATGATGCTTCACCCAATGAACAGCCACATAAACCATCGGCGTCAACACAGCCCCAACCAGCACCTTAATACCAAAGTAAGCCAGCATCATCGGCGCCAAAACCACATCCTGCACCACCCCATAGAACGCAATCAGCATAAATAAAGGCGTATCAAAAGCCTGGCCAACAACGACCGCCCCAATGACACGCACAAAAAGATGACGGGACAAAGCCAGCTTCCTGATTCCTTTTGCAAAAAAAGCAGTGCATATCTCACTCACCAGATACGCCACAAAGCTCGCAAAAAGAATCCGCGGCAGCCCTTGATAGACAGCCTGAAAACTGGTCTGGCCCCCATACAATTCAGGTTCAAAGTACATAAGCACAGCAATATTCGTAAAAACCACCAGAATCGCATTAGCCACAAATCCCATCAAAATAACCTGGCGCGCCTTCCCGCCCCCCCATCCCTCCGCCAGCACACACCCCAGCATAAAGCAAACGGGATACAAGATCACAGACGCCGGCAAAATAAGAGACCCAAAAACAACCAACTTGCTCGCCATAAGATTCGACGTAATCAGCGTCACAACAAAAAGCACCGCTACCCAAGAAAACTTCTTTGTCGAATCAGGATTGTGGAATATTTCCGAACTCATATTTTGAATCCTTTCTTAGTCACTTATGGGCGCGAAATGAAACCCTTCGCCCCAATATCCCTCCTATAATGCGCCGATACAAACCCAATCCTCTCCACCAAATCATAAGCTGCCCTCTGAGCCTCCTTCAGAGATTCCCCACGGGCCGTCACCCCCAGCACCCTGCCGCCGCTGCTGACAAGACCCGCCTCCTGTACCCAAGCCGTTCCCGCGTGATAGATTGCCCTCATTCCCTCATCAGGCGCCAGATCAGGCAGCACAATAGGCAGACCCTTCCCATACTTTTCCGGATACCCCGGCGCCGCCATAACAACACACAAAGCCGCCCCCGGATGCCAACAGAGAGATTTCCCCGCCAGAGCCCCTTCCACACAAGCCTCAAGCACCTCCACAAGATCCGAGGCCAGAAGCATCATCAAAATCTGCGTTTCCGGATCCCCAAAGCGAACGTTGTATTCCAAAACCTTAGGCCCCGCCTCTGTCAGAATCAGGCCAATAAACAACACTCCCACAAAAGGCGCGCCGGCATCTGCCATAGCCTCCAGTGTGGGATTCGCTACGGAATCCATGATCGTCTTTTCCAGGTCTTCGTTCCAAAAAACAGGCGGCCCATAAGCGCCCATCCCACCCGTATTCGGCCCCTCATCATGATCCCTCAGCCTCTTATGATCCTGCGCCGCCAGCAGAGGCAAAGCTGTCTGACCGTCACACACGCAGAAGAAACTAACTTCCTGACCCACCAAGCACTCCTCAATGACCACGCGCTTCCCAGCTTCCCCCAAACCTCCGCCCATGATATGCTCAACAGCCCTCACAGCCTCCTCATAAGTAAGCGCCACAATCGCTCCTTTGCCCGCAGCCAACCCATCGGCCTTAACTACCACAGGGGCGCCGTACTGATCCAAATACGCCAAGGCCTCATCCTTATTGTCAAAAACCCGGTACGCCGCCGTCGGAATCCCCGCTTGCCGCATCAGATCCTTGGCAAAAACCTTGCTCCCTTCCAACTGTGCCGCCTGACGGCTGGGCCCAAAAATTTTCAAGCCCTGTTCCTGGAAAACGTCAACAATTCCCTGGCACAACGGCCCCTCCGGCCCCACAACAGTCAGATCCACACCTTCCCGGCGGGCAAGGTCAGCCAGCCCCGCAAAATCGTCACCCCTTATATCCACATTCCAAGCCGCTGTTCCGGCATTCCCCGGCGCTACAAAAAGACGCGCGCAACGCGGACTCTGAGCTAATTTCCATGCCAATGCATGTTCCCGTCCTCCTGAGCCTACTACCAGAATGGTTAGGCCTGTTTTATATGCTTGAGACATTATGTTCTTTCCCTTCTTATGAGTACTCAAGTGAGTACTCAAGTCAAATAATCCGCATTTATCTTCACATAGTCATAAGAAAAATCGCAAGTCCACACCCGGTACTCTTGATCTCCCGCTTTGAAATCGATCTCAATCGTATTCTCATAGCCCTTCAAAGAATTCTGTGCCGCGTCATAGGCCTCACTGCCCAAGAGCTCACTGTCCCTCAAGATTTGAACCCCGTTAATGATGATATCAATCCGGGAACAGTCAATCCCCGTCTGCGCCTTTCCTATCGCCATCATCAGACGGCCCCAATTCAAGCTTTCCCCAAACATCGCCGTTTTTACCAACGGAGAATTCGCGATCGAAAAGGCTATTTTCTTAGCCGTCTCTTCACTGGGTGTCTGACGTATCCGCAGCGTAATAAATTTTGTAATCCCCTCCCCGTCATGAACAATCTGTTTCGCCATCTCTTCCAACAGCTCAGTCAGCTTCTCCACAAATCGGTCATAGTTTTCATCCTGTTGGCAAATAGTCCGATTTCCCGCCACTCCATTGGCCAAGATAAAGACCGTATCATTGGTACTGGTATCTCCATCCACAGTCACACAATTCATTGTTGTTTTTACACACTGCCTAAGGGCCTCCTGCAGCAGATCAGGCTGTATGCTGACATCCGTTGTGACAACACAGAGCATTGTCGCCATATCAGGCATAATCATCCCAGACCCCTTAGCACAGGCAGCCATATGAACCTCTTTATGGTCCAGCTCCAAACTCACCGAGCTTTGTTTCATTTTTGTATCTGTTGTCATGATCGCCTCAATGAAATCGGCGCTGTTTTCCCTGTTTTTGCTCCGAACCAGCTCCTCAATCCCACCAACAATATGATCGATCTCCAGCTTCTCCCCGATCACACCCGTCGACCCCACATAGCATTCATGCTCCTCAATAGCCAATGTCTCCGCCAGCTTTTTTATCATTTCCCGCGCATCCGCCACCCCCTGGCGTCCTGTGAACGCATTGGCTGTTCCGCTGTTAATCATAACAGCTCTCTTGCGAGGGGAATGTGCGTCCATTTCTTTTGAGAGAATCACCGGCGCCGCCACAATATCGCTTTTGGTATAAACAGCAGCGCCAACCGTATTCTCAACTGTGGAAAAAACCAATCCAATATTATTTTTCTTGCCCCCGACCCGGATCCCTGCATATTCAAAACCGTCAACGAGTCCTAATCCTTGACCCGGCATAAACATCCCCCCCCAAATAAACAGAGTGTCAGGCGCCTAAGGAACTGTAACTAAGTAGACTAATGCTTAAAATGCCGCCGATTGGTAAACACCATAATGAGTCCCAACTTATCCACCGTATCAATCACATCCGCGTCATGCACCGATCCTCCCGTTTGAATAATAGCCCGAATCGCATATTGCGCCGCCAATTCAGCCGTATCCGCAAAAGGAAAGAAAGCGTCCGACGCCAGATATGCCCCTCGCGAACGCATCCCAGCCTGTTCCAACGCAATAGCCGCGGCCCCCACTCGGTTCATCTGTCCCGCTCCCACCCCCAGAATCTGGCGGTAGTTGGAGACCACAATAGCGTTAGACTTCACATGCTTACAGGCCGTCCAAGCAAAACTCATTTCCTCCAAATCCCCCTGAGTCGGCTGCAAGGCTGAAACAACCCGCCACTGCATCTGGGCAGAAGATCCCCTATCCTCATCCTGAACCAAGAACCCCCCGCCAATGGATTTAAGAGAATACCCCAACCCACGCCATTGGGAGGCAGATTCCATCGAGTTCCCCATCGAGTTCCCCCCTGGGTTCATCGCGAACAGCCTGAGGTTCTTTTTCTCCGACAAAAACCCTTGAGCTTCCTGGTCAAAATCCGGCGCCACAATCACTTCATAAAACCGTTCGCGAACCACCGCCGCCGTTTTCCCATCAATAGGACGGTTAAAAGCAATAATGCCTCCATAAGCCGACGACGGATCACACGCCAAAGCCCGTTCATACGCCTCAAAAACATTTTCTCCCACTGCCAAGCCGCATGGATTAGTATGCTTGATAATCGCGCACGCACAGGAGGCAAACTCATTAACTAAAGCCCAGGACGAATCCATATCCGCCCAGTTATTGTAGGAAAGTTCCTTGCCCTGCAATTGCTTCCCCCGCACCAACATCCCTGCCCCCGCCTTCCTATCCGCATAGACAGCAGCTTTCTGACCCGGGTTTTCACCATACCGCAGCATCTGAATCTTATCCGCCACAACATGCATACTGTGCGGATACGTATATTCTTCCAGAGTTTCTGTGCTGCGCCGGAAATAGTCAGCCACAGCCGCATCATAGGCAGCCGTATGGGCAAACGCCTCACAAGCCAGTTTTTTGCGCATATCCGCGCCCCCGTTACCATCGGCGCCGACATCCCCCAGATGAGGCTGATATCCTTCACTTGGATCTGGTGTTCTTAACCTCTCCGTCTGGTTCGTTTGGTCCGTCTGGTTCGTCTGGTTCGTTTGGCCCTCCTCCAGTTTAAGGCTTTCCAGAACAACATCATAATTACTGGGGCATACCACCACAATAACCCGCTCATGGTTCTTTGCCGCTGCCCGAATCATGGCCGGTCCGCCAATGTCAATATTTTCTATGGCCTCCGCCCAAGACACATCCGGCTGGGAAATCGTCTCCACAAAAGGATACAGGTTAACACACACCAGATCAATGAAGTCAATCCCCTGATCCCGGCACTGATTTCTATGTTCTTGTGTATCTTTCGCCAAGATTCCCCCATGAACCCGGGGATGAAGGGTCTTGACCCGTCCATCCAGAATTTCCGGAAACTCTGTCACCGCACTTATGTAAAGAACATCAAGTCCATTGTCCGTCAATTTTTTATAGGTGCCCCCTGTGGAAACCAACTCAAACCCCAGCTCCGCCAACCCTTTGGCAAAATCCACAATGCCTGTTTTATCAGAAACACTCAGTAAGGCTCTCCTGGCCATCCTAACCCCTCGCTTTCTTATTAATCATATTGCGGCACACCAGCCGAACCGCCTCCGGATAGAGCAGATGTTCAGCCTCTAAAATGCGCTGAGACAGGCTCTCCTCATTGTCCCCTGCCAATACCGGCACCACCCGCTGCAAAATCACCGGACCCGTATCCATCCCCTCATCCACATAATGCACTGTGCACCCGCTGAATTTGGCTCCCGCCTCCAAGGCCTGCCTTTGGGCGTGAAGTCCCGGAAAATCCGGCAGCAGAGACGGATGAATATTCAGAATCGGCATCCCTGCACTCCGGACAAAAGCCTCGCTCAGCAAACGCATATATCCGGCCAGCAGCAGCAATTGCGCCCGAGTTTCATCCAGCCATTGCGCCATACTCTCCTCGCGGGCGCCCCGGGCGCCAGCATCAAAAGTCCATACCGGAATCCCCGCCTTCCGCGCACGTTCCAATGCCTGAACCCCAGGCCGATCCGACCCCACACCCACAAACTCCACCGGCAGTTCCCCCAAACGCCACGCGTCAATCAACGCCTGCAAATTACTGCCGCGCCCGGACGCCAGCACCGCCGTACGAATCGGCTGCATCTGGTTGGCGGGCTGTTTCTGGGGTATCATCGTTTCCACAGGGTTCATACCCTTCACCTCCTCTCTACATCGTCAACCATCTCTATTTAAGCCCTATTGATCAAAATCCTCACGCACCTTTTCATTAATAAAGCAAGAGCATAAAGTCATTTTACTCGACATTATGCTCGCGGTCAATGGAAACACAAGAGTGACAAAATAGTGTTATTTATGCTACAATTCTCTTATCGAATGCCTTGTTTCCTGTTGGGCTGAATCCACGTGCCAGCAACGCATTTAAAGAAATAAAAAATTTAAGAAAAAGGTGAAAACCCATGAAAAGATGCTTTATTTTCCAAGAGGGGAACTCTAACAAGTTTTGGAATATTGATATTGAGGGCTGCGGTTTCACCGTCACTTACGGCAAGAGAGGCACTGCCGGGCAAACCTCCGTCAAATCCTTTGACACAGAAATCATGTGCCAAGCAGCGGCTGCGAAACTGGTTGCTGAAAAGGCCAAGAAGGGTTATATTGAATCCGGCAGTGATATTATGAGGGACGAGAATAACAAAAAAACATTTCAATGTATGTCCGGAGAGGAAGCAAACAGAATTTTTGGTATTGACAATTTGACTGGCGGATCTTTTCTTCGTTCCTTATACGAACCCTATCTCCTGGTGTATGATGGGGATTTACTCATTGACCTTGGAGAAAGTGGAAACTTCTCTATTGAGGAGGAATGGGACTTCAGCGAACCGGAATCTCTCAGCCGCCTGGGAATTGCACTGGAAAACATCATTATGGTACAAGATGGACAGCAGACAAAGCTCACACGCGATATCCTTGCTCAACTTCCCGATCATCAGAAGTATGCTTACGGCTTATACGTAAACGGCAATCTTACTGTCAAAGGCAATATTTTCAATGATAATTGCGACGGCGGTATGTCTTTGTTGGTCAAGGGCAATCTGGAGGCCAACAACCTGATCATCGGCGGCTCATGGGTGGGCATCCATGGGAAAACAACCCTTCGGAATGTCATATTGGGCTTTTATAACCATGGCGCGTCCTATTTTCCCGGGTCTGTCAAGGCGGGATATATTATTAATTTAGATGGCTATTTGGATATCAAAGAATTTGAGGGGCTTGTCATTGATGATAAGGACACATTTGCTGAGCCGGATTATAGTGTCGAAGATTTCTTCGGAAGAGGCCGCGATGGCGACGACATCGGCTTTGAAGATGTGATAAAAATTGTTCTCAAGAAAGACCTGACTCAAAAAGCTGAGAAAGCAGCTCAAAAACGGGAAAAAGCTATCCAGAAGCTAATCGAAGCAATTGACAAAGCCAAAAAGGACGGTAAAACGAGCTTAAATTTGTCAAAAAAGCTCATTGGAGTTCAGAATTGGCCTGACAATTTATTTACAATGACCGAATTGCAGGAGCTTGATTTGAGCGAAAATCGTATGACCAGGTTGGATAAGCGCTTATCGGCATTACCCAAGTTGACAAAACTGAATTTATCTAAGAATAGTTTGAGGGAATTGGATGATGTCTTATTTGACATGACCCAACTGCAAGAACTGGACATAGGGAAGAACAACAAGCTCACCCAACTGGATGAACGTATTGGCAAGTTGGTTAATCTGGAAACTCTGGGGTTAGAGTGGCTTCAAATATCTGAGCTACCCGAAAGCCTAGGAGGTCTGGTCAACCTCAAAGCTTTAGATTTATCTCTAGTTCCCGTCCTTTTTTCTAACCACATACTCACATGGAGTTGAGCGCAACCGCAAAACATCTTGATAAATCTAGCTTTTGAGTATTTTTCCTTGACGATTTCACAGCCCCCTGATAT